>BTQP01000128.1:0-5348 GCA_036985935.1 Acidimicrobiia bacterium | reverse complement strand
GTGGGCCTACCTGGATTTGAACCAGGGACCTCATCCTTATCAGGGATGCGCTCTAACCAGGCTGAGCTATAGGCCCATCAGAAGGCGCAATGGTACCAACCCGGGTGGTCAATCGGTAGGGGTGCTGCGCCTGGCCTCGATGAGGTCTCGGTACCAGAGGCCGGAGTCCTTGACGGTTCTTCGCTGCGTATCGTGGTCGACGTAAACGAGTCCGAATCGTTGGTCGAAACCCGAGACCCACTCGAGGTTGTCGAGGAAACTCCACACAAAGTAGCCGTCGATCGGGATGCCGGAGGCCCGCAACGTATCGAGCTCTGATATGTGGCTCTCGAGGTACGCGATGCGACGATCGTCGTGGATAGAGCCGTCAGGGCCGGGGCTGTCCGAGAACGATGCCCCGTTTTCGGTCACAATGATGGAAGGGGGCGCCCACTCGGTATCGATACGGCGTAGGAACTTGCCTAGGGCGGCAGGATCGATTTTCCAACCCATCTCGGTGAACCCGATTTGTGCCGGCGCACCGACAGTCGCCTCGCTGTGATCTCTTTCCGCTGAGCTTGCATCGATCCCGAGCGACGTGTAGTAGTTCACTCCGAGGAAGTCGAGCGGCTCTGCGATGTTCCGCATATCTCCTTCTCGGACGAGACCACTTGGGAAGCGACCCTCAGTGGCGTATGACTGCTCGATATCAGAGGGGTAACCCTTGCCGAAAACGGGGTCAAAGAACCAGCGGTTGCGGAACCCATCGAAGTGTGACGTCGCTGCGAGGTCCGCCGCTGTGGAAGACAGTGGATAGGCAGGACGGCAGTCGAGGGCGATGCCGATGCGAGCTTCGGGCACAGCCTGTCTGATCGTACGTACAGCCGCGCCGTGGGCCAGCAGTTGGTGATGAGCAGCGGTGATCGCCAGGTTCCAGTCGGTGAGTCCCGGTGCGAAAACACCATCGTGGTGGCCAAGGAACGATGACACCCACGGTTCGTTCACGGTGATCCAGTTCGACACGCGATCACCGAAGTGTTCGACCATGACCGATGCGTACTCGACGAACCAGTCGACGACGTCCCGGTTTCCCCAACCACCCCGATCCTGGAGGTGCTGAGGAAGGTCCCAGTGATACAGGGTCAGCCAGGGCTCGATGTTTCGTTCGAGAAGTCCGTCGACCAATCGGTCGTAGAAGGCGAGGCCCTTTTCGTTCGTTGCGCCTGTTCCCCGGGGGATCACCCTTGGCCATGATGTCGAGAACCGATATGAATTGACGCCAAGCGTCGCGAGCAGGTCGAGATCGCTCTCGAGCCGGTGGTAATGGTCGCATGTCTCGTCGCCGTTGGCCGTCGTGCCCGATTCGTGAAGGAACCTGTCCCATATCGACTCGCCCTTGCCGTCCTCATCCCAGGCGCCCTCGATCTGAAACGCAGACGTTCCTACTCCCCACCTGAAGCTTGAATCGTCGTGTGCCATTCGTGGCACGCTAGCGGGTAGTACCCGATGAACGCGGCAGGAAATTGTGAGCGGAATTAGGGTTGCTTCACCGGCTCTCGAAAGGTGATCCCGGTATGAGCAGGACCGACCAGTCGGAGAAGAAGACGGCGACCCAGACTCTCGAGGCTTCTGACAAGATCACGGCCCAGGTCGAGGGTGCGATGAGGAGCCTGGTCGTCATCACCCGCCTTGTGGGTTGGGCCTGGATGTTGATGTTGGTGATAGCCACCTTGCAGATCGACACGGGGGCGAACCGCGTCATAGTCATCGCAGCCATGGTCATTGCAACGATCTGGACCGTCGTAACCATTTGGGCCGCAAGGAGCCGTGCGGTTTTCGGATCGATCTGGTTCGTAGCCAGCGATACGTTGATAGTCCTTGTCGTCGGAGGAGCCTCCTGGGCAGCGGGCGCCACTGACCTGTTTCACGGCGGGTACCTGATCCCGACACTCATCGTCGCCGCATACGGGACGAATCTCTGGGGTGTCACCTTTGTTGCAACGTTGATCGGGTTAGAGCAAGCCGCGATTCTGATCGCGTGGGGCAAGGGACCGGTACCGGCGTTGTCTTCGTTCGGATTCATTCTGTGGGGCCTGGTGTTCGGATGGTTGTTCGCCACGATTCGTAGGACGGATGCGTATCGCCGGGCGACGGTGCGCGAGCTGATGTCTGTACGTGATGAGCGAGTTCGACACCTCGAGCGACTCGAGCTCGGCAACCGACTGCACGACTCGGCGCTTCAGACCCTTCAGGTCATCGATATCGATGCGGATGATCCTCAAAGGGTCCGAACTCTCGCCAGGAGGCAGTCGCGGGAGTTACGGAGTCTCGTGGAGTCATACGCATCGTCCGAAGACTCGTCGTTCAAGCACCGCCTCCTCGCGGGGATCTCCGAGGTCGAAGAGCTCTTCGGGGTGCAGATAGGTTCGGTCATCCGCATCGACCGGCCATTGGACGGAGGACTTCGTGCGCTCGTGGATGCTTCACACGAAGCATTGACGAACGCCGCGAAGTACTCCGAAGGTGAGCGAATTGACGTGTACGCGGCACTAGAAGACGGTGAAGCACGCGTCTACGTGAGAGATGCCGGGCCGGGATTTGACGAGGCGGTTGTCGCTGCTGGCTATGGCATGGAACACTCGATTCGTGGCAGGATGGAATCCGTTGGTGGCTCGGTTCGGGTCGTGTCCGCGCCGGGAGAAGGGACCGAGGTTCTCGTCGCGGTACAGGTAGACATGGTGAGCGCATGACGAGGGCAACCGTTGTGGTTGTTGACGATCACGAGATCGTTCGCGCCGGCGCATCGAAGTTTCTGGCCGAACGATTCGAGGTCGTTGGCGAGGCAGGTGATGTCGTTGAAGCCGTGAAGGTCATCACGACATTGGCTCCGGATATTGCCCTCATCGACGTCAACCTGCCATCCGGTACCGGTGCTGATGTTGTTCTGGCCATCCACAGAAGCGGCATGACGACGAAGTTTCTCGCTCTGTCGGTATCGGCCGCCCGGGTTGACGTTGCAATGATGCTTGATGCGGGCGTGGATGGTTATCTGCTGAAGAGTTCCGTGGGCGAGACACTTCCTGAACTGGTTCAAGAGGCCCTCGACGGTGGCCGCCCAATCTCACCCCAGATTGCTGGATACATGCTGGATATCGACGAGGATGCTGAAGAGGCTTCCAACATCGAGAACCTGACAGATCGAGAGCGCGATGTTGTCCGGTATATCGCACGTGGCTACACGTACCGCCAGACGGCGACCGCTCTCTTTCTGTCACCGAAAACGATCGAAGCCCACATGAGTCACATCTTCCAGAAACTCGGGATCGCGTCCCGATACGAACTCTCGGCGCAGGCGTACCGCGCCGGATGGGTGCCACCCCAGCAATAGGGCGTTCGGGAGAATAGGGGAAAGTCCCTATATCCCGGTGGTTCGAATCTCCCGAAACTAGGTGCAAGAGCCTGAAGGGTCCGGTCCGCAGCCGACACTTCGTATGCCCGTCACCATCTGCGTTGGCGGGATCGCCCGGTTTTCCGGCGACACCAGCACTGGTTGCGGACCATCAGGGGGACCCGACGGGCTCCTTTTTTGTGCCATGGGACCCGATGTGGGAGAGCCTCATCATCGCGGCGATGCCGAGCGCAGGACCAATCGCCAGCCACGGGAACGCCCATTGCCATCCGATTGATTCAGCGATCACCGGAACTCCTCTGATCGTCACCAACGTCAACAGGAATCCCACCGCTGTCTGCAGTGTCAAGGCGGTGCCACGAAATCGATCTTCAGCTGTTTCCGTGACAAGTGCTGAAAACTGTGCTGAATCTGCAACCACGCTCATCCCCCACACGAGAAAGAGGACCATCACAAGCCACGGCGCCCTGCCAAAAACGAACGGTGATAGCAGCGCACTCGCACCCGATACCGCCATCGCTCCTGCCGCGATTCGCTCTCTGCCGAAGCGATCCGCAAGCGTGCCTGCCCACCACGAGCCGACCCCTCCGATCGCGATGACCGCAAAAGTCGCGGTCGAGACCCAGCCCGTGCTGTACCCACCTGCCTGGGCGCTCGCGAGGAGAAAAGCTGCTGTCCACGCCCACATCGCATAGAGCTCCCACATGTGCCCGAGATATCCGTACGTCGAAAGGCGGACACCGCGGTTGCGCATCACTGCTCCGACTAGCTTCACCGAGAACGGGGATGCCGTGGTGTCGTATGGACCGTCGTGAACGAACAGCCACATCAGCAGGCCACCTACCAGAGCGAGACCCGATGACGTCAGGATGACAGGCATCCAGTCCAGCCCCGTTCCTCTCACGAGGTGGGGAAACGCCGATCCCACCGTCAATGCACCGACGAGAACGCCAAGGGCCATGCCGCGACGTTTCGTGAACCACCCCGAGATCACCTTCAACCCGGCTGGATACACGCCCGCGAGTGCGATTCCAACGATCAAGCGAAGGATCGTCGCTTGGACAAGGGGGGACCCTTCGAGCGTGACGAGAGCAGCGTTCGCTCCAGCGGCGATGATGGTGGCGATGACGAATAGTCGGCGGGCGGGGATGAGATCGGCGAGGTTCAACAACGCCGAGGCGAGAGCGCCGAGAACGAACCCGATCTGGACGGCGAGCGTGAGCAAGGACGCCTCAGTGGTGGAAAGGCCCCATTCGGCTTCGAGCTGGGGTGAAACTGCCGAGGCGGAGAACCACAAGGTGAGAACGAGGAGCTGGCTGCCAGCGACCACCAAAAGTGCGCGGCGCTGTGCGCGACTGTCGATCGTTATGTCGGACGCCATTCATCCTCCTGTGGCAATCTAACCAGGGGTACATCGAATAATTCCGATTGCCACCGGCCTCGTGTACGAGTGAGTAGCCTGCCGACATCTGTTGAGGGAAGGACAGTATGTCGGACTTGTTTCTCGTTCTCCATGTGCTGGCTGGTGCACTTTGGTTCGGCGGAGCCGTGTACGTCGAGGGTCTCTTGGCAGGTGCAGCGCGTTCAAAGGATCCCAGCACCATCATGACGGTGGGTCTGCATGCAGGCCGGACCAATCAGCGTCTGTTCAATGTTGCGGGGGTAACTGTCTTCATCACGGGGATTCTGATCGTGCTGGACGGTTCGAGGTCGTGGAAGTTCGACATGATCTTCGTGTCTATCGGGTTCGCGTTGTCGATATTCGTCCTTGCCCTCAGCCTGTTCTACTTCAAGCCGAACTCCGAAGAACTCGACGAGCTGATCGAAGAGCACGGCCTCACGAGCGACGAAGCCATGGCCAAGGGCAAACAGCTCGGCAACATGAGCCATTTCGTAACACTCCTGCTCACGATCGCCATCATCGCCATGGTTCTCAAGCCAGGATCCTGAGCGGAGAGCG
>BTQP01000127.1:0-5449 GCA_036985935.1 Acidimicrobiia bacterium | reverse complement strand
TTCCCACTTCACACGTGTGACGCCACGATTCTGTGGTTGATCTGCCGAAACCGGGAACCAATTTCTGGTATCTCAGCGTCTAACTTGTGAAATGTTTCACAAGTAGATTTCCTTCGACAGGGCGGCACTTCTCTCTCCCTCCTTCCGCCGCTTCCCCGTCGATTGGAAAGGCGACTGGCCTCGGTCCCACCCGAGCAGTCGTCTCGAGATTGCCTCGCACCGTCCCCCTGGTGCGAGGCAATTTCATTTGGGTACAGGCGACAGCGGACAGCCGACAGCACGACGTTGAGTGATAGCTCAATCGGTGTCATGTTGCGTTCTCTTTGTGTTGTCGCAACCTTTGGAATAGGTTCTCTTGCGCAAGGCGTGAGAAACCAAAGTCGTTCTCGGGGGTCGAACCTCCGTTGAACTGGCTTGAAAGAGTGAGAGGTCAGATGCGCTCCATTGAAAGCAACGGTGTCACCCTGGCGGTGGACGATCGAGGGGACGGGCACCCCGTTGTGCTTCTTCACGGATTCCCCGAGATCGCCTATTCGTGGCGCCATCAGGTCCCCGCGCTCTTCGATGCCGGGTTTAGGGTGATTTCGTACGACCAGCGCGGTTGCGGCCAAAGCGGAAAACCAGACAACGTTGAGGCTTACAGCCTCGCGAACCTCGTCGGCGATCTCATCGCATTGCTCGACCGTCTCGGGATCGATGCGGCGACCGTCGTAGGACACGATTGGGGGAGCATCGTTGCTTGGACCGCCGCGGTCACCCATCCCGATCGCGTCGATCGCGTTGTCAGCCTCAACGTTCCGTATCGCGGTGCATGTATGGGGTTTCCAACGACCGATTTCCTGAGGTCGAATCTCTCTGAGCGTTTCGGGTACGTCTTGATGTTTCAGGAGGAAGGTATCGCCGAGACCGGTTTCGCTGAGGATCCCGGGCGATGGTTGATGGGTTTCTATTCCGCCGCCTCCGGTGAGAACTACAACATGACCGACGACGATTTCTCGGTGTATGTCGAGGCTTTTGTGAAAGGTGGGGTCACGGGGCCCGTGAGCTGGTACCGCAACATCGATGCGAACGCAGCGGCCTATGCCTCGAGAATTGATGCGCCGATCACCCAGCCAACGCTCATGATCGCTGCGGACAACGATCCGGTCCTTCCACTGTCGCTCGTCGATGGCATGGATCGCTGGATCGCTGATCTCGAGACGGTGGTCGTCAAAGATTCGGGACACTGGATTCAGCAGGAACAGCCCGAAGCGGTAAACGCGGCGCTGATCGACTGGCTGAATAGGACGGGCCGATGACGACGATCCGTGACTGGCTGTTCTCGATCCCCACCTTGCTGGCGTTCGGATTGACGCTCTTGTTCTTCGACCTCTCCGGCAGGGTCGCGCTGTGGTTCGGTCTCCGTCCGTTCGAATGGACCATGGCGGGCCTGCAGAAGACCCTGCTCGGGGTCTTTCGCATCTCTGGCGTGCGGTTCGACGTCGAGGGACTCGAGAACTTCGAACCGACAGGTGGGTACCTGTTCGTCTCCAATCACCAGAGCATGTACGACATCCCTATTTTCGGTGGAATCCTCGTTCGGAACTTCCCAAAGTATGTCGCGAAGACTTCACTGGCAAGGGGTATCCCTGCGATCAGTCTGAATCTGCGACGGGGTGCGAACGCCTTGATCGACCGTGGCGACCGTGAGCAGGCCGTTGAAGCGATAACCGAGATGGCGCGCGGCGCCCAGGAACGCGACGTCTCGGCGGTGATCTTCCCTGAGGGCACGCGCTCGAGGGACGGCTCGGTCGGAATCTACAGGGTGGCAGGTGTTGCTGCGTTGATGGACGGTGCGCCAGATCTGATGATCGTTCCCACGGTGATCGATGGCTCATGGAAGGTGTTCGCCAACAACATGTTGCCCGTACCGTTCGGAACCCGCGTACGTGTCAGGTTCGCTGAACCGATACCACGTACCGGGGACGAGGACGCCTCGGCGATCGTTGAGCAATGCCAATCGTGGGCCGGCGAGGTCCTCGATTCGTGGCACCAGGGTTCGGCCCCCTCAACCTGATAGCCTGGGTTCATGGATGACGTACGCATTGGCCTTTTCATTGACTACGAGAACCTCGCCATCGGTGCGAGAGAAGATCTTGGCATCGTCTTCGATTTCGGCCCCATAGCCGACGCCCTTGCCGAGAGGGGCCGGGTCGTCGTCCGCCGTGCCTACGCCGACTGGGCAAGATTCGAACCCGATCGCCGGATGCTGACGGACAACCATGTAGAGCTGATCGAGATCCCCCAGCGAAAAGGACTCGTCAGAAAGAACGCAGCAGACATAAAGATGGCTGTGGATGCGATCGAGCTTGCCTTCGAGCGCGACTACGTGACAACGTTCGTGATCTGCACGGGCGATTCGGACTTCTCACCTCTGGTTCACAAGCTGCGCGAGCTCAACAAGCAGGTCATCGGCGTTGGGCTCAAGGATTCGACGTCGAAACTGCTTCCTCCGGCGTGCGACGAATTCCTGTTCTACGAGAATCTCGATGGAGTGGATCTCCCCCAGGCCAAAATCATCAAGCGCGGGGGTGCCGAGAGCAGTGAGAGGTCTGTGCCTCAAGTCAAGGATCTCAAGTCCCTCGATGGAACGATATCGCGCACACTCTCAGGTCTCCTGCGATCCGGCGACAACGAGGTGCGCTCATCGGCGCTCAAACGTGCGCTCCTGCGGAAGGACTCGACGTTCTCAGAGAGCGATTTCGGCTTCCGGTCCTTCGGCGAGTTGATGCGCAATCTCAACGATCGCGAGGTGATTCGCCTCGACGAGTCAGAACGCCAGGGTGACCCCGTCGTGTCGTTCGCCACCGAAGGCAGGGGAGAGGGCAAGGCCTTCGACCTGCTGCTCGAGATCGTGAAATCAAGCGCCTCGGATGGCCCGGTACCGCTCTCGGGCCTCAAAGACGACATGCGTAAGGCTGACTCCTCGTTCTCAGAGAAGCGCTTCGGTTACACCGGGTTCCTCCAATTCGTCAAGGCCGCGAACGCAAAGGGCATCGTCGATATGGACTTTGATGAGGAGTCTGGCGCCTACAGCATCTCTGCGTCCTCCTGAGCTATTCGCAGTCCGGCCCGATATGAATTACAATGATGTCATTCACTGCGGAGGCGGAGATGGCAGTAGCAGTCCAAGAACCAACAACGAGCGTTGACTTTGTCGCGGAGGCGGTGTTAGACGTCTATCGCGCACGGGTCGAGGAAGCAACCCACATGTCCCTTGCGGAGTTCATCGATTCACCGCGTCTGGTAGGTGCGTACAGGGCGATCGTCTCGTCAGAGTCGCACATTGTCGAAGTGATACTCGATGCAGAGTCCTCGATTCACGACCTGGGCGAGGTGGCATGGACGGTCGCGGCACGGGGGTGGCACTGTAATGTGCTGGTGAGCCTCGACCGCCTCGGTGTGGCCCACACAGAGCTGCGTGGCAACCCTTGCTCGTTGCAGGGTTGGTGGTTCGAGGACGAATCGGTGCATTTCACCGGCTACGAAAGGCCATGACACAGGCGCCCGTTGTGCCCTAGGTTTGATACATGCCTGCCCCGCTGCACACCCAGACGGTCATCGCCTTCATCTGGGACTTCGACAAGACGCTGATCCCGTCGAACATGCAGGATCCCATCTTCGCCGAGTACGGCGTCGACCCCGCGGACTTCTGGTCTGAGGTTGACGGCCTTGTCGACTACTACGAGAGCAACGGTGTACTCATTCAAAAGGACACCGCGTATCTCGGCCACCTCCTGACGTACGTGAGGGAGGGTCTGTTCGGTGATCTGTCGAATCGCAAACTCAAGGAACTTGGTGCACTGATAGAACCTGTGCCGGGGATGCCGGATTTCATGTCGGCGGTCCGGGATCATGTTGCTGAGGTACCCGAATTCGTCGCCGAGGGTGTCACCGTTGAGCACTACATCGTATCTACGGGACTGAGACCGATGATCGAAGGCAGCGTGTTCGGCGACATCATCGACGGGATATGGGCAAATACCTTCATCGAGGACGTGGCAGAGCCTGGGTATCTCGACCGCCTACCCGTGCCACCGGGTCCCGGGCCCATCAGCCAACTTGGTTATACGATCGACAATACGTCAAAGACGCGTGCGATATTCGACATCAACAAGGGTGTCAACAAGAGTCCAGGTCTTGATGTGAACGCTCGGATGTCCGAGGACCAGCGCCGTGTACCGATCAAGAACATGATCTACATCGCCGACGGCCCGTCGGATGTTCCCGCCTTCTCGATTCTCAACACCGCTGGCGGGCGAACCCTTGGTGTGTACACCCTCGAGCCGACGAACAACTACGCAAACGTCAAGGCACTTCAGGAGCAGGGCCGCATCCAGGGCATGGCAGAAGCCGATTTTCGTCCAGGCAAACCTGCCTATCTGTGGCTGATGGACACGCTCGAACAGATCGGCCACGAAATCGTCGAGGCAAGGCGTCAGGCCTTTTCGAGCATCGAGAACCCCCCAGGCCACGTGTAGCGCGCCCGGTCTAGGCTTCTGCCGTCCAGGACGGCCGCATATTGCGCGATTGGACGCCAGAGTTCGGAGCGATGAACAGGAGGACAGGAGATGTCGATCACCAGGGTAGGAATCGTTGGCGGAGGTCAGATGGGTGGCGGCATCGCCGAGGTCTGTGCAAAAGCTGGTGTTGATGTTGTCATCGTCGAAGTATCCGACGATCTCGCCGAACGTTCCCTGGCAGGGATCACGGCGTCGCTCGACAAGGCCGTAGACAGGGGAAAGCTCGACTCCGATGGCCGCGACGCTGCACTCGCGAACATGACGTTCACGACCGACCTCGAGTTGTTCTCGGATAGGGAGCTTGTCATCGAGGCCGTAGTTGAGAATCTCGATGTGAAACGAGACCTGTTCGAGAGGATCGACCGTGTCGTTGAGGCACCGGACGCCATCCTTGCATCCAATACGTCTTCGATACCGATCACCCAGATCGCGACCGCCACGTCTCGTCCGGAGTCGGTGCTCGGGCTGCACTTCTTCAACCCTGCCCAGATCATGCCACTCGTGGAGGTCATCTCGACGGTGCTCGTTGATCCGACCCAGGTGGACCGCGCGGCTGCGTTCGTTTCTGACACCCTGGGAAAGACCGTTGTCCATGCCGGTGATCGTGCCGGGTTCATCGTCAACAAGCTGTTGTGCCCGTACATCTTCGAGGCGATCCGCATGTACGAGGACGGATTCGCAACGAGGGAGGACATCGATGCTGCGATGGTCAACGGTGCTGGATATCCGATGGGCCCCCTGACGCTCTCAGATCTCATCGGGAACGACACGATGCTCGCCGTTGCCGAGGCCTTCATGGCCGAGTACGAGGATCCTCGTTACGCAGCGCCACCGCTACTCAAACGAATGGTCGAGGCCGGTCAGCTCGGCCGCAAGACCGGAAAAGG
>BTQP01000126.1:0-5559 GCA_036985935.1 Acidimicrobiia bacterium | reverse complement strand
CCTAAAGGGAGGACCGAAGACATGACCGACCCAACCTTCGCGAACTCTGGCACATCCCCTATCCGCGCGGCCCCGAAGGTGGGCACTCGCGGTGTTCAGGATCCGGTAGAGCCAGTGGCGAACACGCGCAGCCGGGCGATGTCATCATCGGACACCGCCGTTCGGCGAGGTGCCTTCTGAGACGATTGACCCCCCAAAATGGCACTTCGCTCGGTCGCGATGGCACTGCGAGCGAGATCAAGGTCCCTCCGAGCAAAGGCGAGAACTGTGACGCTCGCCGGTGTTCGCGGTGTGTCGTGGTAACGCTTGAATGTCGTTACCAGACGAGAGAACAACCGGTCAAACGTCTCGGTCAACATACCCACAACGTATCAGGAAAGGAGTCCGGCGTCGATCGGCGACCGGTCGGCCTAGGGACTCCTGGGTCCTACTCATAGGCCTCAACGGGTGGGCAAGCGCACATCACGTTGCGGTCGCCGTAGGCGTTGTCGACCCGTCCAACCGGGACCCAGTACTTCCACTCACGGAGGCTCTCGACCGGGTAGGCGGCCTGTTCTCGCGTGTACGGTTGGGTCCAGTCTTCCACCATCAGATCCTCTGCGGTGTGAGGCGAGTTGTGCAACACCGAATCCTCGGCGGACACATCGCCAGCGGCCACAGCGTTGATCTCTTCCTTGATTGCGATCATCGCATCGACGAAACGGTCGATCTCGAACCTCGACTCCGACTCGGTCGGTTCGATCATCAATGTGCCCGCCACAGGAAACGACATCGTGGGGGCGTGAAACCCGAAATCGATCAGTCGCTTGGCGATGTCCTCGTTGGTGATGCCGAATTCATGGTCGATGTCACGAATGTCGATGATGCACTCATGGGCAACGAGTCCGCCTGGTCCCGTGTAGAGGATCGGGTAATGCGGGGCGAGTCGGGTTGCGATGTAGTTGGCGCTCAACACAGCGACTTCCGTCGATCGTTGCAAACCGAGCGGTCCGAGCATTGCTACGTACATCCAGGAGATCGCGAGTACCCCGGCAGAGCCCCATGGGGCGGATGACACCGCGCCGAGACCGTCCTCTGGGCCGGGAAGGTCGGGTACAAGTCCATGCCCCGGCAGATACGGAGCGAGGTGCTTCTTCACACCGATGGGGCCAACACCTGGTCCGCCACCGCCATGAGGAATCGCAAAGGTCTTGTGCAAGTTCAGATGTGACACATCTCCACCGAACGACCCGGGTTCGGCGATACCGACCATCGCGTTGAGGTTCGCACCATCGATGTACACCTGTCCGCCGTGACGATGCACGATCTCACAGATCTGCACGATGGTTTCCTCGAACACACCATGCGTCGAGGGATAAGTGACCATGATCGCCCCAAGGTTGTCCGCGTGCTCTGATGCTCTCGCTTCGAGATCGGCGACGTCGATGCTGCCGTCATCGGCGCTCTTGATGACAACGACCTTCATACCTGCCATCACCGCTGAGGCGGGATTCGTCCCGTGTGCCGAGGACGGGATGAGGCAGATGTTTCGGTGCGCCTCACCGTTCGCTTCGTGGTAGCCGCGGATCGCAAGAAGTCCGGTGAACTCGCCCTGGGCTCCGGAGTTCGGCTGCACCGACACAGCGTCGTACCCGGTGATGGCTGCAAGCCAGTTCTCGAGGTCCTCGATGATCTCAAGGAAACCCTTTGCCTGGTCGAGCGGCACGAACGGATGGATCTCGGTGAACTCCGGCCAGGTGATCGGTGCCATCTCCGATGCAGCGTTGAGCTTCATCGTGCACGAGCCCAGGGGGATCATCGAGCGGTCGAGCGCGATGTCCTTGTCCTGGAGGCGCCGAAGATATCTCATCATCTCGGTCTCAGAACGGTACCGGTGAAACGTTGGATGCTCGAGGAACGCTGTCGATCGGTACAGCCCCGCCGGGATTCCGCGCCGGGGTTCGCTCGCTGCATTCGCCTCAACGCCGAAGATCTCACACAGTGCATCAACATATTCCGTCGTCACCGTCTCGTCGAGAGAGACAGCAACGGTGTGAACGTCGACGGACCGCAGATTGATCTTGCGATTCCTCGCCTTGGCCAGCGTCTCTTCGGCTTCGTCAACCGCGACGGTGAGGGTGTCGAACCACGATTCGTTCTTGATGGTCAGCCCACCGGCCGAAAGCCTCGCTGCAAGTTCGTTCGTGTGACCGTGGATCTGGTTGGCGATCGCGAGAAGCCCATCGGGTCCGTGGTATGTGGCGTAGAGGCCAGCCATGACCGCGAGAAGAACCTGTGCCGTGCAGATGTTCGACGTTGCTTTGTCTCTGCGGATGTGCTGCTCACGTGTTTGGAGTGTGAGACGTAGGGCGGTGCGGCCCGCTGCATCGACGGAGACTCCCACGAGTCGTCCCGGCAGCGAACGCTTGTAGTCATCTCTCGTGGCCATGAACGCTGCATGAGGACCGCCGAACATCATCGGCACTCCGAAACGCTGCGATGATCCGATCGCCACGTCCGCTCCGAGTTCGCCCACAGGCGTAAGCATGGTCGAGGCGAGCAGATCAGTCGCCACGGCGACGAGAACCCCAGCCTCGTGCGCAGTCTCGATAATCGGTGCGATATCCCGGATGCGGCCCGATGAACCGGGGTACTGGAGCAGGACGCCGAACACGCTCGACACGTCGAGGTCGGTCTCTGGGTCTCCGATGATGAGTTCGTATCCCAGCGGGACCGCTCGGGTAGTCACGACCTCGATCGTCTGGGGATGGGTGTCTTCATCGACGAAGAACGCCAGGTTCTTGTTTCGGCCGACACGTTTGATGAGGGTCATCGCCTCTGCAGCGGCCGTGCCCTCGTCAAGCAGAGATGAGTTGGCGATGTCAAGCCCGGTGAGGTCGGTAACCGCGGTTTGGAAGTTGAGAAGTGCTTCCAGACGGCCCTGGGAGATCTCCGGCTGGTACGGCGTGTAGGACGTATACCAGCCGGGGTTCTCGAGCACGTTGCGCTGGATCACGCTCGGCGTGACCGTTCCGTAGTAGCCCATGCCGATGAACGATCGATAGATGTCGTTCTTGTCGGCGGCGCGCCGAATGCGCGTGAGAGCTTCGACCTCACTGAGCGGCCCGTCTACCGCCGGGACCCGGTATGAACGAATCGATTCCGGAACGGCTGCATCGATCAGCGCGTCAAGAGACGGTTGTCCGATGACTTCGAGCATCGAGGCGATATCGGCGTCATCCGGTCCGATATGACGTGAAGCGAAAGCTCCGAGCTTGGGGGTCTGTGACATCGGTTTGCTCCTCTAGGCACGACAAGAACTCGTGCCCCGTCTGTCACACGACCTGAGAGATTCACCGTCTCACGACGGCTTTCCCCTTCGGTGAGGGCGTTGGCCCTACTTTCCAGAGGTGCCTCTTTCTCGCGGTCCGGTTGCCTGAGAGATTCCCGGGGCGGTTGCTCCTTCGGCGCCGGTCTGCCGGCTCTCCCGCGAGACGTCACCAGCCCCCACAGCGTACCGCGCCAAGGCTTCTTGCGTAGAAACGGGACGAAACCCTGCCGCAATCAGCGCCAGAAGCCTGGAAAGTTGCGGGAACCGGAGTTGGCTCGCTCGACGTCGTAGGGTTGGACGGAGGAGAATTCATGTTTGTTCGTTTGGTTTCACGGGTGGTTGTTTCGGCCCTATTGGTTGTTGGTGCCGTAACGCTGGTGTCACAACCGGCTCTGGCATCGTGTGCAGAGATCCCCGACCTCGAGACCGCGTTCGCTGATGCCGAGGTGGTATTCATTGGAGTGGTCACCGAGCTCAGCAACGGGAACCGCACAGCCGAGATGCAGGTCGAGGAAGTTTGGAAAGGTCCCGCGTTGCCTGAGACAGTCACGGTCAACGGAACCCCCGACCTCTCCAGTGGGGCAACATCGGTGGACCGAACGTACGAACTCGGCACCTACATCGTGTTTCCGGTGAACTCGACATCGCCATTCGAGGACAACGCATGCACACTGACCCAGAGAACGAGTGCTGCTCTCGACGTAATCGCTCCCAATAGCGTGGAAACACCGGAGGCAGTCACGACGGGTGACGTTGTCACGACGACATCCGCGGACGTCGGAGCGATCCAGGACCCTGGGACCGCCGAAGGTCCCGAAGGCCAACCGGTCACCGGTGAACCAGTCCTTGTGAGCGGTGGCACGAACCTGACGCCGATAGTCGTTTCCGCTCTCATCATCATCGCTGCACTCGGCATCGCCATCGTCCTGTGGCGCCGCCGACCAGCAGACCGAACCTAACTACTGCGCGGAGGGGACGGGTTTCGGTCCTCCCTTCAGGGGGGACAAGCGAGTCTTCGAGCGAGGGGGGAATGCGAGCCCGCGAGCACGAAAGTAACGAAGAACCCTCAACCAACAAACCTCACCCCGGTCAGCAGAACATTTTCCGCGGATGTGTGCAACGCTGTCGGTGTGTCGAGCGTGGAGTGGGTGTGGGCGACAGGGACGAGATGATCTACAACACCCTCAGCGGAGAGCTTGTCAGATACGCAAGCGCCCTCGTAGGGCCCGACGACGGACCAGACCTGGTATCCGCTGTGATCACGCGCGTGCTGACGAAACGCAAGCTGTCTGACCTCGAGAGACCCCGACTGTATCTGTTCAAAGCGGTTGGAAACGAAGCGAGATCGCACAAACGTCGCTACTCCAGCCGCCAGGTCATCAGACTTGACGCACCAGACACCGCTGATACAGCGGACTTTGACGTCGCCCTCGAAGCTGTGATGGATCTCCCGATTCGACAGAGGTCAGCTACGTACCTCGTGTACTGGCTTGACTACACCCCGAGCGAAGCTGCCGAGGTCATGGGATGTCGCCCAGGCACCGTGCGACGCTATCTGCACCTAGCACGAGCAAAACTCGAGGGAGTTCTCAATGACACACGATGAGAACGACCGCGCTCGAGACGTTTTCCGCGAGGTCTATCAGCACGTCGAAACCGCCAGCCAAGAACCTCCGACGTGGTCATCGATTCAGAAACCTGGAACACCAACGGTGAATCGGCGCTCCGGCGTCATCATCGCCCTTGCAACCGCGGCAGTCGTCGTGATTGCGCTCGGCCTCGCAGGTCTCGGCCAGTTGTCGAGCAGAAACGAAGCGAGTCCTGTAGGTAGTGGAGACACGGACGGCGTCATCATGACGATGTACCTGGCTGATGGTTTCGGCCAGGCCGATCTCGAGTCCATCGCTGACGTTCTCGACACCAGTCCTCTTGTCATTGAATGGCTGTTCGTGGACGAGTCACGAACCCGCGACGAAGCGCGTGCGCGGTATGTGGACGAGGAGGCGTTCCAACTGGCACTCCAGGACCACCCGGATCTCTTGGATCCGTCGATACGCGTTCTTGTCGCAACCCCCGAGGATGCGATAGAAGTGGAGAATCTGGTTCTTCTCGGCGACGGGGCACCGGACGGCCCTCGTGTACTCGGCATCGATATCTCGCAGGGCTCATCAGCAACTGATGCACTCGAAATCCCCGTCCACGATGATGGACCGGCCGAACCCGCAGCCACGACAATCGTTTCTGACGAA
>BTQP01000125.1:0-5604 GCA_036985935.1 Acidimicrobiia bacterium | reverse complement strand
TTCATAGCTGCACACAAGAACTGGGACAAAGTGAGCTCATACGACAAACCAGAAGCCTGGGTACGACGAGTCGTTTCCAACATGGCGGTGTCCCGTTTTCGCAGGGGTATCACCGAAGCGAAGGCCCTCACCAAACTCGCAGGCTTCCGCACCGAAGTGACCTCGCTCCCCGACCTCCCGGACGAAGCCGAACATTTCTGGTCGAACGTGCGCAGGTTGCCGAAACGACAGGCCCAGACACTCGCTTTGCACTATCTCGAAGACAAACCGGTCGCTGAAATCGCCGACATTCTTGAGTGCTCGGCGAACACCGTGAAAGTTCATCTACACAAAGGTCGCAAGAGTCTCGCCGCGCGACTCGGCATTGAGTTGGGAGAAGACCGATGACAACGCTCGACACCCTCGCACGATCATCTGCAGGCGCAATCCACCACAGCGTCGCATACGTACCGGTCCGTCCCACGAGTATCACCGGTGCGGTGGCGAAACTTGCGTTCTGGACGTTCGGCCGATACATCATGGCGGGCGCAGTCGCGGGCATCATTTTGGTCGGTGCTCTTTTCATCGTCGGGCCAAATGACGCCAACGTGACCGGTGACTCGACCCCGCCGACAACCGCGGTCACACCCACGACAGTTGCGACCGCCATCCCCGAGACGGATCTGTCTGAGGCGAATCTGCCTGAACCCAATGTGATCGTGCCGACCACGGTCGTCGACCCGGTCGACCACAACGCTGCGCCGGTAGTTCCCCCCGCTGCCCTGGCTCCGGAGACGACCACGACGTCCGTTGCGCTCGACGTTGAACCGCCGCTTCTCAAGATCGACTCCCCGAACGATGGTGACCGCTTTGAAACGGCGGTCTTGCGATTCTCGGGCAGGACCGAGGTCGGCGCCTCCGTGCTGGCAAGTGGAAAATTTGCCGCTACGGTCGCCTCGGACGGGTCGTGGTACATCGACCTCGTGCTGGCGCCCGGAGCGAACGGCGTCGTGTTCGCGGCATCAGACGTTGCCGGCAACAAGACCGCGGCAAGCGTGACCGTGTTCTTCGATGAACCAAAGACGGTCGAGACGACAACCACGACATCGACGACGGTTGTTACCTGGGAGTTCACAGCGAACCAGAAGTACGGGTCCTGCGAGTTGCCCGTGCCGTACGACATTTTCAGCGGCAAGACCAAACCCGGGGCGAACGTGACGGTTTCGTCGCCCTACGGAAACGGAACCGCGACCGCAAACGCAGACGGGGCGTGGAGCGTGAAGGTCGAATTCCCCACCGCTCCGTTCAACGTGCCGTTCGTCGTCTCGGCCACGGACTACAAGGGCACCACCAAGACCTTCGAGTTCGTCAACCTCTACTCGGGTTGACGCTCGCCAGGTAGCTTTATCGCGCTACGCTCGAAATCGGTTGCGCCGATACACGGAGATCCGGATGTACCCCACGAACGAGCTGCTTCGGCGTCTATCGATGCAACATCCGATCATCCAGGCGCCGATGGCAGGTGGAGCAGACACCCCTGCGCTGGTCGCAGGAGTCGGCGAGGCGGGTGGTTTCGGGTTCATAGGGGCCGCGTATCTTTCACCCGAACGGACGCTGGCGGCAGCGGCGGAGATTCGCTCACGCACATCCCGACCCTTCGGAGTGAATCTCTTTGCGCCGCTGCCGGTGCCTGAGCTGCCGGACGACGCAGATCTGGCCGTGGCGCTGATCGCACCGTTTTACGCCGAGATTGGTCTAGATCCGCCAACAGTGCCGGACCCGCCGATCGATGACTTCGGTGAGAAACTCGAGGCGGCCGTCGAGAGCGGTGCATCAGCATTGAGCTTCACCTTTGGCCTTCCGCCTCCAGAGGCGATGGTTTCTGCCAAGCGCCATGGCCTTGTGTTGATCGGGACCGCTACTACGGTCGATGAGGGTCGCGAATTGCAGGCTGTCGGCGTCGATGCGGTTGTCGCTCAGGGCAGCGAAGCCGGCGGCCACCGGGGCACTTTTGCATCTGCCGTGTCGTCGAGCCTCGTCGGCACGATGGCACTCGTCCCGCAGATGGTTGACGCACTCGAGGTTCCCGTCATCGCTTCTGGCGGGATCATGGATGGGCGAGGCATCGCCGCCGCTCTTGCGCTCGGCGCCGAAGCGGTGCAGATGGGGACCGCGTTCCTGACAACCGACGAGGCGGGTGCGGCGGATGTCTACCGAGAGGCGATCCTGGACGCTGGCGATTCCGATACACAGATAACCACGGCCTTTTCCGGCCGCGCGGCGCGGGGCATCGTCAACCGTGTCATGACGGAGATCGATGCAGACGGCGCGATCCTGCCGTTCCCGTACCAGAACGCGCTCACCCGCCCGCTGAGATCAGCGGCTACCTCCCAGAACGACGCCGAGTACCTGTCGTTATGGGCCGGCCAGGGTGTTGGCATGGCGCGGACGATGCCCGCAGGTGAGCTCATGGCACGTTTGGTCGACGAGACGCACGAGGCCGTACGTCGACTGAGCGATCTCTACCCGGACTGACTCGCTCGGTTGTCGAGTTCGGTCTCAACGTCTTGGAGGTCTATCCCGCGTTCCGCCATGAGGACGAGCAGGTGGTAGATGAGGTCGGCGGATTCCTCGACGACACGCTGGCCATCGCCCCCGTACTCATGGTTCTTGGCAGCGATGACAACCTCGGAAGCTTCCTCCGCGACTTTCCTCGCGACCTCATCCGTCCCTTTTGCGACAAGTGAAGCCGTGTAGGAGCCGTCGGGTCTTTCGACAAGACGCTGCGTGATCGTCGTCCACAGGGCGTCGATCCCGTTGGAGCGCTCAGGTCCGAAACATGAGTATTCGCCGGTGTGGCATGTTGGGCCTTGCGGCGTGGCTGTCACAAGCAGCGCATCGTTGTCACAGTCGGCGACCATCGACACGAGCGAAAGCGTGTTCCCGCTCGTTGCTCCCTTGCGCCACAACTCTTGTCTACTGCGACTCCAGAAATGAACTTCCCCGGTTTCGGCCGTTGCTGCCAGCGCAGACCGATCCATGTAGGCGACCATCAGTAAGGCATCTGTCGCAGCGTCCTGCACGACCGCCGGTACCAGTCCGCTTGCATCCCACTGAAGCGTGTCAGGATCTATGGCCATGTGACGGTGGAGGCTTCGCGTATGGGGATTCCTGCCGAAACAAGAGACTCTTTGATGTCCTGCACCGTGTACACGCCATAGTGAAAGATCGAGGCAGCCAGCACAGCGTCGGCCTGGCCGACCGAGAAAGCGACCGCCATGTCGGCGGCGTCTCCCGCTCCTCCCGATGCGATCACGGGCACGTCGACGACAGCTCGGATGGCCGCGAGAAGTTCAACGTCGTAACCATCTGTCGTGCCGTCGCGGTCCATCGACGTCACGAGCAGCTCTCCCGCGCCGAGTTCTGCGCCGCGTCGTGCCCATTCCACGGCATCTAGGCCCGCGTCTGTGCGTCCACCGTGAGTGAACACGGTCCAGGAAATGTCCCCGGTCGATCTCGCATCGATCGCCAGCACGACGCACTGCCGGCCGAAGGCCTGCGCGCATTCGCTGATCAGTTCCGGCCGCTCGACGGCGGCCGTGTTGACGGCGACCTTGTCCGCCCCGGCACGAAGGACCGCCCTCATGTCGTCAACGGACCTGACCCCACCGCCAACGGTCAACGGTACGTTGACACTCGCAGCGGTTCGGTTCACCACATCGAGCAGTGTTCCACGCCCGTCACTCGATGCGGTGATGTCAAGAAAACAGATCTCGTCTGCGCCCTCTGAGGCGTACTTGCGGGCAAGCTCGACGGGATCACCGGCGTCGACGATATCGACGAACTGCACACCCTTGACGACTCGTCCATCCGCTACATCAAGGCATGGGATTATGCGTTTACGCAACACGTCGATTCTCCTTTGCTATCGCCACGAAATTGGCCAACAAGCGCGCTCCCGAGACGCCGCTGCGCTCCGGGTGGAACTGCACACCGACACGGTTCCCATCTCGTGCAGCAGCCACGAAGCTGCCTCCGTGGCGCGTCGTCGCCACCGTCGCTGTGTCGCTCTTTGGCACCGGTGCGAAGGAGTGAACGAAATAGAACGGCTCCCCCGATGGGATCCCCGAAAAGACGGGATCACCGGAGTGTTCTACGTCGTTCCATCCCATGTGCGGGAGCGGGCGCCCTGTGATCTCCCTGACGGTGCCGGGGATGACACCGAGGCACGCTTGGCCGTCTTCGTCCGAGTCATCGAAGAGCAACTGGAAACCAACGCAGATGCCGAGCAGTGGACCATCCCACGCTCGCAGCGCGTCATCGAGGCCGGTCTCTACCAGGCGCCGCATTGCCGGCGCTGTTGCGCCGACGCCTGGTAGCACGACCGCTTCCGCCGCACCCATGTCGTCGGGTGACGACACGACTCGTGGATCTTCCCCGATCGCGGTGAGGGCATTGACGATCGACACGAGGTTGCCCGCGCCGTGATCGATGACTGCGATTCTTGTCATAGGACACCCTTTGTCGAGGGGATTCCGGAGCGGCGAGGATCGATCTCGCACGCAAGACGTGTCGCCCTGGCGAGCGCCTTGAACGCCGCTTCGGCCATGTGATGGTCGTTTCGACCTGTGACGGCGAGATGCACCGTCAGGCGTGCGTTCGTGATGAGCGACTCGAGAGCGTGGGGGATCATCTGGGTCCCGAGTGCACCGATCGTCGGAGCGTCGAACGTGAGGTCGAGGTTGCTGTACGGTCTTCCCCCGGCATCGAGTGCAACCACGGCCAACGCGTCGTCCATCGGCAGGGACACGTTTGCGAACCTGGTGATACCCGAGCGGTCTCCAAGCGCAGAGTCGATCGCTTGGCCGAGCACGATGGCGGTGTCCTCGACGGTGTGGTGTTCGTCGATTTCGAGGTCGCCCGTCGTCTTGATGTCCAGGTCGAACAGGCCGTGATGCCCGAACGCCGTGAGGAGGTGGTCGAACATGCCAACGCCGGTGTCGATGTTCGTCGTCCCGGTACCGTCGATAGTGAGGCTTACACGGATGTCGGTCTCGTTCGTTTTGCGCTCGATCGTTGCGCTTCTCATGTTCTCCGTCGTCATTGCCGATTCGCTCCCAGGGTCAACTGTTCGAGGCGCACATCAACACACGCAGCGTGAGCTGACAGCCCTTCTTGTTTGGCCAGGGCGCGGATGGTTGGGGCGAGTGTCTCGAGGCCCGTTCGTGTGATCTCCTGGACCTGGCGCCACGAACCGAAGTCCTCTGTCGAGAGCGGTCCGTAGGCCCTGGCGAGTCCACCCGTTGGCAGGATGTGGTTCGCCCCTGTTGCGTAGTCTCCTGCAGATTCGGGGGTCCATCGTCCCAGCAGCACGGAACCTGCCGATGTCACGGACTCTGCGTCGAGTCTCGGGTTCTCCGTGAGCAATGACACGTGCTCGGGTGCCCAGTCGTCTACGAATTCGAGCGCGGTGGCCAGTGAGGGTGTTCTGACGACGAGGCCGTGCTCGGTGAGGGCGTCGGCGATGATCGCTCGACGTTCTAGCTGCTCGAGCTGTCTCGATGCCGCAGCGAGGACGTCGTCGAGTACCTGATCGTTCGGACCGATGAGCATCACGACTGAATC
>BTQP01000124.1:0-5656 GCA_036985935.1 Acidimicrobiia bacterium | reverse complement strand
ATGCCGACGCTGCGCCTGTTTGCGAACCTACGAGAGTCCGCGGGGACAGACTCTGCCACGTTCGAAGCCGACAGCGTCAACGATCTGCTCGGTAAGGCGTCCGACCGATTCGGGGAGCAGTTTGCGTCGGGTATCGGGGCGGCGCGCGTGTGGGTGAACGGTGAGCAAGCCGACACAACCACACTGCTGGATTCAGACGACGAGGTGGCGCTCATACCTCCCGTTTCGGGTGGTGCGCTATCGACGACGAACATCGAGGTCGCTCCGAATCTGCTTTCTGTCGCACTCGTGGTTTCTCTGCTCGCCGTTGCGTGGTCCGATGAGTCCTGGTATGTATTTGTGGCTGTCGGAGCGATACTTGCATGGGTGTGGGATCTCTCTGACACCGCATCGACCCTCCGAGATTCGTTCGTGGTGTATCCGGCACTCATCGGAACCGTCTCGGCAGCAACGGGGACCTTTGCGTGGGGATTCGAAGGTTTTGCGGCAGGCATCGCGATTGGGATCATCGTCTCGGTCGTCTGGCCGGTCTTCGTGGCATCGAGTCGCGACTTTCGAAAGACAGCATCCACAACGCTGGTGACAACGATCGCCGGGTCCGCAAGCGCAGGTTTGGTCCTCATCCGGCTGTTGGGTTCGTATGCGGTGCTGGCCTTCGTCCTCGTCACGATCTTCGCCCTTGTGGGAGCCTGGGTGGCCGGGGCATACGGAGACAGGATTCAATCGATCGACGCAAACGTGGGGGCGCTACTCGGCGCACTCTTCGCCGGACTGCTGGCGGGGTTGATGATCGAGCAGCTCGACATCGCTGCGGGTCTGCTCGGGGGTGTCGCCGCGGCGGCCGGTGTGATTTCGGGGCGAGCGCTTGGATCGATGCTCAGAACGGGTGCGGTCACCCACACAGAGAACGCTCCAGGATCCCTCGCGATGTTCGACGGCGCTGTGATGGCAGCACCGATCTTCTGGCTCGCGCTCTGGTTGATCGGCTGACCCTCGTCGGGTAGGGAGACGCCGCGTACCAAACTGTGCGCTCGGCTTGCTAACTTTGCAGTATCAATATGAACGTCTTGAGAGATCAAGGAGAGCGCCATGACACAACATCGAAGACGCATCGATCAAGCTATGGACGTGGCATTCACATCAGCGCTTGAAGACGTCGCACTCGACGATCTTCGTGGACGACGTGCAATGCTCGATGACCTCGACACAGAGCTCTCCTACTACCGCCGAATTCTTCACGGACGTCTCGACCTGCTCGACTTCGAGTTGAGAAGAAGGTCGGGGGCTGAGTCCCGCTCGATCCTGGAGGCACTGCCGGAGATACTTGCCGACACCCCCTCGGGAAAAACGACGAATCCACTAGACAAGGAACTGTCACTCGACCTGCCAGAGCTTGCGGGAGCAGGAAGACGCGAGGTCGACCAGGCGCTCGACGACAACTTCCTCGCACGGCTTCCGACACTGGGGGACAACGATCTCACCCGCATCCGCGACTCGTTGAGCACAACCGAGTCAATCGTCTCAGACCAGCGCAAGGCGGTCTACGACGCCCATGACCTGATCACGGCTGAGCTCACAAGACGGTACCGCGACGGATCCGCAAGCCCGGACGAACTCCTCTCAACCTCGTAGCGATGCGTTTCGCAAGGGTTCGCTCCGGACTCGCTGAATCGTTCGATGAGGTCGCGGCGATCGCCGTCGACGAAAACGGGAAGATCTTGTTCTCATCGGGCGCCGTCAACCAGCCGATCTTCTACCGTTCAGCGATAAAGCCGTTTCAGGCCATCGCTGCAGCCCGTACAGGCCTCTCCCTTCCACAGGAGCACGTCGCAGTGACCTGTGCGAGTCACAGCGGTTATCCGGTACACCTCGCCATCGTCGACCAGATCCTCATGGACCACGGTCTGACAACACAAGACCTCTTGACAACACCCGGTCGACCGCTGTCACATGAAGCGGACATGCTGCAGGTGACGCGCGGGCACTTGCGACCGGAACCTCGTTTCCACAACTGCTCTGGCAAGCACGCTGGATGGCTCGCCGCATGCACCGTTGCGGGTTGGGATTCCACGAACTACCTCGATCCCCACCATCCGCTCCAGGTCTCGATCCTCGAGGTAATGGCTGAATATTCAGGTGCTGATGCCAGACCGGTCGGCGTCGACGGGTGTGGAGCACCGACACTGCGCGGCTCGATCATCACGCTGGCAAGGGCGTTCTCACGTCTATCCGTATGCGACGACGCCGCATCGGTTGCCACGGCAATGATGTCCTACGGTGCGCTGCTATCCGACAACCTCAGCGGAGATGGACGAGTTGGCATCACATGGGCGGGTGTACAAAAACGCGGAGCGGAAGGCTCTTTCGCGATGTCGCGGCACGGAGTCGCCATCGCAACGAAATCGGAGTCCGGCACAGACGACACGGCTCTCGCCGCGGCGTTGGTCGTGGCTGACAAACTTGGACTCCTTCCGGGGGGAATGCCGGATGTGCTCGCGGATCAGATCTCGCCGCCGGTAATGGGTGCGGATTCGAGGGTCGGCCGAACTGTCGTGGTTGACCGGTGAGCAAAACTGGCTGGGAATCGTATCCGACCGACCTTGGACCGCTGGCACCTGAGGCGGGACCCTTTGCGAAACGACCGTTTCTCGAGACCGTATGGCGACATCGAGGCAATACCCGCAGCGAACTTCTCATCGAACATACCCACAAGGGCGCTGTTGCACTCGCCCTCTCGGACGACCACATTGAGTTTGCCGGTCAGGGCAATCTCACTGACTATCACAGTCCTCTCGGCCCGGGCGGAATTGCAGCATTGGTGAACGCGATCGTCGCGTTGGACGGGCATTCTTTCAACCTGGATTCGCTCCCTGAGACGGTCGCACGGACGGCAATGATCGGGTTGAAAGAGGCTGGAATCGACTGTCGGATCGAACAACACGAAACCGTTTCTGTTCTATCGCTCCCCCAGTCGTACGACGACTGGCTGGCCTCGATCGGCAAGAAGGAACGTCACGAGGTTCGACGAAAACGAAGGCGGTTCGAGGATGAATTCGGTGAAATATTGACTGTGCGACGAGGCGTTGAAGCTCTCGAGGGATTCTGCGAGATGCATAGATCTTCCCAAGGGGACAAGAGCACGTTCATGACAGTTGACATGCAGGACTACTTTCGTGACCTCATGAAACATGCAGACGCGAGCATCCACACATTGGCATGTGACGGCATCCCGAGGGCACACGCGTTCGGTTTCGAAACGGAGCTCGGCTACTACTACTACAACTCGGCATACGACACAGATGCCGCAATGGCGTCCCCGGGAATCGTGCTTCTCGCCGCCCTCATCGAGGCCCAGATCGACCGCGGCGCGCAGACTTTCGATTTCCTGAAGGGTGACGAACGCTACAAGGTCAGACATGGAGCCGTTGCACGGCCATTGTTCGCCATCGAGGGACTCGTGTCGTGATCAAAGCTGTTGCATACATCGCAATGCACACCTCACCACTGTTGCAACCGGGTACCGGGAACGCAGGGGGTATGAACGTCTACCTCGATCGCCTCAGCAGGACCATGGCGGCCCGCGATGTGGATGTCACCGTTTTCACCCGCCGATCGGACCACGACACACCGTCCGTCACTGAGATCACTCCACGCTATCGCGTTGCACAGATCGAGGCAGGTCCCGTGGAGCAAATCTCGCTCACCGAGATGCAGCTTTTCGCAGCAGATTTCGCGTGTGAGGTCGAGAAATGGATCCGGTCTCGCGATCGCGTATTCGACCTGGTACACAGCCACTACTGGCTGTCGGGACGATGTGGCGTACGGCTCAAGGACGCACTCGGTATTCCTCTCGCCAACTCCTTCCACACGCTTGGCAAGGTCAAGGATGCGATGCGCGGATCCGACGAGGCACTCTCGAGTCCACATCGACTGTTGAGCGAACAGGAGGTCATCGCACGGAGCGACTGCGTTATCGCCTCAACACCCTACGAGTTCGAAGACTTGCTCCAACGCTACGGCGCCTCCCCGGAACGCCTCTGTGTCTCGCCACCCGGCGTCGACCACTCAACGTTCTCACCAGGCAGCCGCAGCGAAGCGAAACAACGCCTCGGACTCGGTGAAGAACGCGTCATGCTGTACGTAGGGAGAATTCAGTCCCACAAAGGAACCGATCTCGCAGTCCAAGCTCTGGCGTACATGCCGCGAATGCTCTCCGACGAAAGCGGCCCAACCGTGCTCCACATCGTGGGCGGCGCCAGCGGCGCGGACGGGGCGGCCGAGCTTGCACGTTGTCGGGCTTCGGCAGCTCAGCTGGGTATAAGCGACCGGGTGCGGTTCTTCGATCCAGTCGCCCACAGCACCCTTGCCGACCACTACCGGGCGAGCGAAGTTGTCATCGTGCCATCGAGAAGTGAATCGTTTGGTCTCGTTGCGGCAGAGGCACAGGCCTGTGGCATCCCGGTCGTGGCCGCCAACGTGGGAGGTCTACCGTACGTCGTGGATGCATCCGAATCCGGATTGCTCGTCGATGATCACGATCCACGGGCGTTCGCATCCGCTGCTACCGCGATACTCGACCATGCCTCATTCGCGGAACGCTTGAGCCAGGGAAGCCTCTCGTACAGCCAGCGGTTCTCATGGGACAAGACGGCTACGAGGATGCTCGAGCTGTACGAAGGAATCACCGCCTGATAGCGGGTTGGCTGAACACTCCCCGGTGCCCGCGAAAACATCCCTCGAAGAACTTTCACACAGTACGTTGTGCACAACCACCTGTGGATAGCTGTGGATATGTGGAGAACCTGAAGCTCGCTGCCATAGCTGACATCAATAGGCCTGAACTGGGAAAGCCTCCGGTCGAAGAGGGGGAAAACGTGGACTATCACGACGGTTGAAGCCATCTCACTACCTGCGTACATTGCAATCAGTAAGGCCCGATGTGCCGAGATGAAGAACCTCGTTCGGGGAAGTGCGGGAAGACCCATCGAGGTTCGTCGGGCCTTATCTAAGAGGCCGACAGCCAGCGGCTCACAGCCAGCGGCTCGCGCACGCGTCCGTTACCGTTCTCGGATGCCGGTCATAGCAGGACTTCAACTTCCGATCGATTGGACGATGTTTGGGTGGGATTCCACACCGGATATCGGGGGTATCACGTGCACGACGGGCGACCCGATGTGGTCGTGGGATCCTGCCGCACCGGCATTCGGAATCACCGTCTTCGATCCACGACCCGGTCAACCGGTCGAGTCGTTCACGGTGGACCACGTTGTGCTTTTGGTCCCGAGTCTTGGCGACGCGATCGCCACGCTGGGGCGAGCCGAGATACAACCACGGCTCCGGATGGAGGTTGGCGGGAGACCCGCAGCATTCTTCCGCGTCGGTCCTGTGCTCGAGGTCATCGAATCACCGGTCCGGGCGGCATCGATCTACGGAATCGCGCTCGCCACTGATCTTTCTCTCGAATCACTGGCGCTCGAATGGCGAGCTCGCAACCTCAGCGTCGGAGACCCGACAGACGCCATCCAACCAGGCCGCCGCATCATGACGGTCCACGACCTCGAGGCAGGATTCGCTGTCATGTCACCCGACAGGGCACTGGAGCGTCGAGAGTAGCTGGCGTTAAGTAGACGGTAGACAGTCGAAGTAGGCGGTCGAC
>BTQP01000123.1:0-5713 GCA_036985935.1 Acidimicrobiia bacterium | reverse complement strand
TACGAAGCGGTGATCCGGGTTCCCTCACGGATCGAACTCCATGGTTGGGACGTTGCAACCAACGCCCCGCCCGCGGTGGGTGGCATGACTGTGGCTGCATTGCTGTCCCTTCTCGAGCAGCTCCAGATCGGCGGCTGGTCTGCGGGCGACGTGGCCCGGTATGCCGCAGCCCAGGACGCAGTGTTCAGCTTCCGCAGAAGCGAGCTCGATGGCGATCAGGATCGATTCGATGGTGGCAGCCGTCTGTTCGAGTTGGCTCGCACGGGGGATCTGGCAGCGATGCACACGTCGCCGAGCACGGTGCATGCGTCGACGGTTGATGCAACCGGATTGGCTTGTGCCGTTACGGTGTCGGCGGGATATGGTGCGGGCGTCGTGATCCCTGGTACGGGTTTTGGATTGAACAACTCCCTCGGCGAGATCGAACTGATTTCTGAGGGTCTTCATGCGTTGCCCGCCGGCCGCCGACTGCTCTCGAACATGGCTCCCACGATTGGGCGATCACCGGAGGGGTCTGTGATGTCGATCGGCTCACCTGGTGCCGACCGGATCACGTCGGCGATCGCTTCTGTGCTCATGAACTACCTGGTGTGCGGGATGGATCTCGAGACCGCGGTTTCTCACCCTCGCATACATGCTGAGGTGTTCAACGGCGTCCCGACACTTGCCGTCGAGCCAGGAATAGACGTATCGGATGTCACACGACTCCAGATCAGGGAGCTGCCGGCAAACTCGATGTACTTCGGAGGAGTGCAGGCTGCGGTTGTCGATGCGGAAGGCACTTTCAGCGGCGCATCGGATCCTCGTCGCACCGGTGCCGTAGGCATGGGCGGAAATGGGAGCTGAACCCACCTCGCTCGATCTCCTGCGAGCGGTGCTGGACCCGACCCGGCTTGCGACGCTTGGTGCGGGTGTCAACGCAGAGGTGTCGATCGGGGAGCTTGCCGATCGACTCGGGGTCACACATCGGGACGTTGCGGACGCCATTGGTTCGCTTCGGGCTTCAGGCTTTCTCACGCAGGACGGGAGAACCGACGAACTCGCGTTGAGGGCGATCGCGCGCACGTTGCCGGCGAAGGAGCCAGGGCGAGGGGAACCCGTGGCCGGGCCGTGGACGCAGGACGAAGCGGACATCCTCGGTAGGTTCTTCGCACAGGGCCGCCTGGCCGAGATTCCCGCGTCGGCGAAGAAGCGCCGCCTCATCCTCGAAAAGATCGCACTGGAGTTCGAGCCGGGGCTCCGATATGCCGAGCGCGACGTCAACTTCACTATCCAGCTCATCCATCACGACTACGCATCAATACGTCGGTACATGGTCGATGAAGGATTCCTCGAGCGAGCCGACGGTGTGTACTGGCGAACCGGCGGGCGGCACGAAACGCCCACGCTCGAGCGTCGGGCGCATATCGAAACACAGGGGTCCTTGATGACACGGCTCGACACCGTCGTACTGCGACCGTACGACGAGAGCATGGTTGTTGCACTGGTGGCTGCCGCGAACGATGTGCTGATCGAACGGTACATGGGCGATCAGTTCCCGTTCCCCTACACGATTCGAGATGCACAGCAGTGGATGGAGATCGCAACCGCACATGATCCACCCATGCACTACGCGGTCTTCGTGGACGGGGTCCTCTTAGGAGGTGTCGGCGGTTCTGCGTTCTCTGGAGAGGCGTCAGGAGTCGTTGAGATCGGCTGGTGGCTGAATCCGGCATATTGGGGATCCGGGATCACCACTGCGGCAGTCGCGACCCTTGTAGATGAGTTCTTCTCGAGGGGTGACTACGTTCGGCTGTGGGCTCCCGTGATGAAGCCGAACATCGCCTCTGCTCGCGTTGCGGAGAAGGTGGGAATGACGCTCGAAGGTGTTGGGCGAGACCACTATTTCAAACACGGTGAGCGACTTGACCAACTGAACTACGCCATCACGAGCAGCCAGCGGGAGGAGGGCGGTTAGCGGATCCGGGTCCGGTACCCGTGGCGGATTTCAGCCGCCTTCACATCGACATCGGATCAACTCGGTGCATTGGCACTTCACAAACCAATAGCAGTCGCTATATAATAGTGATGTGACAATGAATCGACGGACATACGGGCAGACGTGCGCACTTGCACTCGCACTTGATGCGATCGGGGAGCGATGGACGCTCTTGATCGTTCGTGACCTGCTCCTTGGTCCGTTGCGATACAAAGACCTGCAGGACGGTCTGCCCGGCATCAGCACGAATCTGCTGTCCACCCGTTTACATCACCTCGAGGAAATCGGTCTCGTAGAGAAGGCCACGCTGCCGCCGCCCGCTGGGTCGAGCGTCTACCAACTCACGCCGGACGGACGATCCCTTGGACCCGCCATAGCTGCTCTGGGTACATGGGGCGTTCGTTTCATCGCTCACGCCCCCGTCGGAAGCCATCGTTCCGCAGCGTGGGCTGTTCAGGGTTTGGCCTTCATGGCAGATCTCGATCAGGCGGCTGATACGAATGACTCGTACGAGTTTCAACTTGACGGCGAGAGCTTCCTGATACATGCACACGGTGGATCGGTAAGGGCTGAAAGAGGAAGCACCCCGAAGGCGGATGTCGTCGTTGAGACCACGGTGGAGACGATGCGGTCCCTCAGACATGGCGAGCAGGTTCTCGATGATGGAGACGCCGGTCTGGCGATCTCGGTCCTCGGCGACGCCGCTGCCGTTGAGCGGTGCGCTGCGATTCTCCGTCTTCCCTGGTTGCGGCTGGGTGTGCGCGAAGGGGCAGACGTGTGACGCACATTCAGTGAACAGGACTCCCCAGAAGTGCCCCAATAGAAGGACGTATAGATGAGCACGAATACACAGGTAGACATGGCGGGCAAGACTGTCATGATCACCGGAGCCAACAGCGGCATCGGTAGGGCAACAGCGATGTCGATCGCCGGTATGGGCGCCGATGTAGTGATGATATGTCGCGACCGTGACCGCGGTGAGCAGGCGATGCAAGACATTGCCGCTCAGGGTGACGGCAGTGTCGAGTTGCTCATAGCCGACCTGAGCTCTCAGAAGCAGATCCGGCAGGTCGCCGCTGAGTTTCTCTCCGAGGGACGTCCGTTGCATGTGCTTGTAAACAACGCGGGAGTGACCCTCAACAACAGGTCCGAGACGGAGGATGGCGTCGAATCGACCTTCGCCATTAACCACATTGGCCCGTTTCTCCTGACTGATCTGTTGCTCGACGTCCTGAAGGAGAATGCACCCAGTCGTATCGTGACGGTGTCCTCGTCCGCTCACATGATGGGTGGGCTGGATTTCGAAGACATCAACTCGGAAAACAAGTACGGCGGTATGCGGGTGTACGGAAAGTCGAAACTCGCCAACATTCTCTTCACTAGCGAACTTGCGCGGCGTCTCGAAGGCACAGGCGTTACCGCTAACGCGGCGCACCCGGGCCCCGTTGCCAGCAACTTCGGCCGAAACAACGACGGTCCTATGCGGATGATGGTCAAGATGATGGCTCCCTTCATCCGTTCGACTGAGAGAGGCGCGGAGACGTCGATCTACCTTGCGACCTCGCCCGAGGTCGAAGGCATAACCGGTAAGTACTTCTTCAACAGCAAGGAAAAGCAGCCGAGCAAGGCAGCACGAAGCGATGAAGACGCTCAGAGGTTGTGGCAGATCAGCGCGGACATGACCTTGGTATCTGGCTGAGTCGTCCGAGGCCAGCCGCTGCTAACTGGCGGCCGTTCCGTAGCATTGTGACACATGTCGAGCTTTCGTCCGTCCATTCTCAGGGAACCGCGTTGGATCCTCGCGATCGTGGTGGCCGGCGTCCTCGTTGTCGGTTTCGTGCGTCTCGGTCTGTGGCAGTTGGACCGCTTGGAGCAGCGCCGCGCCTCGAACGCCCTGATCGAACTTCGCGAAAGCGAACCGCCTCGCCCGCTTGAAGCTTTGCTTTCACAATATGGGACCGATCCAGAGAACCTGATCTACCGGCAGGCGATCGTCACCGGTCGCTATCGAACTGTCGATGAGTTCTTTTCCGTTGGCCGCAGGTTCGACGATGTCTCAGGAACCATGGTTCTGACCCCGTTCGAGCTGGCGGACGGATCAACGATGATCGTGGTGCGAGGACTCGTACCCACGGACACGCCGGGACCGCCGGCACACGGCTATGCGCCCCCATCGGGGGTCGTTGCGGTGGTAGGTCGCATCGATGACGGCGAGGAGCCGCTGCGCATCGGGGAACCGGACCCCGACGACGGAGTGCTGCGATCGATCAGTAGGGTCGATCTCGAGTACATCGACACGTGGCTCGACGGCGGTGTCCTGCCGATCTCGCTGACGGTAAGCGAACAGGTTCCTTCGGTGGGGGAGGACCAGCTGTTTCTTGTCCCTCGCGAGGAGCTGTCTGAAGGGCGTCACCTCGGGTACGCCGTGCAGTGGTTCGCCTTTGCGATCATCGTCGCGGTTGGGGTAGCCGTACTGATCCGGAGATCAGGTTCGTCCGACATCACCGAGCAAGTCGATCCGGAGCCAGCTCGGCACGAGTGATTCCGAAGGAGCTGATCCGATGCGGGAACTCGTCCGACATGATGAGCGCCGCGGACAGTTCCCCGAGCACCGGGCTTGTTTTGATCCCGTACCCTCCCTGGCCCGCGAGCCAGAAGAACCCGGGAGCTGAGGGATCGAAGCCGACCACAGGGTTCCTATCGGCCGAAAAGGTCCGCAAACCCGCCCATGTGTTCTGAACCGAGCGAATGGCGAGGTTCGTGTTGTCGTTGATCCTTTCGATTCCCATGGCGATATCGATCTCGGGAGGGCGAGCATCTACTGGTTCCGAAGGCAGCTCGCTCGCGCCGGAGCCAAGAACATTCGGTCCTTCCGGCTTGAAATACCACCGTTCGTCGGCGTCGACGACGAGTGGCCACGATGGCGAATCAGATCGGCCCTTGAAAGTGAAAACGGAACGAAGAAGCGGTGTGAGTCCGAGGGGGTCCACGCCGGCCATCGTGGCGACGGTGTCGGCCCAGGCGCCCGAGGCGTTCACGAGAACATCGGCGACGATCGATTTCCCGCCTGCGTCCAGTGACCATCGATCGTCGGCGGTCCGCTGTATTCGCGTCACGGGCGACGATGTCAGGATCGTGTGACCCGCCGACCTGACTGTTTGTGCGTACAACGTTTGCAGCGCGTGGACATCGATGTTCAGCGCTCCCGGCTCGAACACACCACCCGCTACCGCATCGTGATCGAAAGCTGAGCAGCGCTCCGCGACGTCTCTCGGCCCTAGGTATTCGAGGGTAGGTACAAGTGGTCGAAACGTGTCCAACAGTCGGGCAACGGTGTCGTCCTCGCCCCGTTGGGCGACGAACATGACAGGGAGGGGAGTGGTGATCCCTTCGTTGTCGGCGAGGAACTGGCGGGATGCCTTTGCAAGACGCCTGATCGTTTCGGGACCGTAACACTCGGTGTATGCAGCCGCGGAACGGCCCGTGGCGTGATACCCCAGCGAGTCCTCAGCTTCTATAACCAGCAAGGACCTGTCGTCCGCCAGCCACGCTCCGGCTGACAGACCGGCGATACCACCGCCGATGATCGCGACATCTACGTCCATGCAACTCACGCTAACGCATTGGCGTCTGTCCGAGGCATCGGTGTAGGCGTTACGATGCACATATGACTGAAACGATCTACTCCACGGACTCATATGCCCGTGACATGACGGCCACCATCGTACGTTCCGA
>BTQP01000122.1:0-5743 GCA_036985935.1 Acidimicrobiia bacterium | reverse complement strand
GGATTCGGTGGGACGTTCTTGATCTTCTCCGACTACATGCGCCCGTCAGTGCGGCTCGCAGCGCTCATGGGGCTCCCTTCCATCTTCGTGTGGACGCACGATTCGGTATTCCTCGGCGAGGACGGTCCGACCCACCAACCGATCGCGCAGGTGTCGAGCCTGAGGTTGCTCCCGAGACTCCATGTTCATCGTCCCGCAGACCCAACCGAAACCGCTCTCGCTTGGCAGCAGTCCATCAATAGGACGGACGGCCCTTCGGCGATAATCCTGACCCGTCAGGGGTTGCCAATACCTCAGACACCGCCGTCAACATCTGACGTGTTGCGTGGCGGTTACGTTCGGGTGCCAGGGGACGATGTGGTGTTGGTGGCCACGGGATCAGAGGTCCAACTCGCGGAGAGCGTTGCAGACCTTCTCGCCGAAGGCGACCTCTCCGTCCGCGTCGTGTCGATGCCATGTGTCGAGGTTTTCATGGCGCAGGATGCGACGTACCGTGATTCCGTGCTTGGAACGTCGCTGCCTGTCTTTACCATCGAAGCTGGTGCGACTGCGCTGTGGGAATCCATGGCTGTCAACGGCGGAAGTGCGATCGGGATAGACCACTTCGGCGCTTCTGCTCCTGCCAGTGAATTGGCGGAGCACTACGGTCTTACGCCCGCGGCTGTGGCTGCGAGGGTTCGTTCAGAGCTCAGCGGGAATTGAGGGGACGCACATGATCGAGATCGTTACAGGCGATGCAACGGGTGCGGACGTCCTGATCGTTCCGGTACTGGTCGATCGCATCGTCGTGTGTGATCCCGGGTTGCCCCCTGACCTCGAAGACCTCACTGCATTGCTCGATGCAAGGGACTTCACGGGGAAGGCGGGCCAGTCCGTGTTTGTGCAGACGCCTGGAGGTGTGACACCGGAGGTACTCCTGGTCGGACTTGGAGACGAGATCGACGCAGAAGCTCTCCGCAGAGCTGCGGGCAACGCGGTTCGCCGCGTGTCGCGATACCAGACCGTCGCGACGGCCCTGAACCAGGTGGATATCGATGGTGCCGCAAACTCCGTCGCTCTCGGCTCCTGGTTGGGTGGATACTCCTATGACGAGTACAAGTCGGATCCGAAGACCCCGACTCTAGGCACGATGATTCTTGTGTCCCAAGATGATCTGTCCGCTGAGATCAACGATGCTCGGGCGATCGCCAGTGGCGTTCGACTCGCTCGAGATCTCGTGAACCGACCTGCCCGAGATAAGGCTCCAGATAAATTGGCGGCGATCGCACAAGGCCTCTCGGACAAGATCGATGTAACGGTATATGACGAAGATGAGATCGCAGAACGGGGTTTCGGCGGTCTCGAGGCCGTGAACCTGGGCTCGGATGAACCAGCTCGCATGGTGGTCATGAGATACAGCCCACCCGGCGCGACGACCACGGTCGCGTTCGTTGGCAAGGGAATCGTATTCGACTCCGGGGGCCTGTCGATCAAACCGGCTGCAGGCATGGAGGCGATGAAGACCGACATGGCCGGTGCCGCCGCCGTTCTGGGAGCGATTCAGGCCATCGCCACTCTCGGGATGGTGGTCAACGTAGTCGGCATCACCCCGTTCACTGAGAACATGACGGGTGGTTCCGCCCAACGACCGGGAGACGTGCTGCGTGCGTATAACGGCAAAACGATCGAGGTTCTCAATACAGACGCTGAGGGCAGGCTCGTACTCGCCGATGGTCTTTCGCTTGCGGCTGAGGAGAGTCCCGACCTCATCGTCGATATCGCAACCCTGACCGGTGCGTGCAACGTCGCTCTTGGCCCACTCATCGCCGGTCTCTTCTCCTCGGACGATGAGGCGGCGCAGCTCGTGGAGGATGCGGCAACAGTTGCGGGCGAGAAGGTGTGGCGCCTCCCACTCGAAGAGGAATACCGGAGCTCGATGGAATCCGACATTGCCGATATGAAGAACACGACGGGGCGTTATGGCGGAGCGATTGGCGCCGCACTCATTCTGTCGGAGTTCGTAGGGGACGTACCCTGGGTACATCTCGACATTGCCGGACCTGCCCGTGCCGACAAGACCGATCACTACATCACAAAGGGCGGTTCGGGCTTCGGTGTTCGAACTCTCGTATCGATCGCAAGGGCGATGGAAATACGTAGTACGTAGTACGTAGTACGACCACCCCCACGGTCCTTTTCCTCAACCTTCCGCGTCACCGACCCGATACGGAAAGTAGCAGTACGACTGCTTACCGTGGAGGGATCTCTTGCCATGCGCACGATGAACCGAATTGTGACGCTCACCGCAATCGCGACTGTCTTCGTAGCCGCTTTCGCGACACCGGCCTTTGCGGGCGCTGAGGGTCAGTTCGTATCGAAGATCAACGCATCGAGGGCAGCGGCTGGAAAGGCGCCTCTCGAGGTGTACTGGGACCTGGCAGACGATGCACGCGCCCACTCAGCCGCCATGGCCGCCAAGGGAAGCATCTATCACAATCCTGGCCTTGCCGGCGTCACCAGCGGTTGGACGACGCTTGGAGAGAATGTTGGTGTCGGGTTTGACGTGAACCAGTTGCACCAGGCGTTCATGGACTCAGCGGGGCACCGATCCAATATTCTTGGCGACTTCAACTACGTCGGTGTTGGCGTCAAGGTGGACGACGCAGGACTCGTGTGGGTCACGGTTGTTTTCATGAAGGCCGAACCAGGTCGCAACGGCGGCGGAACCACAACGACGACCACAACTGCCGCCCCTCCCACGACGACCCCGTCGCCCGACCCGACGCCCTCGCAGCCACCTCCGGCGAAACAGGCCGTCGCTCCTGCGCCCGCTCCAACGCGTTCAGGCAACTCCAGATCAGCGGTCTCCGCGAGTGCGAATTCCGATGGGCTCATCGTGAGGTATGGACACCCGCGCGGCCCGTACGTCTCCTAGTTCCGCACACGTCGCACGCCGGGTCCTTTGCAACGGGCAACCTTGTGAACTCTTGAGTTGACCCGTCGTAGAGAACAAGTGTCCCGATGAGAGGTTCACCGCGTCCGACGATGAGCTTGATGGCCTCCGTTGCCTGCATCGAACCGAGAATCCCTGTGACGGAGCCCAGAACACCAACGGTGAGGCAGTCGAGTGGAATCGAAGCGTCGGGTACATCGGGAAAGACACATCGGTAACAGGGCCCCCGTGTGGCATCGAACACGGACAGTTGCCCCTCCATGCGATAGACGGATGCGAAAACGACAGGAACGCTCAATGCGACGGCGGCGGCGTTGATGGCGTACCGGGCCTCGAAATTGTCGGATGCGTCGACAACGACAGTCGCTTCAGCGAGAAGTTCTTGTGCGTTGGTTTCGTTGAGGCGCGTCTCATGCGTCTCGACAGTGACATCTGGGTTGAGCGAACGGACGAAAGCTGCAGCCGAATCAACCTTTGCGCTCGAGAGATCTTCGATCCGATGGATTGGTTGTCGCTGGAGATTGGAACTGTCAACGGTGTCGTCGTCGATGATCGTGATGGTGCCGACTCCGGCTGCGGCGAGATAGGCAACCACGGGAGAACCGAGACCACCCGCGCCGACAACGACGGCTCTCGAATTGAGCAGTGCCGTTTGGCCGACGGCGCCGACGGTTGCCAATTTGAGATGGCGGTCATATCTGTCGAGCTGTTCGGTCGTCAAACCGTCAACGCCAGCAACCGGGAGGCCGGCATGGCGCCACGCATCAAGACCACCCTTCAGTGACGTGGATTGCATGTATCCAGCAGATCTGAGGCGCTCGACAGCGATCGATGAGCGGAGTCCAATGTCGCAGGTCACGAGAACGCGGGTCGCCGTGTCTGGGATTGTCGACGAAGGATCGGCAAGGAGCTTCTCGAGACGTACGAGGGACGATCCTTCAAGGTGTGCCGATGTCGCAGCGTGCGGCCGAACGTCGATGACCATGTCGAACTGCGACAGATCAATATCGAGGGGGGCGGCGTCGATGGGCAGGTCGTTCACCCGCGTGAGACTAATGCTGGTGAACCGAAGAACTGGACGCGGCTACGTGCGAGGCACGAGCGCAGGGGGGACCGATACATGGCTGCGGGCGTGTGCCCTTCGCAGGGCAGGTGGGAAACGCCGCACGAGATCATCGGGGACTGGTGGTATGCGGTCGGCCACGGAGATCGACCCGTTCTCCCACCTGACGAGCCCGAGACGCACGAGCGCCGGTAGGTGGGTGGGTTCCTTGAGGGAGCGGCCGCTATGTGCGGCGGCGGTGAGACGTAGCAGGTCGGCGACCGCTCCCGGTCCAAGGACTGCAATCCAGAACCGTCTGACGTATTCGTGCGCCGGCGAGTAGCCGGGCTGCTCGGTCGATGCCAGGACGGGCCTCAACCGAGTGCGGCTCATCGCTGTTCTTCGGAGCGTGGCATCCGCGACGCCCGGGCTGGATGCACGACTTCCCTGTGAGGGAGGACAGACCTGGCAGGGATCGGACCCGGGCGCCGACGGAAGATTGACGAACTTCATACCACAGTAGTACCATGTAAGCTCAAGTACCTTCAAGTAGGTTGACCGGGGGTCGCGAAAAGTCGGCTAACCTTGCCGGATGAGATCCAGTGTTGACGCCTACCTCGAACGAATCGGACTGGATGAGCGGCCGTCCATCGACGTGGCGGGCCTTGAGATCCTCCAGCGGGCGCATCTGAGCGCTGTGCCCTTTGAGAACCTGGACGTGTATGCGCGACGCGGGGTCCGAACGGATCTTGACTGGTCGGTGGAAAAGGTCGTCGAACGCGGTCGTGGTGGATGGTGCTTCGAGGTCAATGGTGCATTCAGCGATCTACTCACCCGGCTCGGCTTTCGTGTCCACCGTTTGCTTGCGACAGTTCTCATTCCGCCCCCATCCAGTTTGCCGAGTCATCTGACCCTCGAGGTGATACTTGACCGGTCCTACCTCGTGGATGTCGGCTTCGGCGATAGTTTCATCCGGCCCCTGGTCCTTGACCTCACAGACCGACAGGATGGCGGCTCAGGTGACTATGTCATTCAGAGCCGCGACGGCATCTTCGCATTGTCCCAGGTCGCGGCCGACGGCACGCTGAATCCTCAGTACCAATTCGATCGCACACCTCACGAGATGAAGGACTACACCGAACACTCCGAGCGTTTGCAGGCCGACAACGAGCTGAGTTGGAGGAAAAAGCCGTTTGCGACACGCCTCCTTTCCGGGGGACCCGACCGTGTCACCCTGCTCAGGGACACGCTGAAGTTTCGCAGGGACGGAACCTGGACCGAAGAACCGGTGACCGACGATGACTGGGAGACCGAACTCGACCGCTGGTTCTCAATGGAGGCCTGAGAGAGGTGCGGTCGCCTGCGGCTGCCTGACGGTACGTTCGGCTGGCGCCTCACTTTCGGTAGAGCGTACGGTCGCCTGCGGCTCCTTTTCAGGAGGCACCGCGTAAGTTGCGCTAGCCCTTCTTCTACCGTCTACCGTTTACTGTCTACTGTCTACCGTCTACCGATGTCGCCATTCCGGTTTGGACCTCCCACAACATGCGATAGATGCCGCTGGCACCGAGCAACTCATCGTGGGTTCCCGACTCGGCAACACGACCCTGGTCGATGACATAGATCACGTCAGCGTTTCTAATCGTCGACAGCCGGTGCGCGATCACAACCATCGTTCGATCGTGCCCAACGCGAGCGAGCGATCTCTGGATGGCGGCCTCGGTTTCGTTGTCGACGGCCGACGTTGCTTCGTCGAGGATGAGCACCGGGCA
>BTQP01000121.1:0-5752 GCA_036985935.1 Acidimicrobiia bacterium | reverse complement strand
CGGGGGGTCAAGCAATCGCGGCGACCAGCCGATACGAATGTGATGGCTTCAGCTCTTTTTGCGCGAAACGAACGTCGGCGGCTCGTCGGACTGCTGTTAAAGATTCGCGCCGTCGTGTACTGGCTCGGCGGAATTCCCGTTCTGTTTGTTCCCGGACTGACGAGCCTTGCAAAGCTGATCGGTGTTGTGGCGATAGCCGCAGCCACCGGTCTCCCGTTCCTCACGCGACGCACCGGCCGCTACTCCGGTGTGCGACTTTCTGCTTCGATCGACATTGCGATTGCCTACGTGATCTGGATCGCCGTGCCGTCGGCAAGCGGGATATCGTTGATTCTCACGATATGGGCGGTTACGTACGTCGTATTCCTGGGCGTCGGGAAAGCGGCTGAGCGAACAGCGGCGGCAGCTGTGGGGGCCGAACTGTCAAAGATCCTGTTCCTGATCGCTGCACCGTCGATCACGTCTCTGTCGGATGCCATCCAACTCGTTCGTCCCGGAGAGTACGGGTTGATCCTCGCTCGATCGGCGGCGATTGTGGGCGCCTACCTCGCGTTTCGATCGGTCGATCGTTACGTCCTGCGCCTCAATGCGGCTGCCGAGTCGAGTTCGCAGCGTTATCGCCGTCTCATGGATTCCGCACCGACCGGGTTTTTCGTTGTGCACGAACAGACGGTCGCATATGCGAACGAAAATGTGCGCGGGTTGCTCGGTGCAACAGGCCCGGACATCATCGATGCGGACTTTCTCCAACTCATCGAGGCAGATCGTCGATCTGAGGTCGGGGATGCCCTCATCAGAGCCATGGGCCAGTTGGAGTCGGTCAGTCTGACGGAGCTTCGCCTCGGACTCCCCGACGGTGAGGAGAGTTGGGTAGATCTCACGATGAACGCTGTCGACTTCGGTTACGAACTCGCCGTCCAGGTCGCGGTATTGGATCGATCTGCCCAGCGAAAGGCAGAGGATCGACTCAGGCAAAGCGAGATCGGCTTCCGGTCCTTCTTTGAGCGAATCCCGGTTCCTCTGTACAGATCTAGGCCCGATGGGACGATTCTCGAGGTGAACGAAGCCCTCGCGAATCTGTTCGGGGCAGAATCCAAGCATGCGCTCGTCGGTCACGATGCCCACGGGTTCTACGTCGATGAGACCGAGCGTGTCCACCTTCGGTCAATGCTTGGTGAAAAGGGCGTTGTTGTTGGTTACGAGGCAAAGATGCGTCGGCTCGACGGGTCGCTCATGTGGGTGCGGGACACGTCGCGGCGAATCGAAACTGAGTCAGGGTCGATCTACGAGGGTGCGATGATCGATGTCACAAGCCGCCACCGAATCGAGGATGAACTTTGGTCTCGTGCTGTTCAGCAGGAGGCTGCGGCGTCTATTGGACAGCTTGCCCTGGAGGCGAGCGTCATCACGGACGTGATGCAGTCTGTGTCGGAGACCGTGTCGACGGTCCTCGGTACGGATGGAGCCGTTGTGCTGGAACGATCCGGAAGTGGCCAGTTCGAGATGCACGGATCAACGAAATCGTTGAACGTCGATGCAGATGCAGTATCCATACTCGCAGATCGTGCGCATATGGGCGCAGCGTCCGTGGTGCTTCGCACCGGGGTCGAGGTCACTTTCGCCGCACCTGATCTTGCAACCGAGGGCGTTCGCTCAGCCGTCGCAGTCATGATTCCCGGAGTTGAGATCGACTTCGGCACGCTTGTCGTCGTCTCGAAAGAAGAACGAATCTTTACTGCCGACGATCTCAACTTCCTCCAGGCAGTCGCCAACGTGTTGGCCGCTGCGGTTGACCGGGCACGCGCAAACGACAGGCTGGAGGACCTACTCCGGTCGAAGGACGCATTCGTGGCGTCTGTTTCTCACGAATTGCGCACACCGTTGACCGTTGTCACGGGGATGGCTCACGAGCTCAACGATAGGTGGCAAGAATTCTCGGATGCTGAGATGGACGAGTTCACCTCATTGCTTGTGGATCAGAGCCGTGACATGTCGGATCTGATCGATGATCTCTTGATCGCCGCGAGATCGAACATCGGCAACGTGACGGTTCGGTCGGAGAACGTCGTGCTTGGCGACCAGGTGTCCGAGGTGCTTGCAGGCTTCAACGCTGCGGGCGACAAGACGATCTCGGCTTTCGTTGAGCCGGGGATTGTGGATGCTGATGCGATACGGGTTCGCCAGATCCTGCGAAACCTGATGACGAACGCTCTGCGCTACGGCGGTGACAACATCGAGGTCAGGATGAAGGTGAGTGCCGGGGCAATCGCAGTTGGCGTGATTGACGATGGTCGAGGAATTCCTGAGTCGGACCAGGATCGGATCTTCCTGGCGTACGAACGAGCGCACAGCAGCGAGGGCCAGCCGGGCTCGGTTGGAATCGGACTTACGGTTTCGAGAACTCTCGCAGAGTTGATGGGTGGTTCGCTCACATATGAGTACACAGACAGGAGCGTCTTCACTCTCGAGCTTCCACGCGCCATGATCGCTGAATCAGAGACTCGACCAGAACCCGGGGTGAGTAGTAATGAGCCGGTCGACGTCGGTAGGGCCATCCGTTCCAGCCGTATAGGTGTTGATGTCGGTGCGATCGAGTAGCGGTTCATAGAGACTCCACGAGGCCTCGACTTCATCCGACCGTACGAAAAGTGTCTGATCTCCGTCCAGGACATCGGCGAGTAGCGTCTCATATGCGCTTGGTGCGTCAGCGAGAACTTCGTCGTAACTCACCTCGAGCGGGATCCTGGCGGTGGCAAGTTCGTCTCCCGGCTCCTTGACGTCGATGAGAAGCTCGAATCCTTCGTCCGGTTGAAGGCGCAGCGTCAGGACGTTCTGGTGGCCTGGACATACCTTGGGGTTGTGGAAAAGACACACGGGCGGGCGTCGATACCTCACAACCACCTGTGTCGCCCGGGTTGACATCCTCTTTCCGCTTCGGAGATAGAACGGAACGCCTTGCCAGCGCCAGTTGTCGACGTTGAGTCGCATCGCCGCGAGTGTCGGTGTGATCGAGTCGGCGGCGACACCCTCTTCGTCGAGGTATGCGATGTCGTCTGATTCGGCTGACCCGGTGTATCTGGCGAGGATGGCGTCGTCAGGCTCAATGCGTCTGACTGCCTGGAGTACCTTGACCTTTTCAGAGCGGATGGCTTCGGCATCTATCGAGACCGGCGGTTCCATAGCAATCAACGTCATGATCTGTGTGAGATGGTTCTGCACCATGTCGCGTACGGCACCCGACTCGTCGTAGTAACCGGCCCGGTCTCCGACTCCGGCAGACTCCGCAACCGTGATCTCCACCGATTCGACGTGCCTGCGATTCCATGTGTGTTCGAACAGAGCGTTCGCAAAACGGAAAACCAGTAGATTCCTGACCGTCTCCTTGCCGAGATAGTGGTCAATGCGATACACCTCATCCTCGGAGAACGCACTGTGTATGAGCACATTCGACCGTCTCGCGGTGGCCAGATCTGTGCCGAACGGTTTCTCCACGACGAGGCGTGTCCAACCTTCAGATTGGTTGAGGTTGCCGGTTTCGATACCTGCGACCGTCTTGTTCATCTGCGATGGCGGCACGGCGAGGTACAGGACCCGGTCTCCTGTCAGCCCTGCGTCGGCTTCGATTCTGCGGACTCTGTCGCCCAGCTCGAGGTATGAGGCGTCGTCGCTGGCCGTGTGGTATCCGATCGCCCCTCGCATGAACCTATCTACGCAGGCGGGTTTCAATTCAGCATTCTCGAGGCTGGATCGTACGATTTCTTTGAAGTCGTCTTCTGAACGTTCCCTCGCACCGACGCCCACGAGACTGTGGGCTGAGAGGTCGCGGTCTGTAACCACGTTTGCGAGAGCTGGCAGAAGCTTGGTCCGCGCCAGATTGCCTGCTGCGCCGAACACGATGAATGTTGGTCTCGTCTTCACGACGACCGGCCCATCAGTTGCTCCGTGAGTTGCTCGAGGGTGGCAACGACCTTGTCGCCGGCGGAAATGGTGACCACCGTGCGGCCACGGTCCTCGAGGGCCGCACGATCTCCCTGTGCCTGTGCCGCGATCAACTCGTTGAAGCTGAAATCTGTCTCAGGGACGTCTATATGCACCTCTGGTTCGTCAATGATCTGGATGAACAGTCCGCCAGGCGGTCCACCTTTGTGGAGTTGACCCGTCGAGTGCAGGAATCGTGGTCCGTAACCCGATGTCGTGTAGGTCTCAAACCGGGTATCGAGAACCGTCCGTAAAGCCTCGATAGCTGCGTCGGTTGCTTCATCCGGTTTCACGTAGGCCTGTACCGAGATGTAGGAAAGTTGCGGGTCGCCCAGTGCGTCGCCCAACGCTGTCGCGAGTTCGGGGCTCCCGACGATCATCGGCGCCACAGATGTTGTTTCGAGCTCGCCTGACATTGCGGATGCCGCGAGCAACTTGGCAAGTTGGACGTCTGGTTGATCGAATGGCTGGATGCCGAGTATCTCGCCTGCAGCGGCTGTCGCCAATTCGAGGACGAACATCGCTCCCGCGATGTCGTATCCGTCGTCGACGAGAAGTGAGAGGTCTGCATCCTCATAGACCGAACTGCCAATCGAAACAACGGTGCCGTCGGATGCCGCCGAGGGAGCTGGTCCGCCTGCAATTGGAAGGATGCCGAGGCCCTCTTTTCCCGTCGATTCTGCAATCAGCTGTTCTGCCCACACAGGAAACGCGCTCACAGGGGGTGTGGCGACGATCTGAACCTTGTCCGTTCCGTTGAGTGCTCGGCTTGCGAGTGTCGCACCGATGACGAACGCGGGGTTGTCGAGCAGGGGAACGACCGGGGCGCATTGCCTCGCCGCCTCCGAGGCAGATTCGAGTATCCGACGGACATCGGCGCCGACCAGTCCAGCCGGTACCAACCCGTAGGCAGCAAGCGCCGAGTAGCGTCCACCCACGTTCGGGTCGGCTTCGATGCTGGCGCGGAATCCGCGTTCAGTAGCAAGGCCAACAAGGCTTGATCCCGGATCGGTGATGGCGATGAAGTGGCTGCCTGGTTCGGCGAGGTCGTCGGTTGCCTCGGCCCAAAAGAAGCGAAACAGCGACAACGTCTCGAGTGTCGTACCCGACTTCGAGGCAATGATGTACCAGGTTCGTTCCGGGACCGTCGATCGCGCAACGGCGCGTATGGCATCCGGGTGCGTGCTGTCGAGCACCGTCAACGTTGGATTGGGCGGGTCACCGGCCAGCGTCTTGGCGAATACCTCGGGGGCGAGGGAGGAACCTCCCATGCCGCACAGGACGATGTCTGTGATACCCGAGGCGATCGCCTCCCCGGCCAGATCGTTGATCACCGGTATGAGGGGGAGCGACGTCTGAGGCAGCCCTAACCATCCGAGGCGGTTCGTGATCTCCGGCGTGCCAGGAGGACCCCAAACGGTTGGATCGCCCTGCCACACGCGATCCATCAGTTTGTCCGTCCGCCATCGATCGACGATCGGTGCTAGCCCGGTATCAGGCCGGGGTGTGACGAGCTCTATGCTCACCCTGATCTCCCTGCTCGTTTCGCTGTGATCGCGGCGAGTAGGTCCTCGTAGGCCCTGGCAAAGGCGCGGACACCGTCTACCTGAAGCTGCGCGGTGATCGCGGCAAAGTCGACGCCTACTTCCGGAAGTGACGCGATCAGCCTTGCTGCCTCATCCACGTCCTCGTTCAGTCGATCCGCAGCGACTGTTCCATGGTCGAGGAACGCCTCAATCGTGTTGGGCGGCGCGGTATTGACCGTATTCGGCCC
>BTQP01000120.1:0-5846 GCA_036985935.1 Acidimicrobiia bacterium | reverse complement strand
GTCAACAAGTTCCCGGCATCGTCGTAGATCGCCTCCTCGAAGAGCGCCTGGGCAACACCCTGGGCGATGCCTCCATGAATCTGCCCGTCGACGATCATCGGATTGATCACGTTTCCACAGTCGTCCGTCGCCCAGTACTCGAGCAGATCGACGTCGCCTGTCTCAGGATCTACCTCAACGAGCGCAAGATGTGAGCCGAACGGCCACGTTGCGTTCGGTGGTGAGAACACAACGGAAGATTCGAGGCCACCCTCGACCCCCTCCGGCAGAGTGTGGGGCTGGTAGGCGGATTCCGCGATCTGAGACCAAGCGACCGACCTGTCGGGAGAACCGGCTACATGCGCGCCACCGTCGGCGAACTGGATGTCCTCTGGCGCTGCTTCAAGCAGATTGCCCGCAATAACCGCGGCCTTTTCTTTGACTCTCGCCGTCGCTTCATACGTTGCCGTTCCATCCACTGCGATGGACCGACTGCCAAATGTCCCGACCCCCACGGGCGAGTCGAGTGAATCCCCGTGTTGCACCTCGATGTTCTCCATCGCGATGCCGAGGCCGTCGGCCACGATCTGGGCCCACGTGGTTTCGTGACCCTGACCGCTCGGCCCCGTTCCGATCGTGACTGTGCACGTTCCGTCCGGCTGAACCCGTACGACACCAGACCCGTTGAACGCCGTAGGCACGCCGTAGCCCGCCCAGGAGAAACCCAAACCGGCGAGAGCCGAGGGCCCGAATCCACAAACCTCAACGTATGTGCTGAGACCGAGACCAAGGAGGCGGCCTTCCGCCTTGGCGGCGTCTCGTTTCGCTTTCAGATCCTCGTATCCGACCCTTTCCAGCAGAGCGTTGAGATTCGTCTCGTAGTCCCCGGTGTCCATCGTGAGACCGATCTGGGTGGTCACGGGGAACTGGTCCGGCTTCCAATAGTTGACCTTGCGGACATCCGCCGGATCCATGCCGATCTCCCTCGCAAACGTATCGATGATCCGTTCGAGGTAGTAAGCGGCCTCTGGTCTTCCGGCACCGCGGTAGGCATCGGTCGTTGGGGTGTTGGTTACGACACAATGGAGTGCGTACGACGTGGGTATGTCGTACTGGCCGGGTGCCACGAACAGCCCGAGCAACGGAACCGCAACGGTGAAGTTGTGCGTGTAGGCACCCATGTCGCAGATCGCATCGAGTTCGTACCCGAGGATCTTTCCGTCCCTGGTCCCCGTGATGGTCGCTGTGCCAACCCACCCGCGTCCCTGGATCGAGGCAACACTTGCCTCCCTCCGGGTTTCCGTCCACCGCACCGGACGCGATAACTCCCGTGACGCGAAACAACACAGAATCTCGTCCGGATACACGTTCAGCTTGAGTCCGAAACCACCCCCGACTTCAGGGGCAACGACACGGACCTTGTTCGACGGGATTCCGAACGTCATCCCGATCGCACCTGCAACGGCATGTGGTATCTGTGAACTCGACCACATTTCGACTGAGTCGTATCCTGTGTTCCAGTCTGCGAGAACAGCGCGCGGCTCGATGGCTGTCGGCAAGAGACGTTGGTTCACCATTTCCAGGCTGACGACCACCGTATCGTCTCGTTCTTTCGCCTCCTGGATCGCTGGTGATTGGTCCGGGAGGTCGATGACACCTTCCCACCATGCGTTTCCCGCCCATGTCAAGAGTGTGTTCGAAACGCCCTCGTGCACGAGGGATTTGTCCGCATATGCTTCCTTGAGATCCACGACAGCGTCACCTGGTTCGTAGTCGACGAAGACGAGGTCGGCAGCATCCCTGGCGATGTAGGCGCCGTCAGCGACGACCATCGCAACTGCCTCACCGACGTGGTGCACAACGCCGTCTGCGAGAAGCGGACGCAGCGTGCCAACGGCAACCTGGGCAGGATTGGGGCCAAGATGTCTGACGTCGTCGATCGTGTAGACGGCATGAACGCCATCGAGTGCCAGTGCGGCTGAAACGTCGATTCCGTTGATGGTGGCGGCCGCAAACGGACTCCGTACAAACGCCACCGCAAGTTCCCCGGTCCGTTTGATGTCGTCGACGTACTTGCCTTTGCCCTGGATGAGAGAAGGATCTTCCTTTCGGCGAACGATGCCGCCCATCACGCTTGTGGTACTCATGACGACACCTCCTGCGACGCTCCCTGCGGTTCTTCGCCACGCATCTTTGCGCCGGCGTATTGGACCGATCGAACGATGTTGTGATAACCGGTACAACGACACAGGTTGCCTTCGATACCGTGCCGAATCTCGTCCTCGCTCGGATTGTCATTCTCCTCGAGAAGGGCGATCGAGCTCATGATCATGCCGGGCGTACAGAAACCGCATTGCAGACCGTGACACTCCCAGAACCCTTCCTGGACCGCATGGAGCCCGGCACCGCTTGCCACGCCCTCGATGGTCTGAATCGATGTACCGTCGGCCTGGACCGCAAACATCGTGCACGACTTCACCGTTCGACCGTCGACTATCACCGTGCATGCCCCGCAGTAGCCGGTTTCGCAGCCGACATGGGTACCCGTGAGGCCGAGATTCTCACGTAGGTAGTGGACGAGCAGCGTGCGAGGTTCAACGTCGCTTGTGTGGTCGGCTCCGTTGACTGAGATACGTACTTCCAAGGCTCAACCTTTCGTCGACTCCGACTTGATAGCGGCCGCCATGCGCCGTATCACTACACCATAGACAACGCGGACGCCGGTTGCCCAGAGACAGATGGCAAATTTCTCACGATCTGTTCTTGGAGAAAAGACCACGCATCCAGCGTTGAAACGCTGCCCAGGTACTTGCAAAGAACAGAGACAACCCGTGGACCTCTGATGCCTGGATGAGGGCAGCGTCTTCCTCGGATTCAGCATCCAATTTTGCGTATAGACAGTCTGAGAATTCGGCGATGAGACGTTTGGAGACTTCGTTCACGAGTCCGGTTCGGCCGAACTGTGCGATCGGGCCGGCCAATGTCATCGTTGCGTCGATGCTCACATCCGTTTGTGCTTCATCCACCGGGCTCAGCTGCACGCCGATATCCACTCGAGCCTGGCTACCACCGGCGCGATCGACGCCGCGGCCTTTGATTCTCAGCGACCGTGTGTCCGGATGAATCTCAACGGTTGCGGACCCATCGAATGCCGCGGTGATCGGCCCGAGTTTGACGGTCACCTTCCCGTCATACGAGCCGTCCCCGTGGTCCTCGGTTAGTTCAGCTCCTGGCAAACACCGACTCAAACCGGGAACATCGAGGAAAAGCTCCCATACCGCGTCGATCGGGCGGGTCACTACAAACTGTTCGTTGATCTCCATGGTGCTCCCAGTCTTATGGAACTATGACGCGTGGATTGCGACGTCCGTGCCACGCAACGGCACCGCCGTGCCGGCGCCGTACCGCACCTGTATGACCTCGGCAAGAATCGCTATCGCGGTTTCAGCCGGCGACTTCGCTTTGAGGTCGAGACCGATCGGGCCGCGGATCGCATCGGTCTGGGTTTCGGTCCACCCCTCGTGTCTCAACCTCTCCACGCGCATCGCGTGCGTTCGGCGTGATCCCATCGCTCCGAGGTACCTGAGTGGCACACCGTGCACGGCATTGAAGACAGGGATTTCGAAGCGACTGTCGTGGCTCAGTAACACGACGTACGTGCGTCTGTCGGGCGTGATGTGGTCGAACACGTCTGCCGGCCAGGCCACGATCAGTTCATCGACGTTCGGGAATCGCTCAGCCGTCGCCCATGCCGCACGCGCATCTGCAACCACCACCCTGAAACCAAGCTCTCGTGCGAAAAGTGACAGGGGTTGGGCTATGTGCCCTGCACCGAAGATCAGCATCACCGGCGATGGTGCGATCGCGTCGACGAATATTCGACGGGGTCCATACTGCAGTGCTCTGCTCTCCTCGCGATCCATGAGGTCGTCAGCGTCCGCGAGGACATCGTCATTGATCCAGGGATCGCCCTCGCCTGCAACCACGCCATCGGATCGGTCTACCACGATCGACGAACCGGTGTCAGGACCATCGATGACCGTGATCATCGCGCCGAAGCGTTCTCGATCCTTCAATGAAGCGACGGCAGCGATGATCTCACTCACCATGGAGCGATGTACACCTCTATGGTGCCTCCGCAGGTGAGGCCTACTTCGAAGGCATCGTCATCAGCGATTCCGTATGTGACCAGTTTCGGCGTACCACTGGAAAGAACAGCGGCCGCGTGTTCGCGTACATCGTTCTCAACGCACCCTCCGCTCACACTGCCCTCCATCTCACCGTCGGATGAGATCAGCATCTTCGCCCCGATCCCTCTCGGAGCCGACCCCTTGACCCCTACGACCGTGGCAACCGCAACCGTTTTCCCCTCGCGTGTCCATCGGTCATGTATGTCGAGTACGTCTCTCATAAACCAACGACTCTCCTTTGCCTCGAGTCCGATGTTTGCAGTAGATCGATCAGGTCGACCAGATTACGTGCGGTACCGGCTGCCAACAAATCATCGACATGTGGCAACGCAGCCGCCATTCCGCGAGCCTCAGGTGAGAATCCATCATGGCCTGCCAGTGGGTTCAGCCAGATGACTCTATGCACAGTCCTTGCCAGGCGTTGCATCTCGCGCGCGAGATGTGTCGGTTCTCCGGTATCCCACCCATCGGAAATGATGAGAACGATCGCTCCCCCACCGATCCGTCTGGACCAATCCCGGTTGAATGAACCGATCGCATCACCGATACGCGTACCACCAGACCAATCGGGGACAGTTCTTGCAACCTGGCCCAGCGCATCGATCGGGTCCCGGCGCCGCAGTTGCCGCGTTATACGGGTAAGTCTTGTGGAAAAGACGAACGACTCGACCCTGTTGAACATGTACTGAGCGCCGTGGACGAAATACAGCAACATCTCGGCATATCTCTCCATCGATCCAGAGATGTCGGCCATGACGACCAGTGGCCGCTGCCGACGGCGGCGCTGCGAGTACGCAAGCGGCATGAGATCTCCGCTCGGGCCGGTCATGAGTCGAATCGTCCTCCTCAGGTCGGGGACGGCGCCCCGTGGGGCGGCCTTCCACCGTCTCGATCTGTACGAGGAGGGACTCCACGTCAGCGAGGCAAGCAATGCCGCGACCGACGCAGCCTCCTCGTCGCTCAGATCGGCGAAGTCGATATCAGCGAGCCTCTCGGCGGCGGAGCCTCCAACAACTTCGAGCACCTCCTCGGTGTCAGCTGCTACTTCCGCTGTCGTGGCTCCCTCCGCGGCCACGCGCAGCGACCGGTTGGTCCGTGTCTCGCGAGCGAAATGCTCAGCCATGTCGTCGAGCGAGATCACGATGTCCCCTGAGAAGAAGTCATCGAACAGTTCGTCGAACAGAGCCACCTGGTTCTGCCGCGTTGCGACTATCGAGCGGAACGCACTTCGGACGTCTCCCCGGTCGGCCAGTCCAACGAACCCTCCGGCTTCGACGAGCTCACCCGTTGTCGATGTCGAAACGGAGAATCCGTTGGCTCGAAGGGAGCGGACGAAAACGACGAGATTCGAAGAGGCGACGGCACCAACGGCCGTCATAGAAGAGTCTCGGTGCCCGTTGCTCGCACAGCGTGGATGTCTTCTTCATACTTGACGATCACGCCGAGCGTGGCGTCGATGGCCTCAGCAGACAGCTTCACCTCACCGAGCACCTCGAGCGCCTTCGCCCAGTCAACGGTCTCGGCAACTCCGGGCGGCTTGAAGAGATCGAGGTTGCGAAGCTCGTGCATCGCCTCTGCGAGCTGCCGTGCGAGGGTTTCCGAAGTGTCCGGCGCCTTCTTGTGGAGGATCGACACTTCCCGTTCGACGGACGGATAGTCGATCCAGTGGTAGATGCA
>BTQP01000119.1:0-5852 GCA_036985935.1 Acidimicrobiia bacterium | reverse complement strand
GCTGCTGCTGCGATGTCCTGGCTGGCGATGCCGACTGATTTGAAGAGTGTGCGGGGGCCACGGTCTTGTGAACCGGACTCGAGAAGGTCCGCGAGGTCGATATCGGGTGATCGGCCTGATGCGAGAAGATCGCCGGCCTCGGCTGCGGCGGCGGCATAGTCGTCCACAACCACGAACGCCTCGTGGACGAACGCCGGAGGGATTTCCATCATTGTCGGTGTGTACGCACCGATCGCGTTGATGTGTACACGCTGGGGCACCGAGGCGTGATCGAATAGCGGGACTGAAGCTGGTGTCGCCGTTGTGATGATGTCCGCGTTCCTCACTGCTTCGTCAGCGTTTCCCGCCGTCACACCACCGACGATCTCGGCAAGAGCCTGAGCGTTGCCCGGGTCTCGGCTCCAGACAACGATCTCTTCGATCGGGCGCACCGCCCGAATCGCCTCGATCTGGTCGAAAGCCATGACCCCGGCGCCGAGCATTGCCATCGAGGAGGCGTCGCTGGCTGAGAGCAGGTCTGTCGCGAGGCCCGCACCTGCCCCTGTTCTGACCGCCGTCAACGTAGGGCCATCAACGAGTCCGACCGGCACACCCGATGCATCGAAGATCGCGACGAGACCGACCGGGTTTCCCGGAACCGTCGAGACGACCTTGATCCCGGTGTACTCGCCAACCCGACCCGGCATGAACATCGAGGATCCGAGCTGCACTCGCTGTGGGATCTCCCGGTCCCTCGAGAACGCGATCCGCATAGATCGGATCGCGTCGTCCATCGAAAGACAACGGCGCACCGTCTCTGCGTTGAGGTATTTCATCTGTTTGGTTCCCCGGAATCTTCGATGTGGTCTGCGCGCGGCATCGTAGTTGACGCACGTCGGCGTCGCAGTTGGTATGTTTATGCAAGGAGGAGCTATGCAGAAGAACGTAGGCAACATCATCGACGCCAAAGGCCGCGACGTGTGGGCAATCGATGCGGGCATTTCCGTGTACGAAGCCCTCGAAGAAATGGCAGACAAGAACGTCGGTGCATTGGTCGTGACATCCGACGGTGCGCTCGTCGGCATCATGTCGGAGCGAGACTACGCCAGGAAGATCATCCTTCTCGACCGGGGATCGCGCGAAACGCTGGTGTCAGAGATCATGACGCCCGATCCAGTCACGGTATCGCGCTCAGATACCGTCGGAGATTGCATGCAACTGATGACCGATCGAAGGATCAGGCATCTACCGGTCATGGATGACGAAACACTCGTCGGCGTGATCTCGATCGGCGATGTCGTGCGCAGCGTGATCGAGGATCAGCAGTTCATGATCGAGCAGCTGGAGAGCTACATCGTCGGCTGAGCCGCGAGTGTTCATTGGTTCGGGGTGTTATGCCCCGCGCTTGGAGAACACGTCCTGGTCGAAGGGTTCGATCATGATGCATTCGCCTGGGCACTCTTCCGCGGCCTCGATCACTTCATCGAGCTGGGATTCGGGGACGCGGGCTACACCGCGCGACCCGTCGGGACCCTGCTCTCCGTCGAAGAGGATGTCGGATCCCCAGTGGGCTGCCGTCTCCTTCACAACCCACAAACCGTCGTCGCGGGCGTGGAACACGTCAGGAGCGATCTCCTCGCAGATGCCGTCTCCCGTGCACAGATCCTGATCGATCCAGACCATCAATGATGCGTCAGCCATGTCTTTCCTCGGTTGGAAGCTTCGTGCGAGGATAGCGAGCTGTGAAAGCGTTTCGAGGACTCTTTGCGTACACGTTTGCGATGGGTCATACTGCGGCTCCGAGTTGGAGGAGTCGTGCTGCCGACAGTGAAAGATCGACGCGAATCGGGCAGGGCGCTGCGAGAGCAGGTACCGCGCTCATCGCATGCTGAGTTCACGAGGGATAGTTCTGTTGATGCGGTCGAGCTCGTGTTGTCTCAGGAGCAAGGCCGGATCGAGTCGCTATTGCCGGTACGTCGACAGCGCATGGCAGAGAGCGCCTTTGCCTTCTATAGGGCCGGGGCGCTGCTGATGGCAACCGACCTCGCCAGGACACCACGCACCGGAATCCTCGTTCAGGCGAGTGGCGATGCCCATCTTTCGAATTTCGGGTGGTACGGATCACCCGAACGAGCTCTCGTGTTCGATGCGAACGATTTCGATGAGACGCTCAGGGGAGCGTGGGAATGGGACCTGAAACGGCTCTGCGCTTCGTTTGTCATCGGGAGTCAGGACAACGCTTTCGACACCAAGTCACAGCGCAAGGCTGCTCGCGAGGCTGTCAGGGGTTATCAGCAGGCGATGGCAAAATTCGCATCCAGTCCTGCTCTCGAGACCTGGTACGCCCAGGTCGCCACCGAAGACGTTCTCGATCGCATCCGCGCTGAGGGACGCTCGCGCGACCTCCGTCGCGTTGAAAAGGGTGCTCGCAAGGCATCGAAGAAGGACAGCCAGCACGTACTTGGCAAGCTAGCTGAACGTGTCGACGGACAGTACCGAATCATCGACGATCCGCCGTTCGTGGTACCGATGCGAGCAATGGAGTTTCCCTTCAGCATCGAGGAAGGAGAAGCGGCTGTACGAGGCATGTTTGCGAGTTATGTCGAGTCGATTGAGCCGGCGATCCGGAACCTGATTTCGCGATTCCGGGTGGTTGATATCGCTCTCAAGGTCGTCGGTGTTGGAAGTGTCGGGACGAGGTGCTTCATCGCCCTGCTCGAGGGCAACGGTCAAGAGGATGTGTTGTTTCTTCAGATCAAGGAAGCCGGACGGTCCGTGCTTGAAGATGAATTCGGCGACTCACCCTACGACCATGACGGCGAGCGTGTCGTCCAGGGCCAGCGACTCATGCAGACAACGAGCGACATCCTGCTCGGGTGGACGTCGAACGCGTCAGGGCACCACTACTACGTCCGCCAATACAAAGACATGAAGGCGTCCCCGCGAATCGACAAGTTCGACCCCGACGACATGGCGAAATATGCGAATGTGTGTGGTGCGGTACTCGCACATGCACACGCCCGCGGTGGGGATCCTGCAGAGATCTCGGGATACATCGGATCCAATGACAACTTTGCCGATGCCGTCACAGAATTCTCTCTCGCGTACGCGAGACAGAACCAGACGGACTACGAAGCCTTTCTCAGCAAGGTCGGGGAGGTCTCCACGCCTGGCTAGGGCCTGTTCCGGAGGTACCCTCGGTCGTGGAGGCGACTGCGTGCCTGGTGGACGTCACGGACTTCAAATCCGATGAGGGGGCGAGAGTTCCCTGGCGGGTTCGATTCCCGTCCGCCTCCGCCACAGGCTTCTAGCGTCCAAACGCGCCACATACGGCGCGTTTGGACGCTAAAAGCCGAATCGGGATGTGGTTACTCGCTGCGTCCGATGAGGGGGTCGGCGTCGGTGTACATGCCGTCGATCTGGTCGCCGAGTTTCGCCATCACGGCACGGCGTTTGATCTTGAGCGACGGGGTCAGCATGCCGTTTTCAGGTGTGAACTCCTCGTTTGCGAGAACGAAGTCCCGTACACGTTCGTAGTGTTTGATGGAGCTCTGCGCCCGGTTGATCTCCGTTTTGAACAGTTCGGTGACCTGTGGGTCAGCGAGCAGTGCGTCGACGTCTGCGGTGCCGAGGTTCTTCTCTTTGGCCCACTTGTTGAGGTACTCGAAGTCCGGCACCACAACGGCGACGTTGTACGGGCGCTGCTCGCCGTACACCATGACCTGGCTGACGTATCCCGAAAGTGTGAGCTGTTCCTCAATCGGGGATGGGACAACGTACTTCCCGTTTTCGAGTTTGTACTGCTCTTTGATGCGGCCCCGGATGAACAAGTAGCCGTCGTCATCAACGTGACCGAGGTCACCGGTACGGAACCCATGGGTCGGGGTGAACACCGCATCGTCCTCTTCGGGGAGGTGGTAGTAGCCCATCATGACGTTCGGCCCGTGCACGACGATCTCACCGACCTCGTTGTCCCCGGTGATGTCCGTGTCGATCTCAACGGTCACTTCGGGAATCGCTCTTCCGACAGACCCGACGCGGCGGGCACCCTTGATGTTGCATGTGACGATCGGGCTTGTTTCGGTGAGCCCATATCCCTCGTACACCGTGATTCCGACCGCCGATATGAATTCGGCTACTTCAGTGGAGATCGCCGCTCCGCCGGAGAAGGCGTACTTCAGGCGGCCACCAAACGCATCGCGAACCTTCGTGAACACGATCTTGTCGAACAGGTCGTGCTGGATGTCGATCCACCGGCTGTGTTTGCCCTGTTTCGCCAACTGTTCACGTTTGCGTGCATTCGATATGGCCGCATCGAACAGCTTCTTCGTAACTCCGCCCTTTGCCTCCATCATCTTCTGAATGCCGTCGTACACCTTGTTGAAGACCGTTGGGACCGATACGAGGATCGTCGGTTTGATCTCGGGCATGTCCCTGGTGAGCGTCTTTGCGGACGTGAGACCGGTTGATGCTCCGAAGAAGATCAACGCATGGAGTTCCACCGTCTGACCGAACGAGTGGGCCCACGGGAGGAAGGATGCGGATCGGTCGTCCTGCTCGAGCGGGAATATCACCGACAGCGCGTTGATGTTCGACGCAAAGTTGCTGTGTGAGAGCTGAACTCCCTTCGGATTCCCCGTGGTACCAGACGTATATATCAGACCCGCCAGATCGGACCCTTTCACATCTGAAACGGGTACCGGGTTCGCAGCGCCCCTCGCGAGAAGTTCTGTGTAGTCGATCGAATTTCCGCCGGCGGGATCGTCGATGACGATGATCGCCTTGAGCTCTGGCAGCTCTGATTGGATCTCCTCAATTTGGGCCCTGATACCGTCGGTCGCGGCGAACAGGACCTTGGCTCCAGCATCCTCGAGGATGTACTTCCAATCCTTCTGCGTCTGGGCCTCGTACATCGGAACCCACGCCGCACCAAGCGAATACGCACCGTACGCGCCAACCGCCCACTCCGTCCGGTTGTCCGAGATGATCGCGACACGGTCGCCACTTTCAACACCAAGTGAGGCGAGACCTCCTCGAGCCTTGGCGATAGCGTCGCCGAACTCGGCGTAGGACATCCACTTCCAGTCGCCATCGGGCCCTCTTTCGCCGAAAAGTTGGTTGTCCGCGTACGAAGTGACGCTGTTCGAATACAGTTCTACGAGGGTCGCGATTTCGGTGGCCATGGGGTCCCTTTCGTCTCGGGCCGAACATTAGACGATGCCGGTCGCGGCGGATTCGCAAAACAGCGATATCCTGCATTCAATGGATGGTGCACAGGAACTCGGCATGCTCATACGTGAGTCTCGTCTCAAACAGGGGATGTCACTCGGTCAGCTCGCATCCGCGGTTGGAAGGTCATCGTCGTCGGTGCGTCGGTGGGAACGCGGCGAGGTGGCTCCCGCTATTGGGATAGTGCCGGAACTCGCTCGTGTACTTGACCTCGACGAGTCCTCATTGAGTGAACTGCGACCATCCCAGATCGAGCCGCAAGATCGAGAGTCAGAGCAGCTCGAGCTGGATGGACGACACACGACGATCGAGGACGTCGCCCTGAAGGTTCCCATTGTGGACTCCGGCTCCGCGTCGCCATCGCCGGATCTGGCCAACGATGCACCCGGCCGCAGCATCGTCGCGGACCTGAAACATGCCGTGTTCGGTCAGAAGGATTCCTGGATCGGTTGGGCACGAGGAATCCTCACGGCTGTCGCACTCATCGCGATGCTGGTCATCCTGGTCTGGGCGCTTGGCGAGCTGGCTTCAGCCCTTGCCGACGTCTGGAACTCGTTCGAGACAGGGTAGAAGAAGGACCGCTCGCTGCGCTCGCTGACGGTACGTTCGCTTCGCTCACTGACCGTAGAGCGTACTGCTCGGCT
>BTQP01000118.1:0-5933 GCA_036985935.1 Acidimicrobiia bacterium | reverse complement strand
TGTGACGTATTCGTCTTCGTTTACCAAGGCGTACCGCAAGGAGATGTATCACCGCCTGGCGAGGGTGGTTCGCGGTTCATCTCCCGCCCCACTTCCGTCTTTCAGTGACATGCGTTCCCGCCTCCACCTCTTCCACCAGAGCTACGCGGGTCTTCAGACGATCGATGTTGCCAGGATCGTTGGAACCGTGGACCGATCCGATGATTTCGACCGCGACTTCCTCCCTCGGTCAGCGCGGACGAGGCAACGTTGGGAGCGGCTCGAGCGAGCGTTCCCGTCGCTCGGGTTCCCTCCGATCTCGGTCTATCAGGTTGGCGATGTCTACTTCGTGATCGATGGCAACCACCGTGTTGCCCTCGCGAAGCAGAAACGCGCCGAGTTCATCGACGCGGAAGTAACCGAGATCCACACCGATATCGAGATCACCGAAGACATCGACTTCGAGAAGGTCATCTACCTCGAGCAGGCGCGGCGTTTCATGCAACAAAGCGGCCTTGAAAGGTCACGACCGATGGCGCGAATCGACTTCAGCCGTCCGGAGGGATTCGTTGAGTTGCTCGACGCGGTCAAGGTACACGGCTACGACCTCATGGTGGAACGCGAAGGTGTCATGGCCCCACATGAGATCGCCGCCGACTGGTACGACAGGATCTACCTCCCGGCCGTCGAATCGATCAGATGGGAAAAACTGCAAGAGCTCGAAGCGGGGTCGACTGAAGGTGACCTGTTCTTGTGGGTGCAGCGCCGCCGCAAGGCGCATGATCCTCAGGACAGCGAGCAGTCCTTTGCAGATGTGGCAAGGCAGGCTGCTGTTGAGCAGGAAAGACGCATCAAGGTCCGTGCCCTCCGCGCGATCGGTCGAGGTGCCGATCGTTCCGATAGGGAGCATTCGGGAAAGGCCTGACACCGAATGCGGGTCGTCGATGCAAGATCAGGCCGATTCGCGGATCAACAGCTCCGGCGACCAGATCTGGACTTCACCATCGGTTGGCGTGCCATCTTCGAGGCACGTGATGAGAGCGCTGAATGCGGCTTCTGCCATGCCGATGCTGTCCTGAAGGATGGAGGTGAGGGGCGGGTCTGAAACCTCACCATAGGGGATCCCGTCATATCCCACAATCGCGACATCTTGCGGGACTCGTAGCCTGAGATCCCGACACGCCAGCAACGCACCCATAGCCATGGTGTCGTTGAAACCAACGAGTGCATCGAGCTCGGGATGGGCTCGAAGGAGGCTCGTGGCGGCTGATCGGCCCGTTCCTATCTTCGGGAAGTCGGCCGCGACCGGCGGTTTCACGACGCCTGTACGATTTGCGATCGCCGCCTCCAAGGCGAAGTAGCGGTCGTGGATCGCCTCGGGATACGCCTCGTTCATGAGAACGCCGATGTGGCGTTTCCCTGCGGCGTAGAGACGATCCACGATCATCTCTGCAGCGCGCTCCTCATCCATGGCGATAGACACGACTCCAGGAATCTGGCTCGGCCTTCCGATCGTAACGACAGGGCACCCGCTCTTCGCCGCAAACGCCTCAATGTCCGCGTCCTCGAGGAGACCAGGAAAGAGTGCTATGCCATCGACACCGAGCGTGAGCAGTGTCTCCAGAGTTCCAATACCCAGGTCGTCGCTGAGATCGTATTCAGTCACCACAAGGTGGTATCCATACTGCTGAGCGGCGATCCGCACCCCCGCACACGTCTCGCCGAAGTGGGGATCTCTCATGTCCAGCGCAGCGAATCCGAAGGTGAGAGAGGACTTCGTGACGAGAGCTCTCGCCATACGGTTGGGCCGATAGCCGAGAGAGCTGATCGCCTCTTTGACGCGTGCACGTGTGGCATCGGCAACCCGGGGATGTTCCGCCAGGACGCGAGACACGGTCTGGCGTGACACATGGGCTATTTCGGCCACGTCGATGATGGTCGGCCTATCGAATTCGGTTCGCTGCCTCGCCAATGTCATCCTCTTTGCGTCGCTCGGAGTGTCTAGACTAGACGGCAGCCGTGTGAACGTTCACTCCGACGTGGTTCGTGCCTATGCAACAACAGCGTACGTGCATCCAAATCCTGTGGAACTGCAGCACAGAGGCCGTTCAGCGCATCACGCGTGCCGTGACGAAGGGCGATCAGAGGAAACCCAATGTTCCAGGCGACTACGACACTCGGGCTACGCCACGCCGGTCTCACGTGTCGCTACCAGGCCACGGCTGAATAGCGGACACATGCCATACGAGACACCTGCCTGGACCCAGATCGTCGCTCACCGGGGAAACTCGGGTCCCATGCCGGAAAACACGATGATCGCTATTGACAGTGCCATTGAGCTCGGTGTGGACATGGTCGAGGTCGATGTGAGACTGACCAGGGATGGTGTCCCGGTTCTCGTCCACAACGATCGCATTGACCACACCACGTCTGGAACGGGATTCGTACAGGATCTCACCTGGGATGAACTGAGAAGCCTCGACGCCGGCAGCTGGCGCGGGGTCGAGTTCGCCAAAGAACCGATCAGGTCGCTCAAGGAAGTCCTCGATTTGACGGTCGGGAAGGTAGCGTTGAATCTCGACGTCAAGGTGTCCGAAGCCGCCAGGCCGGCCGCCATCGCTGCAACTCGCGCAGACGCCTGCGACAGGGTCGTGATCAGTGGTTGCTCAGAGCACTGTGTTCGCGAGATTCGAGAACTCACAGACGCCATATCCACCTTGCTGAATCTGGACGAGTTGCTCGCTGGAGTAGACCGAGCCGAGGCCCCCGCTGTCGCTCTGGCCAGTGTCGATTGCGCTGCAGACGTCGGTGCCATCGCGATCAACGTGCCACACAGTCTCGTCAACGCCAACCTTGTGGAATATGCACGAAACGCAGGGATCGGCGTATGGGCGTATACGATCGACGACGAGACACGGTTCGCCGAATTGCTGCAGACGGGTGTGGATTCGCTCACCACAAACTGGCCGGAACGCATGTTGCCAATCGCACACAAGAGCATCGGGAGACCCGGGTCGGGCAGCTTGTGAGCTGGATGAATGCTCTCGCTTCGGCATACCACGCTGCTTGCGAGCGCTATCCCGGCGAAGAACTGATGCTGGTGCTTGATATCGACGGAACCATTGTCGACATGCAATACCTGGTGAAGTCGGTTCTCCAGAGCTATGACCAGGAACACGCTACGACCTTCTTCACACGCCTTGCGCTGTCCGACGTTGACGTACACGAGGACCATGTCGAGCAACTCCTCGAAAGGCTGAACGTGCCGGCCGCCGACCGTGAAGCGGTCATGGACTGGTACCTGGATCAACGCTGGAGGGAGGAGGTCATCCTCAGCGCGCACCGCGCATTTCCAGGCGTTCTACCGGTAATACGGTGGTTCCAGCTGCAACCGCGTACAACCGTCGGCTTGCTCACGGGCAGGCCCGAGTCGCTGCGAAGCGTGACCCTGCATTCATTGAACTGCATCGGGGATGCCCACCAGGTGGTCTTCGAGGACGAACTCCTGATAATGAACGCCAGGGGTTGGAACCAGGACGTCGAGGGTGCAAAGGTCGCCGGACTGAGACGATTCCGCGAGATGGGGTACCACGTCTTTGCCGTCATCGACAACGAACCACGCATGCTCGAAGCACTAGCTCCTGAAGCCGAGAATGAGCGAACACTGCTTCTCCAGGCCGAGACGGTATTCGAGTCCCAGAGCTCATCTATGCCGGCCAGCGTCGTCAAGGGCAGGGACTATGCATTGGCAGACCTGGTCGCAGGAGATACAGATCTGCCCACGCAGGTGCAACTCGTGTGGCACGGGGTCAACGATCCCGCGAACCTGCTCCAGTTCATCAAGTCGGGCGTGGCGTGGGCCGAGATCGATGTACGTCGTGACCCATCGGGTGAGCTCATCTGTCGTCACGACTCTCTCGTGACCACGCCGGCTCTAGCGGATGAGGAGTGGTTGATCTATGACGAGGCGATGGCCGAGCTTGAGAGCAGCGGCGCTGGGATCAAACTCGACATCAAGGGCGGAGTCGATGTGCTCGATCGAATCCTGGCATCCGTCCGCTCCCTTGACCTGCCCGACCACCGCCTGTGGTTCAACGGCGAACTCGAGCAGATCGGTGAGGGCGGCTTCCGCAAGATCCGAGCCACCCACCCTGCGGCGATCGTGCAATGCCCGATCGGATGGCTCAACCCTCTTCTTGAAGCCGCACCGGACGAAGCGCGTCGGATACTCGGGCTGCTGGTCGAATGGGGTGTGAGTCGCTTCTCCGTGAATTGGGAGCACACCAACGCTCGCGCGCTGCACAGGAAGCTGGCCGGTTGGGGCTATGAAGTCAACTTCTATGGGATCCGCGACCTCGAGGGATTCCTCGAGGCCGTCGTGATGTTGCCCTGCTCTGTCACCTCTGATTTCAACTTCCCGCAATGGAACTACTTCGGGCGGGGCTCGGGCCACAACGGAGAGCGGTTCGTCTATACGAACGAAACGACGGCCACACACGGATGAGCCGGTGTGCTCGGAGCGTAGCGCTGGGCGTCGTCGTGCTGATGGTCGCAAGTGCCTGTACTTCCGCTTCCCCGGAATACGAAATCGTTCTCGATGGGCTGAATGAACCTCGCGGTCTGTCGATCTCGACCGATGGCACCCTGTGCGTCGCCGAAGCTGGAACCCTGGCCGACGGGCAAACGGTGGAAGAAGGCCCCACCGCGAATCGCGCGAACACAGGATCAGTCACGTGCGTCGACTCTGCGGGAACTCGCGAGCGAATCATCACTCAACTTCCGTACGTCTTGTACAACATCACGGGTGTCACCACCGGCCCGGCAGATGTCGTCGAGATCGACGGAGATATCTATCTCCTTACGGGCGAGGGCGAGGGGAACCTGGCACGTAGCCTCCTCAGAATCGTCGATCCCTCCTCCCCGCCGGACGACGTCGCCGACTTTCTTGCGTTCGCTGTCGAGACCGCCGAGCCAGACTTCCTCGACGAGATCGACATCATCTCGAATCCCTTCGCCATGATCCTCGATCGTTCCGGCACACGGGTGCTGGTGACGGACGGTGCAACAGGCAGGGTGCTGGCTGCCGGCCTCGATGGGGAAATCCGCGTTTTCTCTGAAGTTCCCGGGCACGAGGTGTTGACAGGCATCGCAAGGGGACCTGACGGTTCGCCGTATGTTGCGTCGTTCTCTCAATTGCCGCATGCGGAGGGTGACGGAGCCGTGCTGCGCCTTCAATCCGACGGGTCCTTTGACATAGCCGTCGATGATTTGACCACTCCTATCGACCTCGGGTTCGACTCTTCGGGGCGCATGTACGTCCTCGAGTTCATCGACGGCACAGTGTCGAGTGACCCGTACCGCGGCAAAACGGGCCAGTTGGTCCGGTTCGATGTCGAGGGTGCGGGATGGGCCGGCCGACAAGTAGTCGTGAAGAACCTGCCCTTTCCAACTGCGCTACTCGTGGACGATACGGATCGAATCTACATCTCGGTCCACGGCGCTTTCAGCGCGCCAGGAGCAGGGCTCGTGGTGCGATTCGACGGCCTATCGGCGCGGCCAGCCGATGAGCTGCCTAGCCAGTTCGCGGAAGAATCGACATGAGGGGTCTGGAGTGTAGAACCGCCCGAGTATCACACCCAGAGAAGTGACTTTTCCGAAGCAGGGTCGAAGAACTGGACGTTGCTCATGTCGAACACGAGATCGACAGAGTCGCCGACCCTGGCTCTCTTGGTCTTGTCGACCAGTACACGCATCTCAACATCGTTGATCGTCACGCCCAGCAGGTCTTCCCGGCCAAGAGGTTCGACGACCACGATCTCGGCGGTCAGCGTGAGGCCGTCAGAGGCCGGGGCAGCGTCGTCGACCAGGTACACATCCTCAGGACGGATCCCCATGACGACACCTCCGTCGCTCGAAGCGGCCTTTTCCGCCCGATCCCGCGGAAGTACGAGGTC
>BTQP01000117.1:0-5936 GCA_036985935.1 Acidimicrobiia bacterium | reverse complement strand
GGGCCGTACCGCTCACAAGGGTCTTCAGTGCACGGTTCCATCGAGGCGCGGCCCTTGAAAGTGCCGTCTTCGTTGAACCAGACGATGTCAAGCGGGATCACGGTGTCATCCATCCCGAACAAGGCGCCGTCGTGTCGCCAGAAGAACAGCATGCCATCAAGATCCTCGAGGTCGGTCACGCCATTGAATCCCTGGGCCCTAAGTGACGGGTTGTCGGCAATGGCCAGCGTCAGGACTCTGTCGCCGACCTGGACCTCTTTGACCCGGTAGTCGGCGATCTGTGGCGGCATCGCGACAACACCGGGAAACGACGAACCCTCCTCAACCACCGCTGTAGTTGTGGTCGACGTCTGCGGGTTCTCACCTAGCGTCGTGTCGGTGGTACCTGCGGTTGTGCAGGCAGACAGCACAAGGGCTATGAGAAGAACGGGAATCGCTCGCATGCCAGGGAACCTACAGCTGCATCATGGATACCGATCAACCGAACAGGGAATGTGTCACAAGCGTGCGGTAGCTTGCCCTCATGGCATCGGAAGTGATCGCATACGTCGCCGTGAGTCTCGACGGATACATCGCCGCTGAAGGAGGTTCAGTCGATTTCCTCACAGAGTTCGGGTCAGACGAATACGGGTACGACGAGTTCATCGACAGCGTTGGAGCCGTCGTCATGGGAAGCACGACATACGAGCAGATCCTTGCGTGGGGATGGCCGTACGGGGACACACCAGGCCTGGTGCTGACAACCCGAACGCTCGAGATGCCCGAAGAGGCGAAGATCACGTTCTCGTCGAAGGTCACAGGTGAGGCGATCGCTGCCTACGCGAATGGCGTGACGTCGCGTCTTTGGGTGGTCGGGGGCGGAGACGTGATATCGGCAGGTCTCTCGGAGGGAGCGATCGACACGCTCGAGATGTACGTGATGCCCGTGGTACTCGGATCCGGGGTGCCGTTGTTTGCCCAACCCTACGAGGGGCCGCTCGACCTCGTCGAGAGCATCGCGTTCAGCAACGGGGTCGTCAAACTGCTGTACTCGACACGCAGTCGCCACACATAGAGGGTTCGCATACCCACGTCACTCTCGTTTTCGCAGACTCACCCACGCCCATCCAGGAGCCCTCGGTCGCAAGCTGACTCAGCGGTTTCCTCATCCACGCAGATCCAGGTTTCCTCATCCACGCAGATCCAATGGTGTGCGTATGCTCGGCAAATGCTCGACCTGACGGACCGCGACCAGGCCTTCCTCAAAGGTGAGTTCGGTGCGGGCGCCGAGTTCGCCATGCGGATCATCGTACGGACTGCCGGGACAATGGGGGCCACGCATCTCCTCGACATCGTGAGTGCGCACGTCGATTCGTGCATCTACAACGGTATGGCAGGGCTGGATTTCGCCGAACGACTTCGCGATGGCGGCGCCCATGTTTCGGTGCCGACGACACTCAATGTCGCATCACTGGATCTGTTGCACCCCGAGCTCAATAGGTTGGACGAACCCGCCCGAGCAAACGCGCTGCGGCTCGTTGATGCATACGTCGATATGGGTGGCAGCGCCACATGGACGTGCGCTCCGTACCAGCTCACCGATCGACCCCGATTCGGTGACCAGATCGCGTGGGCGGAGTCGAACGCCATCGTGTTTGCGAACTCGGTCCTCGGAGCACGCACCAACCGATACGGCGACTTCATCGATATCTCATGTGCGATAACGGGCAGAGTCCCCGCCGCAGGGTTCCACCTCGACGAGGGACGCACGGGATCGGTGCTGTACCGGCTTGTGGGCTTACCGGACGATCTACTGAACGAAGACGTGTTCTACCCGGTGCTTGGTCACTTCATCGGTCTTTCGTGTGGAAGCGGTGTGCCCGTTATCGATGGCCTCCCTCGGACAACGACAGAGGACCAACTCAAGGCGCTGGGAGCGTCTGCCGCGTCCTCGGGATCGGTAGCGTTGTTCCATGCGCTTGGCGTCACACCGGAAGCTACATCGATCGACGCGGTGTGCCCGCCCGGCGACCTTCGTCACGTCGACGTCACTCCTGGCGACATCGCTGTTGCGCGGGATCACCTGACGACACGGACGGACCTACCGCTGCGCGCGATAGCGATAGGGACACCTCACCTCTCTATCGACGGGTTCGGGGAACTGATCCGTCTCCTCGACGGACACTGCATCCACGATGATGTCGAGTTCTATGTGAGCACAGCACGTGACACGCTCGCCGAAGTGGAAGCCCGTGGCTGGTTGGCTGCCCTCGATGCGAGTGGTGTCACGGCGGTGACGGACACCTGCACGTACGTCACGCCGATCATCCGCCACACCGACGGGGTGGTCATGACGGACTCCGGCAAGTGGGCGTGGTATGCGCCTGGCAATCTCGGAGTGCACGTCGCGTTCGGCTCGACAGCCGAGTGCGTTCGATCCGCCCGCGCTGGTCGAATCGTACGAGACCCCGGATTGTGGCATGGAATCTGAATGTCTGGCGCTCGTGGCGGGAGATGCGGCTGGCACGGTGATCCGCCTCGACGTTCCTTTGAGTTTCTGGGGCGGGGTCGACCCGTCCTCCGGCACGATCATCGATCAGCGGCACCCTCAGCTCGGCGAAGACCTAACAGGCCGCATCCTTGTCATGGCACATAGTCGCGGGTCCTCCTCGTCCAGCGGCGTTCTGGCCGAGTGCATTCGTGCAGGAACTGCGCCAAGGGCGATCATCATGAACGAACCGGACATCATCGTGATGCTCGGCGCCCTTGTCGCCGACGAGCTCTATGGAACAACCTGCCCGGTGATCGTGACGGATGACGTCACGTTCGCTGCGCTGGCAACGGGAGACACCGTGTCCGTCCTCGATGGCGGCACGACACTTCGTCAATCCGATCCATGACGCAGCGATCTTCGGGTGTCCCCACCGAAGGACTGACGCATCAGCTGTCTGATGTCCACAGGAGGGCTTCACCTGCGCTTGCCGCGTCTGTGCCGATGGGTTGAAGAGCGATCCACACGGCGGGGAAATCCTTGCGGGACACACCAACGGTCAGTTCTACATATGACGGATCCGCGAAGGTTCCTGCGGATACATCACCGGAAGTCCGGGAGAACCACAACTGATACACAAAACCATCAGGTGCGACACCGAGGTCCGCAGCTTCGAGAACGACACGCGTGCCGTCACCCATGTTCCAGCCTGAGACGACGCCCGTCGCGGATGTCGTTGTGTTATCGCCTGCCATGGCCGCCTGCCAATCCGGCGCAGGAGTTCGAGAGAGCACTGCGAAAATGCCAACGACGATGACCAGGACAGCCGCTACCGATCCGAACATGAGGGCAACCGCTCTGCCGCTAAACCGCCTGTCCGGAACGACTCGCGAGCCAGCGGAGCGTTCGCCAGTAGGGCTTTCAACCCCGGCGATCGCTGCGACAATCGAGTCCTCGAGCCCAGCAGGCGGTTCGGCCCACATGGAGTCGCTTGCGAGGTCGGTTCTCACCGTCTCGATATCGATGATCGCTCTGCGACATTCGACGCATCCATGAAGATGCGATGAGATCGCTTCTGATGTCTCCCCCGCAAGCAGGGCTGCACGTACGTCCTGGCAGTTCATGCGATTTCTTCCTGAAGATGATCCAAGCTCTCTGCAAGCCGTCGGTGAGCTCGATAGGACCTCGACTTGACAGTTCCCACCGGAATGTCGAGGCGTTGCGCCGTCTCTTCCTGGGTGTATCCCAGAAAGTACGTGTGTTTCAGAATGTCTCGCTCATCGGGTGGCAACTCCCCAACCGCAAGTCGAACCTGCCATTCTTCCCACGCACCCTCGATCGAGGGTGGCAAGACGGCGATCTCCCTGTCCTCGAGTTCAACCACAGCATGCCGCCGCTCTCTGCGATACACGTCGATCGCCACGCGCCTCGCGATCGTGTACAACCACGGCCCGATGTCACGGTTCGGATCGACACGATCCGCTGCTTGCCATGCCTTGACGAACGTTTGCTGGGCCGCCTCTTCGGCATGACCGCGGTCCCTGAGGATCTTCATGGCGATCCCGAAAACCACACCGCCGTACCTCCGGTAGATCTCGCGAATCGCCGTCTCATCGCGATCGATGAATGAGGCGAAGAGGCGACGATCCTCGAGAGACGCGGTAGACATCGAGCGAATCTCAACCAGTGACCGTGATCGTTGCGCGCATCGCGGGATGGATGGAGCAGAAGTAGGTGAACGTGCCAGCCTCGGTAAACGTGAAGGCGAACGTGTCGTCCGGACGCAACGTCGCAGAGTCCCACAGACCGTCGTCTGCGGTTGTTGTATGAGGTACCCCGTTTTCATCGTTCGTCCACGTGATTGTGTCTCCAACCGACACGGTCAGATCGTCAGGACCAAACGCAAAGTTCTCGATCGAAATCCCGGCTCCTCCGCCCGATGATTCGGCTGAACTTGTCGCAACACTCTCGCCAGACGAACTCGAACATGCTGCTAGCACAAGTGCCCCGGCCACAATCCCTATAAACATCATGATTCTCTTGCTCATTGCCTCTCCAGACGTTTGAGTGATCCCTGCGAGAACCGTATACGAAGATGTATACGGACGAAACGGCCGAGTCGGTTCTCGTGGCGCTGGTATGGCACCACAGTCACAACGACTCCCTTGCTACGACGGTTCCTGCAGTCTCGAGCGAAACCACAGGAACCGCCACTATCAGGACTACAAGTTGACCTGAACAGGCACGACCGCGACGTTGCCGTCGGACGTGATGCCGGGAACATCGATCGCTTTGTCTGGCGGCATGAAGGTGTACTCGCCGTCAGCGTCGAGATCGATATGAACCATCGGCCACACGACACCAGATGCCGACAGTGCCTCATCCAGCGTGACCACGACATCGGTGCTCTCGCCCGCCTGAAGCAGCTCGGAGTTTCCGATCACCGGGCCAGGCGAACCTGCATTGTCGGCGTGGATGGCGACAAAGCCGTTCGAAGGCAGGGTCACGCTTGCGATAACCACGGTCATCCCGTCACTTGTCTGCTCCTCAGCGGTGAGAGCCGAAGGCGCCGTTGCGGGCAGCACCGTCAGGTTGATACCGGTCACCGCGACGTCGCCGCTGTCCAACAGGCCAGGGAGGTCGATGGCGTTGTCCGGCGGCATGAACGTGTACTGACCATCGCCATCCATGTCGATGTGGAGCATCGGGAAGACCTTCCCGGATGTCTCAACAGGCTCGTCGAAGATGACCTCGACATCGGTCGATGTACCCGCCGCGAGCAACTTCGAGACGCCGATGACCGGGCCCGGCGCGCCATCAGCATCGGAGTGAACAGCAACGAATCCCTGGGCAGGAAGCGTGACCGATGCCACGACGAGTCCGAGTCCGAGACCTTCCTGGTCAACTGCTTCGAGCGACGATGGGCCGCGATCGGGGAGAAGGCTCACAGCCGCTGACGCAACTGCGACGCTTCCGTCGGTGGTGACACCGGGAACGTCGATAGCGTTGTCCGGCGGCATGAACGTGTACGTACCGTCAGAGTCCGAGTCGATGTGAACCATGGGCCAGATGATCGATGTCCCGTCGAGCGGTGTGTCGAGCGTCACAGATACATCGCTCGACGAACCCGCCGGCAGCAATGCGGAGTTTCCGATCACTGCCCCTGGCGACCCACCGTTGTCAGCGTGAATGGCGATGAAACCGGGCGAGGGTAAATCGACGGACTGTACGACAACGGTCGATCCGTCACTCATCTGATCCTGGACAGTCACTGTGGACGGCGCTGTTGCCGGCGCTTCGGCTGCAACGTCGGCCGCGGTGGTCGTTGTTGTGTCGTCGGTGGCACTCGAACTGCAGGCCGCCGCAACAAGGCCTATCCCCATCAGCAATACCGCTATTCGTTTCTTCACGGTGAATTCTCCTCTTGATACGGGGCAGTCAGAGATTCGAACTGCCATCGAGAGGA
>BTQP01000116.1:0-5944 GCA_036985935.1 Acidimicrobiia bacterium | reverse complement strand
GCCATCGCAGGCCGTCATCTTGATGTCCGCCGACGGGACGATGCGACGATACGGAGTCGCCGCCAACGGGAAGGTGCTGGAAGACGACGTTTGTACCGAGGTCGTGTGGATTCCGGTCGGCGATCACGAAACGGCCGAGTACGCGTTCTCCCCCCTCCAGTGTCGTCCGGCCACGGGGTCGTAAGCAGCGACGATATGGGTAGCGCCAAACAATTGGCGACACCCAGCGCATCTTGCCGGATATGCGTGAGGCGATCGTTGCCAGGCGCCCGGTCTGGGTGCGGACTGTGGCCCGCGCCGAGGTTTCAACGCTTGAAACCGACTCCCAGGCTTTGGGGCGTATAACGTGGCAAGAGACGCGAAATCGGCGCTCGACCAACAACGCTGACCAAACTCCGCCAAGCCACAGGCCTTCAACGAGAGGAATCCTTGCGGTGCAAGGACTCCTGTGGCACGCCCGGAGGGACTCGAACCCCCAACGTCCTGATCCGTAAGACGAAGAGAAGGGCTGGAAACCCTTGCCCCGCTTGGAGCCGATAACCCTAGATGTGTTACACAGCACAGGTTCTGCAGAGTTGTCGGTCCGCAGGTCAAGGGCGTTTGGCCTGCCGATTCGACCGTCGAACGGAACCGAACCAAGATGAAACCCAGAATTTCGGGGTGGTAACACTGTGAGGTCCGGCGGTCTCCAGGTGCGCGCATGCGCCGTCATGCGTGGTGTGCCGCTCGAACCTTCCGAGGTGCCCACCAAGGTGTAAGCAGGGTCGCCAGCCCGGTAGAGGTACGCCTGCGGGGAAGACACATCTCGGGATTAGCGAGGCTCTCCATGTCGCGGCGATTCTAGAGGATCGGCAAGGGAGGCCCAATCAACCGTCATCGGGCGCGCCTGCGACGCCACATGCGCCTATCGCGGCGGGAGAGTCGTCGGATCCGTGTATGTTGGGCAAGAACGGCGCCGGATTTCCCCGGCGAGTCGTACCAACATAGGAATGCAAGCTTGCCGCGCACAATCAGAGATCTAATGCCGAATGACCTTGAGTTTCAAATGTTCGTCCTCGACGAACTAGCCGATGAGCTGATTGAAACCGGCGCCGATGTCCTAAAGCTCACGATCGGTGTGCCAGAGCTGCCGATGCCCGCAGCCGTGTTGGATGAGATGGTGGGAAAGCTTCGGAGCCCGGACTTCGTGCGTCGCGTTTATCCAGAGGGACTTCCGGAGCTCCGCGAGGCCATCGCCGAGTTCTACAGCCGAAAGCACAACGCAAACGTATCTGTTGACCAGGTCATCGTGAATACCGGCACCTCGCCCATCTTCCGCAACATATTCCAGCTCGTGTCAGGGTCCCAGTACGAGATCATGATCCCGCGCCCGTATTACGCCCTCTACATGTACTGCGCGACGCTCGCTGGCGCAACGGTCAAGTTCTACGACATCGACATCGACAGCAAGCGCGTCGATATGGACTCGTTCCGCCGGAGCTTCTCGCCGGAACGGACGTCGCTGGTGGTGATCAACTCGCCTGGCAACCCGATTGGCAACATTGTCACGCCCGACGAAATGCGGGAGATCTACGACATCGTTGATGGCAATGCGTACATCCTGAACGACGAGATTTACAACAATGTGATGTTCTATGACGAGTTCCGCTCGTCGCTGGCGCTGTTCCCGGAGCGGCGGGACATGACAATCGTGACGAATAGCTTCTCCAAGGGCTATCGGATGTACACGAAGCGCGTCGGCTTCGCCATCCTCCCCGAGGAGCTGCAGGCCAACCTGAGAGTCATCCAGCAACACACGCTGCTCTGCACCGACCCCTGCTACCAGCACGGGATGATCACTGCGCTGGCGGACGAGGACAGTCCGGCCCATCTCACGAGCGTCTACCGGTCGCGGGCGGAGTACACGACGGAGCGGCTCCAAGGCACAGGGTGCGAGCCGATTGCCGCTGAGGGCGGCTTCTATGCCATCCTGCGCTGCGAAGCGTGGAACGCGGACCACGGCTTCGCCTCATCGAAGGAACTGGCGAGGGATATCCTCCAGAAGATCCACGTGGCTGTCGTTCCGGGGACGGACTTCGGCGTCCCTCACGATCTGCGACTAGCGTTCTGCAACGACCGCTACAACGACGGCATCGACCGCCTGCGTGAGTACTTCACCACGTCGAACCCAGTCAAACGCTCGGTGGCTGCCGCCGGAGCGGAGGCATAGGTAATGAGCCTCATGGCGAGGCGGTCGTAGTGGGGCGAAACCGCGTCAGGCCGGATCCGGACCCCGACCAACGCCGGGCCGTTCGCCGTGCGGTCATTCTGGCCGCGGGCAAAGCAAGCCGCCTCGTACCGCTGACTTCGAACATGCCGAAGTGCTTGGTCGAGGTGGGTGGCGAACCACTGCTGGAGCGCGCACTCCGAGGCCTCGCGACGAATGGCGTTGCCGAGGCCGTCATCGTGGTCGGGTACGAGGGCCAAGCCGTCCGCGACCATGTCGGCTCACGATTCGCCGACGTTGACATCCGATACGTCGACGCGCCGGACTTCGACACCACGAACAACATCCGCTCGCTATGGGATGCCCGAAAGTACCTCGACGAGGACGTTCTGCTACTCGAAGCTGACGTTGCATTCGACCCAGACGTTATTGCGGCGTTGGTTTCGGTTCCGGGTAGTAGCGCCGCCGTTGCGCCCTTTCACCCGCCCCTCTCCGGCACGGTTGTTCGCCGGACCGAAGGGCACATGATTGCGACCTTCGTGCTCGGATCCGAGCAGGGACCCACGTTCGACCCGAACGACGCGTTCAAGACGGTCAACATCTACTTGCTGCGCGAGCAGGCGCTCAGGGAGCACATCGTCCCGCGCCTTTGCGCTGCCATAGAGGCTGGTGATGTCCACAGCTACTACGAGAACATCTTCCGCGATGCCGTAGCTGAAGGCGCATTGAAGGATTTCGCTGCCGTCGATGTATCCGAGAGTCGCTGGTACGAGATCGATGACCACCGCGACCTCGACGCCGCGGAGTTCCTCTTTCTCGATCGCGACGCCCAGTTCGACCGCATCCAAGAGCTGCACGGCTCGTACTGGCGCTACGGCATCACCGACCATTCCTACCTCTACAATTTGTACTTCCCGCCGCAGCGTATGCTCGATGTCTTTCACGATGACCTGAACGAGGTCGTCACAAACTACCCGGTGGGGCAGAAGGAACTGGCCCGGCTTGTCGCGGATTGGATTGGCGTCAATCCGGACCATCTCGCCGTCGCCAACGGCGGTGCCGAACTCATCAAGGTGCTAGGCAACCAGTTCATGGAACGCCTCACGATTCCGACGCCCTCGTTCAACGAGTACGAAGAAGTCGTCCGCCCGGAACGTCTCAATCGGTTCCCGCTTGAGACGGCCACCTTCGAGCTCGATGTCGACGCGTTCGCGGACTCAGCGACTCGCTGGGGCTCGGATACCGCCGTAGTCGTGACGCCGAACAACCCGACCGCGGTGTCTGTGGGTCGGAACGAAGTGATCCGGCTGGCCCACCGGCTGGAGGAAGCCGATTGTCGCCTGATCGTGGATGAGTCGTTTATTGAGTTTTCCCGCAGCGGGAGCGCCGGCAGCGTCGAGGACATGGTCGAAGCGTGCTCGAACATCGTCGTACTAAAGAGCCTGAGTAAGGTCTTCGGGATAGCCGGGTTGCGCATCGGGTATCTCCTTAGCGCGGACCGAGAGTTCATCCGGGCCATCCGAAGCTGCCTGCCGATTTGGAACATCAATGGACTCGCCGAGGAATTCCTGCGTACCGTCGGCCGCTATCGGACGGAATTCCTCGAAAGCTGTGACTTGATCCGCGCCGACACCGCCGAGCTGTATGCGGACCTACTGGCGCTCCCCGGCATAGAGCCCGTGAGGCCCGATGCGAACTTCGTCCTTTGCAGGCTGACGGACCCCTCGGCCTCCGGGCCCGAGACGGCGCGCAGGGTGTACGTAGAACACAACATCCTCATCAAGGACTGCGCCGGCAAGAGCATGCCCGACGCCGACCGATACGTTCGGATCGCCGCGCGCACGCCTGAAGAGAACCGTCGCTTGGTCAAGGCGCTTTCGTCGGTTCTTTCGCGCGAACTCATAGCAGCTACGTAGATGAGCAACATGGAATTATCGGACGCCGAAAACGCCGCCCTTATGGCCGAGCTTGAGCGCACCATCCCTCCGATGGACGTTCGCGACGGCGAGAAACTGCTGTTGGAGGCAAAAGCAGTCTTCGATGAGCACGGCATTGTCTTTTTTCTGCGACAGGGCACGTGTCTCGGCGCGGTGCGAGACCAGGCGCTCATACCCTGGGACGACGACCTCGACCTCGGCTCGATCATCGACATGCACGGCTTTTCCGAGGACATGATCGGCCCAGCCGTGGAATCGCTGCGGGCAAAAGGATGCTACGTCGAGGTACTGCATGACGGCCTCTACACGGCCGTGAAGATCTTCAAGTACCGCATCCGCATCGACTGGCAGTGCTACCGGGTTGTGAAGGGCACCATCGCCCATTACCCAGGCGTGCCCTTCCCAGTCAGCCTGTTCAAGGAGCTTCAGGGTGTGGACTTCCTCGGAACGACGTTTCAAGTGCCAAACCCGCCAGATGATTACCTGCAGTACAAATACGGCCCCGATTGGGGCACACCTAAGCAGGTCGGCTACGAAAAGGACGTGCTCGAAGCGATGCCGAAGGGCATCGTTCCTGGTCGGCCTGGACGGTTAAGGCAGTTCCTGGCGGTCCGGTTCGCTCCCGGCAAGACTGCCAGGCTCCTCGTGCTAGACGCGAAAGACGAACCTGTATCCGGAGCTGGCGTACTTGTTGCGGGTCTGAACCAGACCAAGACGAACCGTAAGGGCGTCGCACGATTCTATCTTCCCGGGCCGGACACCTATGCCGTGGCCGTCACAGTCAACGGACACGAGGAAGTCCTCTACGAGGAGTCCATGACACCCGGAGGGTCGTCCGTCTACCGACCAGATCCCGAGCAGTCAGAAGGCCGATACTTCGTCCTGACGGAGGAGTAGCCGTCGGTGGCCTCGCTCCGCTGATAAGTCCGAACGCATCACGCGTCTCCATGGTCTACGTCACACCCACGCTTCGCTCATGCTTCTAGCCGGGGCCGACGTAGCGACTGTCTCTGAACGGCTGGGTCACGCTGACGTAGGCATCACCGTTCGGACCTATCTGCACGGATCTGTCGAGTCGGTCGCAACGGTTAGCGAACACCGAGAGCGGTATCGATCCAGATCGAGCCAGTTCGTCCGCGGTCGTCTCGCGAACGGACGCGAGCGAGCCCGGATGACTAGCCAATAGAGAGCCAGTGTTGTGCTTGAGGCATCTCTACCCACGGTGCTGCGAATCTCCTGAAGCGACCATCCGACCCACAGCGCCGAGCCGCTCAACGGGCAAGCTAGTCGAGTGCTTCAGCGACATCTCAACCGACCAAGATTTTTCGATGCGACTCTGCAACAGTTGCACACTTCAACAAGAGAAACCCTTACACTGCAAGGGTTTCTCTGGCACGCCCGGAGGGACTCGAACCCCCAACCTTCTGATCCGTAAGACGAGGAGACTGCCGCGTGCGAACCAGGTCCGGTATCGCGTCAGTTACTCTTGCGTCTCAGTGGAGTCCGCCACCACCGGCGTCATCCATGGCCTCGAGCACCGAGTCCAGGTTGAAGGCCGCCGGTTTCTGCCGTGGGGGGAACTCGGCGAACGACTGGATCTGTTCGGCGGCAAGGGCCTGCATCGGGTACATCACGAAAATGTGGTCGAGCAGCCAGTCCCAATAGACGTTCGCATTCTCATCTGCACGCTCGAACGGATCCCGACGCAGGTTGAAGATCTTGGGCAGCCGGAGGGGGACGAACGGCTCTGCCCACAGCTGCATCCCTTTGGCACGTTGCTCGTAGAACACTGCCTTCCAAT
>BTQP01000115.1:0-6258 GCA_036985935.1 Acidimicrobiia bacterium | reverse complement strand
CAGTACGACGGTGAGGATCCAGAGATTATGCGCCAGGCGATCGAGCTTGTCGTGCGCTCACAACTGGGGTCCACGTCCATGCTGCAACGCAAGTTGCGAATAGGTTTCGCCAGGGCTGGGCGAGTCATGGACATCCTCGAAGCACGAGGGATCGTCGGACCGTCTGAGGGCTCAAAGGCAAGATCAGTGTTGATTACCGAAGAAGAACTCGAGTCCGTCCTCGTCTGACGTGCCCTGATTCGCGAGTAGAGTCGTCGAATCTCCTTCCGAAGGACGAGACGTGTCAACAATTCCCAGCGGAACGGTGACGTTCCTGTTCACCGATGTCGAGGCCAGCACTCGCCGGTGGGAGGAGCACCCCAAGAACATGCGAGACGCCATGGCGTGCCATGACGGGATCGTCCGGGATACGATCGAAAAGAACGATGGATCCGTGTTCACGACCGCAGGCGACCAGTTCTGCGCAGCGTTCTCGTCACCTCAGCAGGCCATCGTGGCAGCCGTGGCATCTCAGACTGCTCTAGCTGCGGAGGAATGGGGAGTCGTGGGACCGCTCCTCGTGCGGATGGCGGTGCATTCTGGCAATGCCGACGAGCGAGATGGCGACTACTTCGGCCCGCCGCTCAACCGGTGTGCGCGTTTGCTTTCGACTGCTCATGGCGGTCAGATCGTTGTCTCGTCCTCCGCAGAACAGCTCCTCCGGGACGATCCTCCGCCGGGAGTCGATTTCAAGGATCTCGGTGCGCATACCCTCAAGGATCTGAACAGACCCGAGCAGGTGTACCAGGTACTGCATGCCGATCTCGAAAAGGACTTTCCTCCGCTTCGATCCGAAAGCCCCACCCGCGATGCCGATGATCTGATCGCCGAAGCGCGACAGGCCTTCGCCCAGCAAGAATGGCGACCGGCGTACCAGGCCCTCGCCGCTGCGGCAGAGATGGTCGAACTCGAGGCCGAGGACGCCGCGCGGCTCGCCGAGGCGGCCTTCTGGACGGGGCGACAGGACGAATCGATCGCCGCATTCGAAAAGGCGTACGCTGCATACCTCGCTGAGGAGAACAAGGAGGCCGCCGCACTCTCTGCGTTGGAGCTGGCGAATGCATTCAAGTACCGCCTAGCAAAATCGGTAGCGAAGGCATGGGTTGCGCGAGCCGAGCGCCTCGTCGGTGATACCCCTGGCACAGAGGCCTATGGCTACCTGTTGCGCTGGAAGTGCGTTGCTGCGTTCGAGTCGGAGGGTGACTCTGAGAAGGCGCTTGACCTGGCAGACAAGGTCATCGCCATCGGGCTAGCGCTCGGGGATCGCAGCCTCGAAGCGCTCGGACTTCAGGACAAGGGTCGGTTCCTCGTCTCAATGGGGAACATAGACGAAGGTATGGGTCTGATGGACGAAGCAATGACTGCTGCTGTTGCCGGCGAAATCAGCGCCTCGGCCACGGGTGCGAGCTACTGCAACATGCTTGCGGTTTGCGATGACGTGGAGGACTACCAGCGGGCCGCCGAGTGGAGCGACGCCGCCCAGGCCTGGTGCGATCAGCAACCGGACTCGACTTACCCCGGCATCTGTCGGATCTTTCGCGCCGAGTTGAAGTGGCGGAACGGCGACTGGGATGCCGCTAAGAAGGATCTCAATCGGGCCGTGGGCGAACTGTACGGCTTTACACCGATCATCGGTGCGGCCCTCTATCAGATCGGCGAGGTCGAACTTCGGGCAGGTCGGTTCGCCGAGGCCGAGAAGAAGTTCCTCTCCGCCCATGAGCACGGGTTTGTGCCGATGCCAGGCATGGCCGAGCTTCGTTTGGCCGAGGGCGACGGTGATGCGGCAGAACAGCTGCTGATGGATGCGTTGGACCAGGACAACATGGGACCTCTATCTCGCGTTCGTTTTCTTCCGACGTTGATCGACACCGAGCGGGCTCTTGGACGCACACAGGAAGCCCGCAAGGCGCTCGTGGAATTGGAGGAGGTCGCGGAACTTACCGGGTCGACCGCGATGCGATCTGGAGCTGCGCACGCAAGAGCCTCGCTGTCACTCGTTGACGGCGATTCTGCCTCAGCCATTCGGGATCTCCGCACAGCGACCAAGGGCTGGACCCAACTACAGATGCCGTATGAGGCAGCTCGGTCGCGGTTCTTGCTTGCTGAGGCCCAGAAGGCATCCGGCAATGGAACGGCTTCCCAGATGGAGGCCGATTCGGCCCGCAGTACATTCGAACGGCTCGGGGCCACTCTTGATGTAGAGAGAGTTGACCAGTTTCTTTCGACTTGAACCTATTCGAGCAGGAGGTTCTCGTACTCGGCGCGCACGACCTTCTTGTCGAACTTGCCTGTGCCGGTCTTCGGGATAGCGTCGATGAAGATGATCTCGTCCGGCATCCACCAGGAGGCGATTCGATCTTCGAGGAACGCCTTGATCGAGTCGTCTGTGACATCGGAGCCCTCCTTGCGCACGACGAACGCCACAGGCCTCTCCTGCCACTTGGCGTGTTTGAGCCCGACGACAGTTGCCTCAGCGACTCCTGGATGACCCATGATCTCGTTCTCAACGTCAAGCGACGAGATCCACTCGCCTCCAGACTTGATGACATCCTTGGCACGGTCGGTGATCTTTACGTACCCATCGGGAGTGATCTTGCATACGTCCCCGGTGCGCAGCCAGCCGTCTACGAACGAGTCTGATGACCGCGGGTCGTTGTAGTACTCAGCGGCAATCCACGGTCCGCGTATGAGTAACTCGCCGAAGGCTTCTCCATCGTGTGGGAGCGTTTCGAAGTTCTCGTCCACGATCTTGACCTGGAGGCCAGGAATCGGGCGACCCGCGGTCTCGAGAACATCGAGCTGGTCTTCCCATGACCAATCCTTCATCCAGGGTTTGATCGTTGCGGCTGCGGCCACAGGATTCGTTTCGGTCATGCCCCAGCCCTGGACGACTCGAACACGTGCGTTCTTTTCGAACCAGTCGATCATCGAACGCGGAACGGCCGATCCTCCACAAAACAGATGAGTGATGTGTGAAATGTCGATGTCTGGATTCGCCTCGAGATACTGCTGGATGCCCAACCACACAGTGGGAACACCGGCAGAAAAGGTGACCTTCTCATCTACGAACAGCGTGACCAGCCCTGCGCCAGACAGGTCGGGTCCCGGATAGGTGAGTTTTGCTCCAACGGTGACCGCCATGAACGGATATCCCCACGCCGACGCATGGAACATCGGCACGACAGGAAGTACGTTGTCTTCGGTGCCAATGGGGTTCGCCACCAGGTTCGAGATCGTGTGCAGATACGTCGAGCGCTGGGTGTAGGCGACGCCCTTTGGATTCCCCGTCGTGCCCGACGTGTAGCAGTACATCATGGGGCTGCGTTCATCGAGTTTGGGCCACTCTGTGAGGGGCTCGACGTCTGCGATGAGATCTTCGTAGGCGATAGCGCCATCGATGCCGGAGCCCTCCGCTGTGGATCCCATGATGATCACCTGTTCAACTGTGGTGAATTTCGGGATCATCGGCGCGAGCAGAGGGGCGAGGTCTGGGTCGACAAATATGACCTTGTCTTCGCCATGGTTCACGACGTATTCGAGCTGGTCGGCGAACAGGCGAATGTTGAGTGTGTGGCAGATACGACCTGTGTTTGCTGTCGCCCAGTACAGCTCGTGGTGGCGATGGTTGTTCCATGCGAACGTGCCGATGGCGTCTCCGGCCTCCGTCCCGAGCTTCTCTGACAGTGCCGTTGCGAGTTTTCGGATTCTCACGTCTGTCTCGGCATACGTCGTGCGATGGATCGAGCGGTCGGCTTCGACGGATACGATCTCTTGCTGTGGGTACTGCCACACGGCGTTGTCGTACAGGGTGCTCATCAGCAGGGGGAAGTCGTCTTGCATGTGCATTCGCTGTGTCCTTTCGCAGTGCCGTTTCGCTTGGCGCCACCATAGAAATAGAAGTGGAACAACGCCACCGCGTTTCGCCCTCAGGGCGCGTACCCTCAAGGTGATGTTCGGCGCCCGATTCGATGACGTACCGAGTGGCGAGTCCTTCGTCCTCACCGACCCCGTAGGAGTATTGGTAGCCCACGGCGTCGATGAGGTCGCACAGGTCGTCGCCGAGGCCTCGGGTGCTGCGGCGGAAGGCAACTGGGTTGCCGGGTATGTGGCATACGAAGCGGCCCCGGCGTTCGATGCATCCCTTGCGGTGAGGCAGACTCGTGATGGTCCCCTCGCGTGGTTCGGCGTGTTCGGGTCTCGAGAGGCGGTGCCCCCTGCGGCACACGACGTAAACGCAAGCGGTGCATATTCAGTCTCTCAATGGAGCCCCGACATTACGAGAGACGAATACCGAAAGGCGTTCCGGCAGATCAGGGGCAACATCGAGGATGGTGATACGTACCAGGTGAATCTCACCTTCCCTCTTCGGGCAGCGTTCACAGGGAACCCCGACATCTTCTACATCGACCTCGTCACGGCACAGAAACCGTCGTATGCGGCTCATATCTGGCACGACGAACGACACATACTCTCGGTGTCACCGGAACGGTTTTTTTCGATTGACGATCGCCGTATCACCACACAACCAATGAAAGGAACGGCTCCGAGAGGCCGCTGGACCGAGGAGGACGACGAACGTCGCAGGTTTCTTCTGCGTTCGGACAAGGACAAAGCCGAAAACTTGATGATCGTTGACCTGCTGAGGAATGACCTTGGACGGATCGCCGTCACAGGATCGGTCAGCGTGGACGATCTGTTCTCGGTCGAGCAGTTTCGAACGGTATGGCAGATGACATCGACGATTACCGCTGAGACCCTCGAGGGTGTAGGGCTCGTCGATGTGTTCCAGGCGTTGTTTCCCTGCGGTTCGGTCACGGGAGCACCGAAGGGCAGGTCGATGGGAATTATCGCGGGTGTCGAGCACACCGGCCGAGGTGTGTACTGCGGTGCTGTCGGTTTCGTTCCACCTGGTGACGGATTCGAGGGCGCGTCCTTCAACGTTGCGATCCGCACTGTAGAAATTGATGAGACTGAGGGGATCGCGAAATACGGGGTCGGCGGGGCGTTGACATGGGATTCTGAGGAAGACGCCGAGTTCGATGAAGCGGTGACGAAATCTGGAGTTCTTCGATTCGACGTATCGCCGATGAAACTTCTCGAAGCTATCCGATGGGACGACGACTACCTGTGGCGAGACGATCACCTTGCCCGAATGCAGCGCAGCGCCGAATTCTGGTCCTTCACCTTCGATAGACCGGCGATCGAAATCATGCTTGACGATCTTGGTGAGAAGCTCGATGTTGTGTCCAAGGTCCGGATCGTTGCACAGGCCAACGGCCTTGTCCGGGTCACCTCCGAGGCGTTGTCAGGGCGATGGGCGCATGGGCCCGGGCCGTCTGACGAACCGGTGAAATTGGCCCTCGACCTCGAGCCGATCGACGACAGGAACCCGAGGCTGTTCCATAAGACATCGGATCGCAGGGTCTTCCGCGTGCGTGCGGAACGACACCCCGGCGTTGACGACGTGCTGCTCATGAACCGCGCCGGCAACGTCACAGAAACGTCGATCGCAAACATCGTGTTGCTATTCGACGACACCTGGGTGACACCACCCATCTCGGAAGGCCTGCTCGGCGGCGTCATGCGCGCACACTTGCTTGCCGACGGCATAATCGAAGAGCGGTCTGTCGCCGCCTCCGAGGCGCTTCACGCCGACGCAATCGCGGTCGTGTCTTCGGTGCGCGGTTGGCGCGCGGCTGTGATCATTGCGGATGCCTGATTCACGGCGACACCCGCGACAACGCCGTACGGCCCACTGTCGACAGTGATGGCTTTAGACGTGTAGCGTCTTGTGATCGTGCAAAGCTCCAAACTCCGAATCCCTTGCTGTGGGTCGCCGCGAAATTCTGATGCCTCACAGGCGGGCGCGTAGGCGTGCCCCCGGAAACCAAATACGCGTATGGCCCCGACGGCGCGATCGGCTATCAGGTCTTCGGAAGCGGACCGACTGATCTCGTGTTCGTCACTCAGTGGGCGACGAACGTCGATACGTACTGGGATGAGCCGTCCGCTGTCCGCTACTTCGACCGGTTGGCTTCCTTTTCGAGGGTGATCCTGTTCGATAAGAGGGGAACGGGCGTGTCTGACCCGATTCCGACGGACTCCCCACCCCCGATCACGGAGTGGGCGAATGACGTGGCCGCGGTGATGGAGGAGGTGAATTCCGATCGCGCGGTGCTGGTCGGTGATATCGAGGGTGGTCTCCTCGCGATATCGTTT
>BTQP01000114.1:0-6386 GCA_036985935.1 Acidimicrobiia bacterium | reverse complement strand
GGCGGGTTGGCGTCGGGCTCTTCTGAGGTCTCGGCCGGTCCCTCGCTGGCACCAACTTCTGCCGAGCTGTCAGCTGCTTCTTCGCTGTCGGCTGTTGGCTGTTGGCTGTTGGCTGCTTCTTCTTCTTGCGTCGCAGCGCCCGGGGCGAGGAAGGTGGGTTCGCCGATGAGGGTTCGCTTCTCGGCTCGCTTTTGAGTCCACCAGATCCATGTGAGACCGCCGGCGAATGCAAGTAGCGATATCCATCCGTTTCGGCTGATTCCGAAGAGGCGATACGTGGTGTCGAGTCGCAACAGCTCCATCCAGAATCGGATGAACGCATACCCCGCTACATAGACACCAAACGAGGCGCCCTTGGCAAGTTTCCCGCGTTTCTCCAACCACAGAATCACTGGCACAAGAATCAATGCGTTCCAAATCGCTTCGTACGCAAACGTCGGATGGAAGGTTTCGAACTGCTCGAATCCGTCCGGGCGATTGTTGGGATCGATGATGATCGCCCACGGCAGGTCGCTCGGCGTACCGAAGAGCTCCTGGTTGAAGTAGTTACCGAGGCGTCCGATTGCCTGTGCGAGAGGGACACCGATTGCCACCGCGTCTCCAAAGGAGAACAAGTCGGCATTGCGCTTGTGGACCATGTAGATCACGGTCAACGCGCCGAAGAGCAGACCCCCGTAGAGAGCAAGCCCGCCTTCCCAAATGAAGAACACCGCATAGGGACGACTCGTGAAGTTGCCAGAGTGTGTTGTCACATATCCGGCCCTCGCGCCGAGAAACCCGATCACGACCGCCCAGATCGCGACCTTTTCGAAGAATTCGCCATCTCCGCCGAACCTCACGTACCGCTTGCGCGACACGATGATCGCGACGATGACGCCTGTCGCGATCAAGATTCCATAGAAATAGATCGTCAAAGGTCCGATCTCGAGAACGTTCTGTGAGGGTGATGGCAAGGCCGCGAAGAAATTCATATGTGTGTCGCTTCTCGAAGTTGGTGTTACTTGCTGGGAATAGGATCTACTACATATGCTACCGCCCGCCAGAAAATGAGTGGCATCGGCGGCACGAGCCGCAGCTGCGCGACCCGATGTAGCCTTGGGTGGTCGCGGCCCGAGGATCGCGTGGTGCGAACGAAACTTCCGGGAGATTCAGCGAACATATGGACACCAAGGCGCTAGCAAGGACGGCTCTCGAAGCCAACGAGATCGGTCTCCACGAACTCTCCCAATGGATGTATGAGAACCCGGAGATCGGGTACGAGGAGCACGAGACATCTGCCCGCATGGCCGAGGTACTTCGGAGCGGTGGATTCGATGTCGAATATCCGGCATACGGTCTCGAAACCGCTTTCGTCGCCCGCACAGGCAAGAGCGGACCCGAGGTGATCATCTGCGCCGAGATGGATGCGCTGCCAGAGGTTGGTCAGGCCTGCGGTCACAACATCATCGGAGCAGCTGCGATCGGAGCCGGCCTGGCGATCGCGAAGCTCGCGGACGAACTCGGAATCCGTGTGACCATCCTCGGAACACCAGCTGAGGAACATCTCGGGGGCAAGGTCGATCTGATCAACGCTGGCGCCTTCAAGGATGCGTCGGCTGCGATGATGATCCACCCGAGCGTCGAAGACCTGGTCGATCCTCAATTCCTCGCTATCACACACATCGAAGTCGACTTCTACGGCAAGGCGTCGCACGCTGCGAGCCAACCGGAACTTGGTATCAACGCTCTCGATGCAGCCGTTCAGGCCTATGTCAATGTGTCGACCCTTCGCCAGCAGCTGCTCGACTCGGACCGCGTCCACGGCATCATCACATACGGCGGTGGTGCACCCAATGTCATACCTGCGCACACGTCCATGGTCTGGAATGTACGATCGGCGACCGAGGAACGACTTGACGAGCTCTATCCAAAGGTCGAGGCGTGTTTCAAAGCAGCAGCGATCGCAACCGGATGCACGTACGAAGTGCGGGAGTCAGGGAATCGCTACCAGGACATGCGATCGGACCTGGTGTTGTGCGAGCTCTACGAAGAGAACTCAGACCGCCTCGGTAGACCGATGCATCGTCTCGCGGATCTTCCGCCTATGTCCTCCGGGTCCACCGACATGGCAAACGTCTCCTACGAGGTACCCACCATCCATCCGATGCTCGACCTGCGGTGTTACCCGATCGTCAACCACCAGCCCGAATTCGCGGCGCACACGATCACGGCGGACGGGAAGGCCATCATCAGAGACGGTGCGCTCGCAATGGCGTGGACCATCATCGACCTGGCCGAAGGTAACCGCTGGGACGACCTCGGAACGTTCTAGTGGAGCATTGATCAGAGAATCTGACTGAGGAACAGCTTCGTCCTGTCGTGCTGCGGGTTCGTGAAGAAGTGTTCCGGCGTGCCCTCTTCGACGATCGTTCCGTAGTCGAAGAACATGACCCGGTCCGCGACCTCACGGGCGAACCCCATCTCATGGGTCACAACGATCATCGTCATACCGCCGAGTGCGAGTTCCTTCATCACGTCGAGAACTTCCTTGATCATCTCCGGGTCAAGGGCCGAGGTTGGCTCATCGAACAGCATGATCTTCGGCTGCATCGCAAGCGAGCGAGCGATCGCGACTCGTTGTTGCTGACCACCGGATAGCTGGCCTGGATATTTCTCGGCCTGTTCGGGGATTCCTACCCGTTCGAGCAGTCCCATTGCGAATTCTTCCGCTTCCGCCTTCGGCTGCTTTCGCACCCACTGAGGGGCAAGTGTGATGTTGTCAAGCACGGTGAGGTGGGGGAAGAGGTTGAACTGCTGGAACACCATGCCAACCTCAGAACGGATCTTCTCCACGTTCTTGATGTCGTTCGTGAGTTCCGTGCCATCGACGATGATCGTGCCCTCCTGGTGGGCCTCGAGACGGTTGATGCACCGGATGTAGGTCGACTTGCCTGATCCCGATGGTCCTATGACAACGACCACTTCGCGTTCACGGACAGTCGCCGTTACACCCTTGAGTGCCTGGAAGTCACCGAACCACTTCTTGACACCCTCAGTGATGACGATCGGGTCACCAAGTGTTCTCTCCGATGTCCGTGCGTTTTCTGACATATTGGCTCCTTGTGAAATTCTTGGCCTAGCGCTCGCCGACGCCGAGCTTCTTCTCGAGTCGCTGGCTCACACGAGAGAAAGTGAATGTGAACATCCAGTACACCACCGCGGCGAATACGAGAGTCCACTTGATAGATCCGAGGAAGCTGAAAGGCTGTGACTGTGCGGGAATCACCTGTCGGGCCATGTGCAGCAGGTCGAACAACCCAACGATCGTTACGAGTGATGTGTCCTTGAACGTAGCGATGACCTGACCGACGAGGGCCGGAATCACGGCACGCAGCGCCTGTGGCAGCGTGATGAACACGGTCTCTTGCAGCGTTGACATGCCCAACGCCTTCGACGCCTCTCTTTGGCCGGTATGGATCGCCTGGAGGCCACCGCGCACATTCTCCGCGAGGTACGCCGCGTTGAAGAACGTCATGGCGCCGACAGCGCGCATCACGCCACCGATCTGGATCCCATCGGGGAGAGCGACAGGCAACATCAAGAACGCAACAAGCAGCCATGTGATGAGCGGCACGCCACGGACGAGCTCGATGTAGGTCGTGGACAGCAACCGGAAGATCGGCATCGTCGATGTACGGCCGAGCGCAAGAATGATGCCGAGCGGGAAGGAAAGCACGATCGAGGTGAACGCCAGCACGATCGTCAAGGACAAACCACCGAGGAAGAACGAGCCCGGAACTTCGATCAGGGACTCCGATGCGATTATGAACGAGCCGATCGTCGTGACCGCGACCGTGCCGATCCAGCCCAGGAGGTAACGACGGTTCGCCGCGCCTTCACCACCAAACGTGGGTGCAGCGAGGGCGAATAGAGCGAGGAAGAGCAGAAGGAATCGAATGGCAAAGGGCATGGAGAAAGCGAACGAAATGAAAGAAACTACCAGCAAGAGAGCGCCGATGATGCGACCGAACTCACCCACGCTCGGGCGGGATACGAACGCGAGGATCAGCCAGCCGACAACAGCGAAAACTGCGAAGACCGGCAGGTAGAACGAGGCTGCCCTCGACCAGTCCAGTCCGGGATCTCGCAGGACGATGAGTAGGAGAACAGGGAAGCTGAGCGCCCACAGCACGGTGAGCGTTCCGCGAATCGCTCCGCCGCTCGACTTGCCTGCGACGAGCCGGAATATGGCGTATGTGATCGCGGTCAAAGCGAAGATGATCGTCCACGGGATCGTCGTGGTGGTTGCGATTCCCTGCTGGATGATTGTCTGGGCACCATCGGCGTCACGTCCAGGATACGGGATTTCGACGGTCCAGATGATCGCCGCGATCACCGCCATGCCGATTCCCACCAGCCCCATCATCGGGATGATGGGTTGTTTTGCGCGCTCGCCCGTCAACGTCCGTAACGCCCATCCGGCTCCGAGCAGCACGATACCGGTGACGATCCATGCGAGGCGGCCGCTTGAGGAGAAGGGTGCGAGTATGCCGCCAAGCACGATGCCGGCGCCCGAACCCATCAGTCCCTTGCCGACGTTGCGCGGTTCAGCCATCCCTCCCATCCGCCACATCGCGAACGAGGCCGCTGCCATGACGAAGATGAACCCGACGCTGCCCCAGACCCGCCAGAGCTCTTCCGGCGGATAGGCCTGGACCATGAGCAACTTCATGTTGAAGGTGACGGCGTCCCACCGACCGCTCGGATTGAACACGAATCCGAGCAACCCCCGATAGAAGAGAACAACGATGATGGCCGAGAGGATCGTCATAATGATGCTTGCCGGCGTCGAGAACAGGTTGTCCCGCATCCAGATGCCGGGGCCCTTCGGAGGCGGTTCCGGTGCGATCTCGAGCTCGGGGGCGGTCATCATGTCTGACATGTCAGCGCGCCACCAGTAGCATCTTGCGGTTGTAGTAGTTCACGATCGCGGATATCGAGAGACTCCCGGTCACAAAGAAAGCCATCCAGACGATCACTACAGGCAACGACTGTCCCGTCTGGTTGATGATCGTGAAACCCACCGCAACGATGTCTGCGAAGGCGACCGCGAGGCCAAGCGATGTGTTCTTGAAGAGATTGAGATACTGGTTCCCCAACGGGGGAAGGATGATCCGGAACGCCTGGGGCAAGATGATGAAGCGCAGGTACTGGCCTCGGCGGAACCCGAGAGCCTGTGAAGCTTCGGTCTGGCCCTTTGCCACCGCGAGAATGCCGCCACGCACGATTTCGGCGATGAATGACGCCGTGTAGAGGGTCACACCTACCCAGATCGAAAAGTACGGGACGGTTATGAGCATCCCCGTCTTCGCATATTGAGGGATGCCGGCACCGAGCAATACAACGCCTGGCTTGGAGAAGACCAGAGGTCCTCCTTCGCGCACCGCGTCCTTGGCCGCTACGGGGTCGATGACGTCGCCACCGAACGCGGCAGACAACCATCCAAAGAAGTTTCCAAACACCGTTCGCACGAGTTCGGCAACCGATTGGGTACCTCCGGACACGGTATCGAGCGCGAACTCCCCGATGACAAATGCGATGATCGCGATGGCGATGCCCGATACACCAGCGAATATGACACGGAACCAGTCGTCGTCTGTCATCTTTCCGAAACCGGCAGGTGTTCGGCGAGACTCGAAGAAGTTGCGAATCCACCACGCCGCGCCACCGATCGAGACAGTTGCCAGGAGTATGGGGAAGACGATCGGTGGCACAGCATCGACGAACGACTCGATTGCGCCGAAAACCGGTTCGAGGAAACCAAGCAAAGGCCATGCAACCCAACCGACGAGGGCAGAAGCAAGGACGATGAGTAGCCAGTAGCGACCACCATGTCCCTCGTTGCCGGTTTCTTCCTGGTACGCCTTGCGGCGCCTGGCCACGAAACGTCCGATGAAGAATCCTGCTACGACAAATGCCAACCACGGAAGCCAACCGGAACCTGGAAAAATCCAGGCGAAAGCGAAACCCTTGTTCGAGAACTTGAAGAAGTACTCGCCGACGTCATCCGCTGTGAGGGCGGGAAGTGTGACGGCCAGGGCGGACCAGAAGAAAATCTGCACGAGCAGCGGAATGTTCCTGATCGTCTCGATATACACCGTTGCGATCCGGTTGACGATGTAGTTACTGGACAGGCGGCTGACGCCGATGATCGTCCCGAGAATCGTTGCCGCAACGATTCCGGTTACAGCGACACGCATCGTGTTCACGATGCCGACGAGCAGGGCGCGAGCACCGCTATCAGGAATCGTGTCGATGCCCTCACGGATCTGCACACCCGTAGGGTCCGATAGCCAGTCCCAGCCGAAGGAGATGTCGGAGTTCGCGAAGTTGGTGAGCGCTTGTGA
>BTQP01000113.1:0-6582 GCA_036985935.1 Acidimicrobiia bacterium | reverse complement strand
GGGATCGTGTTGACACACTTCGTGGTGTCGAGAGACGTAGCGAAGTCCCGCGACTTCTACGCGGGTGTGCTTGGCGGCGAAGTGGTGATGGATGGAGAACCGACCATCGTCAAGCTCGCCAATTCCTGGATCATCATCAACGTCGGTGGCGGACCGACCGACGACAAGCCCGAGGTCTACCTTGATGCTCCATCTGATCCGAACAAGGTCAGCGCCTTCCTCAACATCCGTGTCGCCGACATCGCAGCGAAGTACGCGGAATGGTCGGCGAAGGGCGCAACCTTCCTGACGCCTCCCATGGACCGGGGTGCCGAGATCCGTTGTTACATGCGCGACCCCGATGGCCACCTGATCGAGGTCGGTCAAGCCACAGGCGTCCTCGATTCCATCGACTGAGGGCAGGCTGACGTCTTGTCGATCGAGCTACGACCAGCGACCGAGGCTGCCATTCGAAGGTTTGCAACTTGGCGGTACGAGCCGCCATACGACGCGTACGACATTGTCGAAAGTCCGGACGAGGCGGTTGCGTATTTCATACAACCCGAAATTCGCTGTCACACGCTGTGGGACGGAAGCGACATTGTGGGGTACGCCACCTTCGGCGAGGACGCTCAGGTTCCGGGCGGCGACTACAGCGGTGATGGAATCGACATCGGTCTCGGTATCGACCCAGATCGAACAGGGCTCGGCAACGGACATCGTTATGTGGCTGCGGTTGTCGCCCACGCAGGCGCAACCTTCGAGCATCAAGAACTTCGTGTCACCGTCGCGGCCGGAAATGCGCGAGCCTTGTACGTATGGTCAGGCGCAGGGTTCGCCGAGACATCAAGGTTCGCGACCTCTCGTACCATTCTTGGATCGAACGAGTTTGTCATCCTTTCCCTCGATTCACTCAACGCGGACACTCCCTGACCCGAAGATCACGCGGACTCGAGGTGAAAGTTCTTCGTTTGGTGTGTGGTGGGTGGGCACTCGCGTTGAAGGTGCTCGACGCCGATACACTCGCACACCATGACCGCTCCCTCCGTTTGGCTGACCACGCTTGGCTGTTCAAAGAATCAGGTGGACTCGGACAAGATTTCATCCGTACTCGGTGACTCCGGATATGTGGATGCGGTCGATCCCGAGTCCGCGGATGTTGTGATGGTGAACACCTGCGGGTTCATCGACGCTGCGCGACGCGAGTCCGTCGAAACCATCCTCGAACTGGCAGAAGCAAAACGCGACGACGCGAAGCTCGTCGTGATGGGGTGCATGGCACAGCGCTACGAGAAGGAACTCATCGAGGCACTTCCCGAGGCCGATGCGGTCATCGGACTTTCGAGATACTCAGAACTGCTCGACGAGCTCGATGCGATGACCGGATGGCAACCGATTCAGATCTCGGGTGTCAAGCGGTCCCACATGGACATTCTCGAGGTCGTCAGACGCCCAACACCGACCACCCCCTTCGCCTATGTCAAGGTTGCCGAAGGTTGCAACAAGACCTGTGCGTTCTGTGCGATTCCGCTGATTCGTGGCAAACAACGATCGAGAGCAGGCGATGGCATCGTTGCTGAGATCGAAGGCCTCGTCGCAGGCGGGGTCCAGGAGATCGTCCTGGTTGCACAGGACCTTGCTGCCTATGGCCGTGACAACGGCTCCGGTTCGATCGAGGACCTCGTTGAACGGGCGGCCTCGGTAGACGGGCTGCAACGGATGCGGCTCTACTACCTCTACCCGAAGGAGATCCGTCCACGGCTCATCGAGCTCATGGCAGGCCACAGAACGATCGCCAACTACTTCGATCTTTCCCTTCAACATTCTTCACCGAAGCTCTTGCGTGCCATGCGCCGACCCGGGAGTGGGGACGGCCACCGCAAGCTCATCTCAGACATCCGTCACGCAGCACCAGACGCTGCAACCCGGTCGAGTTTCATCGTCGGCTTTCCCGGCGAGACCGACGACGATGTCGAGGACCTTGCGACCTTCCTCCAGGATGTTCGCCTCGACTGGGCAGGTTTCTTTCCGTACTCGAGGGAGGACGGCACCTCGGCTGCACAGATGGACGACCAGGTGCCCGGCGACGTGGTCAGTGAACGTCTCCGGTACATCCAGAACATTCAGGATGACATCACCGCACAAAAGAACGCCGCCACCGTCGGTAACACCGAACGGGTCCTGATCGATCAGGTCGAGGATGGCCAGGCAGTCGGGCGTTCCTTCCGTGAAGCCCCTGAGATCGATGGCATGATCTTGCTCAACGACGGCGCCCCGGGTGAGTGGGTGAACGCCACCATCACCGGTGCGTACGGTACCGACACGACCGCAACGGTGGTGAGCCTGTGAGGGTCGAGACACTTGCGATCGGAACGGAACTGTTGCTCGGGCAGATCGTCAACTCGAACGCCGCGGAAATAGCCGTTCGCTTCGCCGATTCCGGCATGACCCATCACCGCCAGACCGTCGTTGGTGACAATGCCTACCGGATGGAGGAGGCGATCCGTGAATCGGTAACTCGGTGCGACGCTTTGATCATCACCGGTGGCATCGGACCAACACAGGACGACATCACACGTGAAGTAGTGGCGCAGGTCGCTGGCGTCGCTCTCGTATTCGATAGCGAATATGCCGACGCGTTGCGAGATGCCTGGAAGCGTCTTGGAAGGGACTTCCCGGAATCGAACCTTCGCCAGGCGTACCGACCCGATGGCGCAGACGCGATCGAGAACCCCAAAGGCAGCGCACCCGGATTCAGGGTCGAGATCGACGGGTGCTGGGTCATCGCGCTGCCTGGTGTCCCTGCCGAGATGACCAGCATGCTCGACAAGCAGGTGATGCCTTTCCTACGGTCGCTCGACGGTGAAGGTGCAGGGGTCGTGGTGAGCCGGGTTCTGCGGAGTTGGGGAATGTCTGAGGCGGGTGTCGGCGAGATGTTCGACGACATCTTCCATGGCAGTGACAATCCGACCGTTGCGTTCCTCGCATCCGCGGGTGTCATCAAGGTCAGGCTCACGGCGAGGGCGGACACCGAGGCTGAGGCGCGGTCCCTGATCGCACCCGTCGAAGCGACGGTACTCGAACGCCTCGGAGACTACGTATTCGGCTTCGACGACGACACGATCGAAAAGATCATCCATACGACATTGCTCGACAAAGGTTGGACGATCGCAACGGCAGAATCCGCCACGGCGGGACTCGTTGCATCACGTCTCACGAGCGTGCCGGGCTCGAGTGCCACGTTCCGTGGTTCGATCGGTGCGTATGCAGCAGACATCAAGACGTCGCTGCTCGATGTCCCGGTGGCGTTGATGCGCGACAAGGGCATTGTTTCGGAGGACACCGCCCTCGCCATGGCAAGAGGGGTCCGTGAGCGACTCGGGGCAGATGTCGGGGTGGCCGTGACCGGATCGGCGGGACCGTCCCCGCTCGAAGTCGAGGCTGGCACAATGTGTGTCGCGGTGGTGACACCCATGGGGGAGCGCTCCAAGACCTTCAAGATGCCGGGCGATCGCGAACGAGTCCGCACATATACGGCCACCGCTGCCCTTCATCAGGTTCGCCTGGCACTCGTTCAGGCGTGAGCGACCACGCGTTCCTTGCGGTCGATCTCACGTCTGATGCCCGGCACATGCTCGCTGCTGCCCTCGCGGAAGCGAGTCCCGGGCCACCCGTGCCGGGGAGACGGCCCCCGCCCGAGAACTGGCACATCACGCTGCGATTCCTCGGCGAGTGTGATGAGCTCACAACGGAGGCGATTCTGAGGGAGCTCGACGAGACGCTCGACCTGTCGGGTGGTGTCGTGCACGCCACCGGTATTGCGGCGTTCCCGCGCGCCTCGAAGGCCAGCGTGATGTACGTCGCTATCGCTGACGATGAAGGCCTACTTGCTTCGTTGTCGACGGTTTGTGAGGATGCGGCGAGGGACGTTGGATTCTCTCCAGAGGAGCGGCCGTTCGTGCCACACCTCACACTGTCGAGGCTCAGACCATCAATGGACCTTCGCCGACTGGTTGAATCGTTCGCAAGTTTTCGTGTTCCTCTCGAGGTGGGGGAAGTGACTCTCTTTCGCACACGTCGCACCCGTACCGGTCTCGAATACGAGGCAATCGACAGCGTCCCTCTCCAGGCGTGAAGTAGAGTCGCCGCCATGGTCGAACGCTCCTCCGTCGTCTCCCTCCGCATCATCGACGACGAGAACGTCAGAGCAGTCGTCGACCTCTCTGTGAGCCAGGAACAGAAAGCGTTCGTCGCTTCGAACGTCTTTTCTCTTGCACAGGCGTTCGCAACGTCCAACGTCTGGGTTCGTGCCGTGTACGCCGATGAGACTGCCGCTGGTTTCGTCATGCTGGCGGACGATCCAGACACGGAGCGGTACTACCTCTGGCGGTTCATGATCGACGAGCGATACCAACACATGGGTTTCGGGCGGGCCGCGATGAGCCTCATGCACGAGTACGTCGCGTCACGGCCGGGCGGAACGAAGGTCTCTCTCAGCTTCGTTCCTGGCGATGCAGGGCCTGGCCCGTTCTACAAGAGTCTCGGGTACGTTGAGACCGGCGAGGTCAAAGACGGTGAGGTCGAGGCCGTTCTCGACCTCACACAGTGACCAGCGCTCTTTCTGCTACCGATAACCTCGACATCGAACACCTGTTCGGTTACGCTGCGGTATACCGAATCGAATACCAAACGTGTGATTCGAGGCGTAATCTGTCACACGCGGTCGATACGGTGGTATCAACCAGTTGAAAGGGAACAGCACATGGCATCAGAAGCAAGCGAAAGGGACAAGAATCTCGAGATAGCGATGTCCCAGATCGAACGGCAGTTCGGCAAGGGAGCCATCATGCGTCTCGGCTCGGACGAGATCCGTCGGATCAAGTCCATCTCGACCGGTGCCCTTGCTCTCGACCTCGCAATCGGCATAGGCGGTGTCCCGCGGGGTCGCGTCGTCGAGATTTTCGGCCCTGAATCGTCGGGAAAAACGACGCTTGCTCTCCACGTGCTCGCCGAGGCCCAGCGCAACGGCGGCAAGGCTGCGTTCATCGATGCAGAACATGCGCTCGATCCCGGGTACGCAAAGGCGATCGGTGTCGATATCGACGAGCTGCTGATCTCACAGCCTGACACCGGTGAACAGGCCCTCGAGATCACCGACATGTTGATCCGTTCTGGTGCCCTCGATGTCGTTGTCATCGACTCGGTAGCCGCACTGGTGCCTCGTGCTGAGCTCGAAGGAGACATGGGTGATACACACATCGGTCTCCAGGCACGGTTGATGTCCCAGGCGCTGCGCAAGCTGGCGGGAACGATCAGTCGCTCAGATACGACTGCGATCTTCATCAACCAGATCCGAGAGAAGATAGGGGTCATGTTCGGCTCACCAGAAACGACGCCTGGTGGACGTGCGCTCAAGTTCTATTCGAGTGTCCGTCTCGACATCCGCCGTATCGAAGCCATCAAGGTCGGTACCGAGAACATCGGTAACCGTGTGCGGGTCAAGGTCGTCAAGAACAAGGTCGCGCCGCCGTTCCGTCTTGCCGAGTTCGACATCATGTTCGGAGAAGGAATCTCGCGTGAGGGCAGCCTGATCGACGTTGCCGTTGAGCAAGGCATCGTGCGCAAGGCCGGCGCCTGGTACACGTACGACGGTGATCAGCTCGGCCAGGGTCGTGAAAAGGCGAAGGACCATCTGCGCCTGAATCCCGAGCTCGCAATGCAGCTCCAGGATCAGGTGCTGCGCGCAGTAGGACTCATTACCGACGGCGAAGAAGAGCCGGAAACAGACGGCAAAGAAGCGACCGAGAGCGAGCTCACCGACGCCGAGTGACGATAATCGTCGGTTTCTCGGTTTTCGCGTTCCCGCAGCTTGCGCTGTGAGGTACTATCGCTACATAGTCACACACATTGATATTGAAACTGTACCGAAACGAGAACGTCCGAATGCAAGGCACGGGGTGAACGACACATAGTCCGACAGCTCGAATAGTTCTTGTGTGTGTGCCGAGCCGGTAGTGGCTCGGCACGTTCGTATCCGTATCGGGGGGAACGAGGAAACGAAGATGGAACAGGTTCTGAACCTGATTATCCCGGGTCTGGTTGTCGCTGGCCTGTTCCTGGCGGGCCTGCTCGTCGGTCGGCGCATGGTGAAACAGCCCCCGGCGCCAGAAGAAGTCCTGAGCGACGCCCGCATAGAGGCTCAGAAGATCCTCGCCAGGGCTGAGGAAGAAGCCAGAGCAAAGGCGGACTCGTATCGCGACCGTGAAGAAGCGACGCTTGAGCACCGTCGGGTAGAGGTCGGCTCGAAAGAGGATCGCATCACACAGTCGCTAGCGACGCTCGAGCAGCGGGCGGCGAACCTCGCGCAGCGCGAGGAACTCGTGATCGAAAAGGAACGCTCAGCCGGAGAGCAGTCAAACGAAGCGGCTCGTCTGCAACAAGAAGCCCTGCTCGAGCTGGAGGCGCTTGCCGGATTCGACTCCGCAGCCGCAAAGACCGAGCTGCTGCAAAAGGTCGAAGATGAGGCACGTCGCGACGCGATGGTCCTTGTCCGTGACATGGAGACCAAAGCACGAGAGGAGAGCGACCGGCGCGCCCGACGCA
>BTQP01000112.1:0-6643 GCA_036985935.1 Acidimicrobiia bacterium | reverse complement strand
GAGCCTGCGAGCCTGCGAGCACGAAGTGGAAGCAGCCCCGCTCGAGCCTTTTCCGCACCGCGCTCACAGGCTCGCAGACCCCCCTAGCTCGCAAGGCTCGCTTGTCCCCCCTGAAGGGGGGACCGAAGACTCTGAAGGGGGGACCGAAGACGTTGACCGACCCATGCTCTCAAACACCAGAACAGGCCCTATCCGCTAGCCCCCTTAGGGAGCGGGGCAGTTCTCAGAGAGTGGAAGTTGCTCGGGTGGGTCTCCGAGTGCGCCACCGTCGTTTCCGAGCGGTGGGCCGAGCACCTCGATGAAAACGTCGACGATGTCATCCTGGCGATCGGGATCGTTGTGGAACTCGACGAGGATCTCGCCGCGGCCCCAGTAGGTGAACGTCCCCCAATACAGATCGAAGACGCCATCTCTCTCGGGGGGTCCGTCGCTTGCTTCCACGACGCGATCTGCTGACGTCGGGTACACGTAGACATTCGCCTCGCGACCGTTGATACACAGCAGTTCTGGTGTTCCGCTGGGTATGTCCTGTCGGGGGTACGGGGAATCCTGAATCGTGGCGTTGACACCCTCACCCTCGAGAGCTTGGAGCAGCTCCGAAGTGCCAAATCCAGCGAGTTCCTGCTCATTTCCGTTCGACGAGCATGCGGCAGCGACCAGGGCGATTGCCACGATCGCCGCCGTGACGCGGGAGAATTTCATGGTTCGAATCCTACGGAGATTCAGTGGAAGTGGCTCAGTACGTGTTCCGGACCGGCCCGCCCTTGTCTCGCGGATTGCCGCGCAGCGGTGCGTTTTCAAGTAGCTTCATCTCGATGCCAGCGAACGATCCCGACTCGTCGTCCGAGCAGCCTGTTGTCCTGCTTCGCTCGTTAGGCCTGTACGCGGTACTCACGATCTCGATTGGAGCGATGATCGGCTCCGGCATTTTCGTATTGCCGGGACTCGCGTTCAAGATCGCAGGGCCTTCCGTCGTCCTTGCGTTCTTTCTTGCCGGCCTCGTCGTGTTGCCCGCTGCTCTGTCGAAGGCCGAGATGGCTACCGCCATGCCACAATCTGGCGGAACGTACCTGTTCATCGATCGGGCGATGGGTCCGCTCATGGGGACGATCGCAGGGTTCGGGGTCTGGTTCTCCCTCGTTTTCAAAGCAGCCTTCGCTCTCGTTGGACTGTCGGCATATCTCGACTACTTCGTGACACATCCAGAACGAGTCGTGGCTGCGACCCTCGGCCTCCTCCTCATTGGATTGAATCTGATCGGGATCAAGCAGACGGCGAAACTTCAGGTAGCACTTGTGACGGCCGTGATCCTCGTCCTCATCGGATTCGTCGCTGCCGGCATCCCCAACATCGATTCGGCCTCTTTCGAGCCCTTCACCCCCTTCGGCATCAAAGGCCTCATGGCTGCCGCGGCTGTGGTTTTCGTCTCGTACTCGGGGGTGACAAAGGTGGCCTCGATTGCTGAAGAGGTGCGCGACCCTGGACGAAACATCCCCACCGGGATGCTCGTTTCGGTGGGTTTCATGATGTTGCTGTACCCGGCGATCGTGGCGGTGATCGTCGGCACATCATCGGCGGAGCAATTGTCGTCGACCGAGACGCCGATGACGCTGGCAGCGCAATCGTTTCTCGGCTCCACAGGTGTCGCTGTCATTTCAGGTGTAGCCGTGTTGGCTCTGCTGTCGATGGCGAACGCCGGGATCATCGCCTCCGCCCGATATCCGTTTGCTATGGCGCGTAACTCCCTCGCCCCATCATTCCTTTCGTACGTCGGAAAGAGGTCTGGTGCACCGGTGGCTGGGATCATCGTTACAGGGATCGTTCTGATCGGACTTGTGCTGTTCGTGCCCTTGATCGAGCTTGCGAAACTCGCCTCGGCGTTCCAGCTTCTCGTATTCGCCCTCGTCAACCTTGCTCTCATAGCGTTCAGAGAGGCAAACCTTGAGTGGTACAAACCCGTGTTCCGATCGCCGTGGTACCCGGCACCGCAAGTGTTTGGAATCCTTGCGGCGATCCTTCTCCTGACACAGATGGGTACGGTCCCGCTCGTCGGGGCGATCGCCTTTGTCGTCGCCGGCATCGTGTGGTACCGCACCTTCGGCAAGAGCCGAACTGTCAAGGAATCCGCAGCCCGAGACGCATTGCGGCATCGCGAGAACGATCGACTGGTTCAGCGAAGTGCCGACGCTGTCGCGACGGGTGGTCGCGATCATGTGCTGGTACTGATCCGGCGACCGACGAGGCCTTCGCGCCAACAGACGCTGTTCCGGCTGGCGCTGCGAATGACAAGAGCCGATGGCGGACGGATCCATGTCATCAACTTCGACGCTCGAACGAAAGGAATGATCCCAACCGCCAATGACCTCGCGCGCGCCAGCGCACTAGGGATCGAGGTGACAACGCAGCAGTACACCGACGAGGATCGCCGCGGGATGGTGCACGCGTTCGTCGAGAGCAACGGTGTTGACCTGTTCATCGCTGACCTCCCCCAGGATCTGAGAGCAACCCGTCACGTAACCCGTGACTTGCGCTGGCTCCGGGAGCATCTCACCTGTGACTCGGCGTACCTCCGTAACCGATCCGTCGACGACATCGACAGCATTGCGGTAATCGGGACCGGTGGACCATACGACCCCGTGAAAATCGAGATGGCCGACCATATCGCCCGGTACGAGGATGCGCAGGTTCGTTTCATCCACCTCATCCCGGCCGACGCGCCGCCAGGGCAGACCGAAGCCATACATTCGTACCACGAACGCCTTGGCGCCGTTCTCACGGTTCCGTGGGACGACAGAGTCCGCGCAACGGATGACCTCGTCGAAACACTCACCGGTCTCTCGCGAGGCGCAAACCTGGTGATCCTCGGTGCGCCGACACATAGGTTCCAGGTCGTCACGGATCTCGCAGACCGTATCGCTGAATCAGTTGACTGTCCCGTCCTGCTCGTCCATACGCCGACCCTCGAGAAACCAGGACCCATCACCCGATTCATCCAATGGTGGGTGAACTAGGGCTTCGTCGCCGAAACGGACTCCGCATCTTTCGGGCCCTCGACGCTCTAGATCTATGGCGCTACCCGATGGCCGTGGTGAGTCTGGCTGTGGCTTCTTGGATGACATCCTGTGGAACGGCGATCGACATCCGTGCAAAGCCGGCGCCCTCGCGTCCGAACCAGTGGCCAGGGCTCAACGCGATTCGAGCCTCGTGTGCCAGCCATCGTGCGAGGTCTGGGACGTCGACACCGAGTTCTCGGAAGTCGATCCATGCCAGGTACGTACCCTCTGGTCGGACAAGACGAAGGGGGTCCGGTAGACCGTTCGCGAGTGTTTCAACGTTCCTCGAGACATCGGTGAGCAACCTCTGGAGCCATTCCTCGCCTTGTTCGTACGCCGCTGCTGTCGCGGCCATCGCGAACACATTGTTGCGCACCAGGTGCAGCCGTGAACTCATCTGGTTGAACATTTCGGCGAACTCGGAATCGTCCGTCACAAGGAGCGTGTCCGCGACACCGGCGAGGCCGAACGTCTTTATCGGCCCATGAAGGGCAACCCATCGCACATCCGACGTTTTCGCTGCGACCGCAAACGGAGTGAACACGGAGCCTTCCAACATTATGTCGGCATGGATCTCATCCGAAATCACAAACACGTTGTGTCTGGAGCAGATGTCAGCGACAGCTAGCAACTCCTCGTGCGTCCACACTCGCCCGACGGGGTTGTGCGGATTGCACAGAATCATCGCAGTGGTGTCCTGGCGTCCGGCTATCGACTCGAGGGCGTTGAGGTCCATCGTGTACCCGCCATTGCCCAGGACGAGTGAATTGCGCCCAACTTTGCGATGCGGACGCGTCACAAGGGGTTTGAAGTCGGTGAATACCGGTGGCTGAAGTATGACTGTCTCTCCGGGTTCGGTCACGAGTTCCATCGCTGCCCCTATTGATGTTCCGACAGACGGGCTGACGAGAAGGTGGGTGTCTCCGAGGTGCCATCCGTGTCGTCTGCTCATCCAGGACCGGAACGCCTCTTTCGTTTCTCGTGGTCGGATTTCGTAGCCGTACCAGCCGAGGCCCGCCCGAGATTCGATCGCCTCGATGACTGGGGCTGCGAGTGGAACATATGGCTCGGCGATCCACATCGAAAGTACTTCGCTGTCGGCTTCGAAGAGTCTCTCGATTGACACTCGATCGGTCGCCCGAGCGTATGGATGGAGGTCACCGAATGTCATGTCTCGGGAGAGTACACGAGCGTCAGTCGTTGGCGGAACGACCCAGACGACCGGTCGTCTTCGGTCGATCCTGCTACTTGAAGCGCCTCAAGCGGACCGAGTTCGCTACGACGGACACTGAGCTGAAGGCCATTGCGCCCGCAGCGATCATGGGGTTCAGGAAGCCGAATGCGGCGAGCGGAATCGCTGCCGTGTTGTAGGCAAACGCCCAGAACAGGTTCTGGCGTATCGTCGTGAAGGTCTTGCGTGCAAGCTTTATCGCAGTCACCGACGTTGCCGGGTCGCCCGACATCAGTACGACGTCTCCCGCTTCGATGGCGACATCAGTGCCGGAGCCCACGGCCATGCCGAGCTCTGCCACTGTGAGCGCGGGCGCATCGTTGATGCCGTCACCGACGAAGGCGACCACCTGACCGTCCGCCTGCATGCGTGAAACAGCCTCGGACTTCTCGCCGGGCAGTACCTCAGCGACGACCTCGTCGATACCGATGATCGAAGCGATTGCGTTTGCCGTGTGCCACGAGTCGCCCGTGAGCATCACGGTGGAGATCTCCTGGTCATGGAGATCCTTGATCGCCTGTGCCGACGTTGGACGCACCGTGTCAGCAACACTCAACACACCCTGGACGTTGCCGTCCCAACCGACGAGGAACGTCGTGTTCCCCTTGATCGAGATCTCGTCGAAGCGGTCCTGCCAATCTTCGACGCCGGCGAAACCGGACTCGGTGAACAGCACAGGCTTGCCGACGAGGACGGTCTGACCAGACACGGTGCCGCGTGCACCCTTGCCCTGGACTGATTCGAAGTCCTCCACCGGCTCGAGTTCGATGTCTTCTTCTTCGGCTCCGAGGGCAACGGCCTTGCCGATCGGATGCTCAGAGCCGGATTCGAGCGAACCGGCGAGCCTGAGGAACTCGGCCCGACTGCCGTCCGTCATGACCTCGACGAGTGTCATGGCGCCCCGAGTGAGCGTGCCCGTCTTGTCGAACACGACAGTGTCGACACCCTTGGCACGCTCGAAGACTTCGGCGTTCTTGAAGAGCACACCCATCTCAGCGCCTCGGCCTGAACCGACCATGATCGCTGTTGGTGTTGCGAGGCCCAGCGCGCAAGGGCAGGCGATGATCAGCACCGCCACCGCGCTGCTCACTGCCGCAGAAATGTCTCCGGTGATCACGAGCCAGGCGATGGCGACGACAGTCGCGACCGTGATCACGATCGGGACGAAGATTCCAGAGATCTGGTCGGCAAGTTTCTGAACGGGGGCTTTTGTTGCCTGAGCATCCGCAACGAGCTTCATGATCTGGCTCAGCGCCGTGTTCGGGCCGACCTCGGTCACCTCGATCTCGAGTCGACCTTGCTGGTTGACCGTTGCACCGAAAACGTTGGTGCCCGGCTCCTTAGTGACCGACACACTCTCACCCGTGAGCATCGACTCGTCCACACCTGAGCGCCCGGAGACGACGACGCCGTCTGCAGGCACTTTCTCTCCCGGTAGGACGACCACGATCTCGCCAGGCGCGAGTTCGATCGGATCGATGAGAATCTCTGCACCGTCACGGATCACCCGTGCCTGTTTCGCACCGAGTTCGGCGAGCTTTGCGATTGCGTTGGACGCTTGGCCTTTGGCCCTTGCTTCGAAGTAGCGGCCGAGAAGGATCAAGGTGATGATCACCGCGGCCGTCTCATAGAACAGGTCGCCCTCTGACCCCGTAGTCGTGAACGTGTTGAGCAGCAGAACGACAGTGGAAAACGTCCATGCTGCAAGGGTGCCGGTGCTGATCAGCGTATCCATCGCAGGCGAAAGCGACTTGACCTGTTTCCACGTTGCCTTGTGGAACTGGGCGCCAAAATAGAACACGACGATAGACGTGCCGACGAACTGGACCCACTCACTCGCGAGGCCATTCGGGCCGAACCACACCAGGACCAGCAGCGGCAGAGTGATGACGGCTGCTCCAATGACGTTGCGGAGTTGGTACTTGGCCTCGGCGTCGTATCGTTCTGTCATGGATCGATTGTCGTTCTCGGGATCGATCTCTTCGATGTTGTACCCGATCTTGGCAACGGCGGCGCGCAGGGCCTCGGGGTCGGCCTCCTCCGTAATCGTCGCCCGTGCCTCCTGGCCCGCAAAGTTGACATTCGCGGCTTCGACACCGACCTGCTTGCCGAGCACGCGTTCGATGCGCACGGCGCACGAGGCACAGGTCATGCCTTCGACGTCAAAACGTATCTCAGTGTCGTTCACGGAGAAATCCTCTCTTGCCCAGCCAATTTGGGGGGCGGTATCAGCTGGCCAAGAACGGCAGGAGGGTTACTGGTCGTCTACCTCGTAGCCCTGGTCGTCGATAGCGGTAACGATCGACGAAAGATCGACCTGTGCGGGGTCGTATTCAACGGCCACTGTGCGGTCGTTGAT
>BTQP01000111.1:0-6652 GCA_036985935.1 Acidimicrobiia bacterium | reverse complement strand
ACCGCACCGTTCTCCTCGATCGCCCCGTATATCTCACATGCCAGGGTGGCCGACGGGAGAACGGCTGGCGGAACCGTTGGTGTGACGGGAGCGGCCGAGACGACAGTGGTTGTTGGCGAGCCCGCTTCGGTCGAGCTCGCTTCGTGCGTGCTCGGCGGCGCTGAAATCCCGGGTTCGTCGTCTGTTGCGCGTCCGAAGGCGACCGCTGCGATTGTCACAACGACGATCACGATCAACCAGAGTGTGGGTTTGCCCATGTTTTGGAGCGTAGGGTCAATCGCCGGTAGCGCCACCCGCAATAGACATTGCTATCGCCTGGGCGACGATGGCGGACTCCAGATCAGCGAGCTCAACACTCTCGTTTGGCCCGTGATATCGACTTGTCGGGTCGGTGACTCCCACGAGAAGCACCGCCGCGTCGGGGAACCTGTCCGCAAAGGCGGCCACAAATGGAATCGAGCCCCCAACACCGATCTCGATCGGATCGACCCCATAACCCTCTCTCATTCCTGTGCGGTATGCGTCGTACATCGATCCGTCGGTGTCGAGTTCGAACGCCTCGCCGCTTGCTCCGTCGGTAATCGTCAGCTCGGCACCCCACGGCACGGTCCGCTGGAGGTGTTCTTTGAGCGCTGAGTAGGCCGCTGCGGCTCCCTGGCCTGGAGGAATGCGCATGCTCACTTTCGCACTCGCCTCAGGAACGAGCTGGTTTATGGCTTCGTGGAGGGGCACAGCCTCGATCGCGAGAACAGAGATGGACGGCTTCATCCAGATCCTCGATGTGAGCGTCCCATCACCAAGGAGCTCCAGGCCCTCTACCGGGATCATCTGCTCGTCGAGTTCTCCTTTGGTCAGGTCGAGGGGATCTGCGTCGCGCTCGACGAGCCCCGGAACCGCGACGGAGCCATCATCGTTGTGCAGACCGCTGAGAAGTCTGACGAGCGACGTTATCGCATCCGGGTAGGTTCCACCGAACGATCCTGAGTGCACCGCATACTTGAGAGTGCGCACGGTGACTATGCAATCGACGAGTCCGCGAAGTGACGTGGTGAGACCCGGCACACCGACGCGCCAGTTTCCGGCGTCGCCGATGATGATCGCATCGGACGACAGCAGTTCGTTGTACGTATCGAGGAATGTCTCAAGATGCTCGGAGCCAATTTCCTCTTCTCCCTCCACGAACATCTTGATGTTCACAGGCAGCTCATCCTCGAATGCGCGGATGGAGCCGAGGTGAAGCGCGATGCCGCCTTTGTCATCTGATGTGCCGCGACCGAACAATCGACCGGCACGCTCTTGAGGTTCGAACGGTGGTGTCTCCCACTGGTCTTGTGGTCCAGGGGGCTGCACGTCATGGTGGGCGTACAGGAGAAGTGTCGGGGCACCCTGTGGTCCCCGTTTCTCACCGTATACCGCGGGGTGGGCACCATCGATTTCGAGCAGTCTTACCTCATCGAGGCCCGATGAGCGCATCAGGTCTGCTACGAACTCTGCAGAGCGTCGAACCTCGCCGGTGTCATATCCGGGTGCGCTGACGGACGGAATCCGCACCATGTCTTCGAGCTCTGTCCGCGTTCGTCCGGCATCGGACGCGATTCGGTTTCTCAAGGTGTCATACATACAGCGAGCCTATGAGTTCGCGTCGACAAAGGCCAAAACTCGTCGCCAGGCGTCTGCAGACTGCTCGGCGAACTCCTCGTACTTTCTATCGAAGAACGAATGCGGAGCGTCGTCATACACGACGACTTCGCCGGTCTTGCCTGCCCGTTTCATGGCGTCTTCGAACTGTCGGGACACTTCTACCGGGATTCCTGGATCGTCCCCGCCCTGGAGCCCGAGCACGGGACACGTGAAGTCATCGACCCGTGAAACGACCGGTGGAGCGCCCTGAGGGAAGTCCTTGCGGTCCGGATGGCCATAGAAACCAACGACCCCCGCACAGCCGATGTCCGAGGCGGCCATGTGCCAGGCGTTCGAACCGCCGAAGCAGAACCCGACGACGAATACGGGTTTGTTATCGTCGTTTCTCCTGAGGTATTCGACTCCTGCCCGTACATCCGCCTCGATTCCGTTGAGGGTCGTGGCGTTTACCTCCGGCCAGAAGTCCCAGTCCGACGATCGTTTCGCGACACCGGCGGTTCGGCCGAAGTAGTCGATCGACAGCGCATCGATACCGTGTTCGGCGAACCGCAGGGCAAGTTCCTCGTAGAACGTGAACAGTCCCCGGACATCAGGAAGAACGAGAACAGCGACGTCGCCAGAACCTTCCGCCGAGAATGCGGCGAATTCGTTTCCGTCACCTGCCTCAAGGGTCAGGTTCTCGTGGTCAATAGCGCCTCCGTGGATGTGTGGGATGGGCGGGCTGGAGTCGAGGTCGAAACACATAGGTGAACAAGGTAGCGGCCTGTGACGGGCCGCGCGACGTAGATGCAGCTCCGTCGTGCTGTCAGACGAACCGAATTGACGTGGTTGGTCTCTCTGGACGAAGTCCAACTACCGTGCTGAACGAGAGGTCGAATGGGTCCTGTTCCATGTGAGGTGGCGGCTCAACACTGAGGTCGTCCGGAGCTGCCGGGAAGTCGATAACGATGTGCGACATTCCGAACGCCTGTGCGTACCCGATTGTTCCACCCATCGCACCCGCGAGCTCATGGGCAGCTTTCAATGCGATGAAGTCCTCATTCAGCGCATCGCTGAATTCTGTGTTCCCCGTGAGTGCGGCAATCGCCTCGACTGGTGCGAGGTCATCGCGGCCGCTGATCGTCACTACTGCGGATCGTGGGCGCTGCTCAGTGCGGAGGGTGACATACGCACAGCCGCCCTCCTGAACCGTGTTGAGGATCGTTCGCAGGATCTGACGGACGTGCGCACTGTCGCCCCAGGAGCGAGTCGGGGCAAGGTCCGATTCGAAGGTAACGTCCGTGTGCATTGTCGATGCCACAGATCTGACTTCTTCATCCAGGAGAACGACACCTTCGACCCTGTTTGCGCGTGCGCCGTTCGATGTCGGCGAGTATGCGAGCTCGGACAGGACCTTTTCGACTTCCCGTGCGTCATCACGAATCGCGATCACGATCTCTCTTCGTTGATCGAAGGGCATCTCGGCGTCGTCGCTCATGCGGTCGGCGAATCCGACGATCGAGGTGAGAGGATCACGTAACGTGTAGGTCATTCGGGTTCTAAGCGACTCGTCCGCTTGTCTCTGTTTGTCCAATTCGGCTTCGAGGATCGAGTTCTTGTCCGTCAGATTGTTGTTCTGTCGAGCGAGGCCAAGTGCGTACAGAGTTAGGATCGCGAGAATGCCACCGGTTGCTATCGACATGATCTGCATTCCTTGCGACCGTGTCGCGAGAAGACCGCCGAGGATGAAGAGCACGCCGCCCGACCCTGCGAGTAGGACGACGTACTGATGAGATGTGCGGAAATCCCGCATAGATACTTTCCTCCTGGGTGTTCATCGACATTCGGTGCACGGATTTCGAGGGTGCTTTCCCTTCGCACAAACGGACTAGTGCCGCGACAGAACAACAGAATGGGTGGCCGATGTGGCATTCGTGCCATGCCTGAGCGGCGTCCCGGTATCCTTGTGGAATGGAGATGCCGATCCTTGTCCCGGTTGATGTTCCGCTCGTCGGCGACGAGCGTCACAAGAATTGGGCGAAGATCGTGACGAACGTCGATGAATCCCAGTCTTCAGGCTGGGCTTTCGAAGGCGAATTCATCGCAACCGGAGGTATCCAGGACGTACCGATCGGCTCGGTCATTCTTTCATACGGTGAGCGTGGCGCTCGTACGAACCCACAGGTCGAGGCCCGAGTCCTGAAGGTGAACAGTGACGGAACCATGTCGTTGGTCGCGAGTGCAAAGGGGCGTGCGTGGGCGAGGACCCTGCGTGACGGAATCGTGTCGATGATCGCAGACTCGTCCGAAACTCCGATTGAAAGACTCGATTGGGAGCCGACCCTGCTGCGTTACTCGGACGACGCTCTGCGCGAAGAACTTCGAAGGCGTGGCCAGCCCGACGAGGCGTAGTGCCCCCTGCCCACGTCAACCGTGCGGCTTCAGGAGCCGGGTGGCATTGTCCCAAACTGTTTTGAGCGTGGAGAGCCGTTGCTGCCTGCTTGGTCCTGTGGTTGGCTCGCCTGACACGACAACATGCTCACCACTCACGATGACATCGGTCACCGATGCCCTGGTTGCGGCCATGACAATGCCGTCGAGGTGATCAACGTCGGTCCCTGCCATTTCGTCCGACGTGGGGTCGACAACGATGAAGTCGGCGGGGGCACCTACTGCGATGCGACCGCCACCGGTCCATCCAATGGCGTCGTATCCACGCGACGTTGCGTTCGTGAGAAGATCCGTTGGGGTATGGATTCCCCGCTTCCCGAGGCGCAGCCTGTCGTGGTGCTCGACCCTGCGTGTTTCTTCTAAGACGTCGATGAAAGCGTTGGAGTCTGTCCCGACACTCAGCGGGATTCCGAGCGAGACGAGCTCTTTCGCCTGGCCGATGCCGTCGCCGAGATCCGCTTCTGTCGTCGGGCAAAGACACACGTTGGAGCCGCTGAACGCAATCGTGTCCATGTCGTTGTCAGAGACGTGTGTCGCGTGAACAAGACAGGTTCTCGGCCCGAGGAATCCGGATCTCGCGAGTAGCTGCGTTGGCGAAATGCCGTGCTGATCGAGGCATGCGTCGTTCTCTGCTACCTGTTCCGACAGGTGAATGTGCAATGGGGCATCGAGGCGTTCAGCGGTTTCGGCGATGACCGACAGGTCATCTGCTGCGACTGCTCGCACACTATGTGCCGCGACGCCGAGACGGATGTTGTCCATGGGTTCGAGGGTCGAGGCGAGCTGTCGTACCCGATCTGACCACGCAGCGATGCTGCCGTCTGAGAAACGGCGTTGCTCGGGACGGGGAGGCGATCCCGCCGGATCTGAGACCAGGTAGGCAGCGTCGATCAGTGTCAGTCGAATCCCGACGTCCGATGCCGCAGCGGCGAGAGCGAGTCCCATGACATTCGGCCCACCATACGGCCGGCCATCTCGCCGGCCGTGGATGTAGTGGAACTCGCCGACCGCGGTGATACCGGCTGTGAGCATTTCGGAGAATACGACCGTTGCGAGTTCTCGATAGTCCTCCGGTGTCAGCGAGTTGGCCAAGGCGTACATCGGCGCGCGCCACGACCAGAAGTCACCGGAACCTATGTTCGTGCGACCACGAAGGGCGCGGTGAAATGCATGGGAATGAACAGATGCAAGCCCCGGCAACATGATTCCATCGAGCGTTGTGTCAGCGAGGCCCGCGTCGCCGGTTGATACCTCCGATATCGAACCGTCGACAACCGTGACGATCACATCAGTTGTCAGCTCGGAGCCACCGAGCCATGCGTACTTGGCGTGCCACCGCTGCATGCCGTTCACAATAGTGGCCGTACCTGTGGTGTCGGTTCGGTCTACTTTGTGGCGAATACCAATGCGAACTGGCCAGCTGCATCGGTGAGAACCGAAGAAACGGATAGTCCTGCGGCGGTGACCTCACGCGAGATCGAGGACTCGGTGAACTTGCAGGAGAATTCGGTATGAACTGACTCACCAGCAGCGATCTTGATCTCGAGACCGATTGCCGAGAGTTTCGCTGTCACGTCGCGCGTGGCCCGCAGGCTCTGCTCCATGCATGACAGCTCCGCGTTGAACCGGGTCTCGTGGACGAAGCTTTCGACGGGGAGGTCGCCGCCGAGGTTCCGGTTGATCACGGTGAGGACGTTCTTGTTGAAGCGTGCGGAAATGCCCTGGGAGTCGGAGTAGGCATCGATCATCACTTGCTCGTCTTTGACGAGATCGACTCCGAGAAGGAATGCATCGCCCGGGTTCAGAGATGTGGCGACCTCGTCAAGGAAAGCGTGTCTCTCATCTGGGCGTAGGTTCCCTATGGTCGATCCATGGAATGTGACCACTCGCTTGCCCTGATGGGGAACACGGTGGAGATCGAGCATGAAATCGCCAACGTATGCGTTGACGGTGAGCCATGGATACGTGGCTGTCAGGGCGTCTCCTGCGTGTTTGAGAGCTGCGTCCGATACATCGATGGGTACGTACCGACACCCCGCCCCGGCGTCGTGCATCGCAGCAAGCAGCAGTCGTGTCTTTCGTGCGAATCCGGCGCCGATTTCCATCAGCTCATCTGGCTGTACGAGCTTCATGATCTCGTCAGCGTGTGTCACCAGAATTTCGGTTTCGGCCCGTGTGAGGTAGTACTCAGGAAGGGTCGTGATCTCTTCGAATAACTCTGAACCGTGATCATCGTAGAAATAGATCGACGGTATGGACTTGTTCTTCGCAGTCAAACCCCGCGTGACGTCTTTGATCATCTGAGCGCGAAAATCCGACGGTTCTGAAAGCGGCTCGAGCGTGAATCTGTCCGTCATGGTGTGGCTCCCCAAACAAGCCGGATACCTGAGAAGATCTGTCTCCGCTGCCGGTAGTCCCAATTCCGAAACGAATTGCGGGCAACGGACGGCGAGGTGGCCCATGAAGCACCACGCAATACCCGAAAGTTCGAATCGCCAAAGAACACTTCCGAGTACTCGGGGTAGGGAAAAGTGGTGTATCCGGGGTACGGCTTGAAACTCGACGATGTCCATTCGTACAC
>BTQP01000110.1:0-6830 GCA_036985935.1 Acidimicrobiia bacterium | reverse complement strand
AGCGACTCGTTCGGTCTCGTGCTCCTGAACGGGGAGTACGACAAGAGCGTGCAGGCTGGCGCACAATCGCTTCGTTTCGCGATCGATGAAATCTCGACCTCGTGCCCGGACACTCAGATCGTGTTGGTCGGATACTCCCAGGGCGCTCAGGTCATAAAGGTCGCGATGGAGAACACCGTTCCGGATGTTCGTATTGCGGCTGTCGGGTTGCTTGCCGACCCAACACGGGAACCGTCTCAACCTGGCGTGTTTCGTCTCGGGGGTCAGACTGGTCTGCGGGGCGGGTCGTTCGGCCCGATCCTGTTGCCCGGGTTTCTTCGGCCGGTGACCGTTGACGTTTGCGCCCTCGAGGACAGCATCTGTGAGCGTGGAGGATTCGGATTCTTGGCACATACCGAGGCGTACGCGGGGTTCTCGGAGGCATTGGCCGTACGGTTGATGCCGTTCATCGTTGCGCACAGAACCAGCGGCCTGGTCTTTCGCTAGGTGAGCGTTGTCACGCCTCTGCCGTTGCCACAACCTCGTCGTCGGCAAAGCAGAACGCCCAGTATTCCCCTGGCTCTTTCGATCTGACGACACCGTGACCCTCGGTCTCCCAGTGTTTCCTTGCGTGCTGGTTCTTCGATGAGTCGCAACATCCGGTGACGCCGCAGGCCACACAGAATCGGAGGTGAACCCATGTGTCCCCGATTGCCAGACACGCGTCGCATCCGCCTTCCGGCATGGGTTCGATCGGAACGTTCTCGAGATGGGGACACGGCGCTGACATAGGTCTCCTCACGGTAGCGGGTCACGAAGTCGGAATGTCCGGAGAGGTCGGTAATACGACGGTAAACCGGGTCGCACCGGCAGCCGAATCGACAGTCAGTTCACCGCCATGTTGGACGACAACGATGTTGTAGGCCGTGTCGAGCCCGAGACCGGTACCACTGCCTGGAGGTTTCGTCGTGAAGAATGCCTCGAAGATGCGATCGAGGATCTCCTCCGGTATCGGCGGACCGTTGTTTTCGATACGCACAACGACACAGCCATCAGTGAACTCGGTGGAGATCTTGATGACTCCGTCGCTCACGTCAGAAGACGTGATGGCGTCTGCGGCGTTGTCGATGAGATTCGTCCACACCTGGTTGAGTTGGCTCCCACGCGCCGTGATGGTTGGCACCGCGTCCCCGTATGAGCGGATCACCTCGATGCCTTCGGTCTTGCTTCGCAGAATGAGGAGTGTGTCTTCGATCCCCTGCGCGATATCGACGTTCTGTACCGGTGCCTGGTCAAGGAACGAATAGGACTTCAGGGCACCAACCAGGCCCGAAAGTCTTGTCGCTCCTTCCTGGATCTCTCGCAACAGCATCGACACCTCAGCACGCGACGCAACGGCTGCGACGATCTCCTGTCGCGGTTCGTCCCCGTCTTGGAGAAGATCCGAATATTCGATTCCGCCGTCGACGAGTGGCGAAACGAACTTCCATGCATCGTCGATGCCAGCCGACTCGAGCTCGCGCTCGAGCTGCTGTTCGCGGTCCGATCTTTCCAAACTCGACATCGCCTCCGGCGTGTTCGTTGTGCCAGGCAGATCGGTGTCGTCGGGTACAGCCTGCATCGACGTGCCATAGGTCGCCAGGAAACCTTGGAGCTGGTCGGCGCCTCGCACGATCGCCGCGGAGGGGTTGTTCATTTCGTGGGCGAGCCCGGCCGTGAGGACACCGAGTTGAGCCATGCGTTCAGACTGTCGCAGTCTGGATTCCTGCTCGCGCCACCTGGTGAGGAACACGGAAAACAAGGACCGCAACGCCGTAGAGCTTGACGCGATGACATCATCGAACGTCGACTTCGGAATCAGGACGAGGCGGGTTGGTGAGAGGGCGCGACACGATGCGTTCCGCGGTTCATTGGCCAGCAACGCCATCTCACCGACAAGAGTGCCGGGCCCCAGCACAGCGAGTCGTACCCCGCGCCCGCTGGTCTCTTTGATGATCTCGATCTCGCCATGTGCGACGACGTAGGCGCTGTCTCCTTCGTCACCCTCTCGAAAAAGGTACTCACCCTCGTTCAGGGCGGCCTCACCGAGGTTCGCCGTGAGCCGCGCGAGGTCCTCGTCGTTCAGGTTCGCGAACAGTTCGATTGAACCGAGGTCCATCACACCGTGTCCAGGTAGCGATGGATCATCGAAACGGAGACCGACCCTTCGCCTACAGCCGACGCGACTCTCCGAATCGCACCCTCTCTGACGTCGCCTGCCGCGAAGATTCCGGGTACCGACGTTTCAAGGGGGTAGGGATCCCTCTCGAGCGGCCACGCATCGGTGAAGGCAAGCACATCGTTGCCCGTGTAGATGAACCCGTGGTCGTTGACGGCGACGGTGTCAACGAGGAATGCAGAATGCGGGACGGCCCCAACGAAGATGAAGATCGCACTTGCATCGATTGTGCGTTCCTCGCCTGTTGCGATGGTCTCGAGCCGGATGCTTGAGACCATCGACTCGCCGCCGACGTTGACGACTTTGGTACCCGTGAGGACTTCGATGTTGTCGATTCCCGCGATCTGCTCGACGAGGTAAGCCGACATCTTGTCGCCGAGATTGTCTGAGCGCACAACCATCGTCACGGTGCTCGAAGTCTTCGAGAACATCACTGCTGCCTGCCCCGCCGAGTTCGCTCCACCGATCACGAAGATCGGGAGATCCTTGTACGTCGCAGCCTCCGTGGCCGCGGCACCGTAGTAGACACCCGCACCCTCGTAGGTCTCGTATCCAGGCACAGAGAGACGTCGAACCGTCATGCCGCTTGCCACCAGAAGGGCGCGACACCGAATCTCGCTCTCATCCGCCAACGTGACGATGCTGACGTGGTTCTGGTTCCGGATCGATGTCACCTCGGCCGCTGTGATCAGTTCAGCTCCCAGGCGCGATGCTTGCGCTATCGCCCGGTGTGCGAGATCTGCACCGCTGATGCCCTTGGGGAACCCGAGGTAGTTCTCGATGCGCGAGCTCGTTCCGGCCTGGCCACCGGGCGCTTCTCTCTCGATCATCGCCGTCGCGAGACCTTCAGACGCCCCGTACACGGCACCGGCGAGCCCTGCGGGACCGCCACCGATGATCACAAGATCGTAGAACGGCGAGTCGGGTGCGGTGTGGAATCCGGTTGCCTCGGCGAGTTCTTGCCGGCCAGGGGCGTTCAGGACCTTTCCATCCGGCAGTATCACGATCGGCAGTTCCGATGAGTCAGATGCTTCAACAACACTTGCGGCCCCGGTGTCTCGCTCGATGTCTTCGAAGCGGTACGGGACCGCGTTGCGGGCGAGGAAGGTCTTGACCTCATACGTGGGCGGCGACCAGGTCGTGCCGAGTACACGTACTCCCTCGAACGGCACACTCCTGTTGGTTTGCCAGTCACTGAGCACGTCGTCGAGGACGGGATACAGGTTCTCGGTTGGCGGATCCCACGGCTTGAGCAGGTAGTGGTCGAGTCCCACCTCGTTGATAGCGGCTATCGCAGCGTCGGTATCGGCATACGCTGTGAGCAGGATTCGCTTGGCGTCGGGGAACAGCTCCATGGCCTGGGTCAAGAACTCTGTCCCCGTCATGTTCGGCATGCGCTGGTCGACCACAAACGCTGCGACATCGTCCCCACGCGCCTTGAGCTCGGTGAGTGACTCAAGCGCGTCGCTCCCGGACGTCGCTGCAACTATCTGGTATTGCTGTGCGTATTGCGACCTGAGGTCTCGTTGAACAGCAGCAAGTACCGATGGTTCATCATCGAGGGCAAGGATGACAGGCCTGGACATGGTCTCTCCGTGGGAACGTTTCTTGGCGATTCGAGCGCGAGCCTACTTGCAATCATTGCCGTGCGCTGTGTCGTGGGGGGCTACCGTAGGGTGTCAATGACTACCGCCGAACCGACGATGGATCCGTCACCGACCCTGACTGTGCTCGGCTGTCGCGGTTCGATTCCCGTGTCGGGCCCGCAGTTCGTTCGTTACGGGGGTAACACCACGAGCTTTGCACTCGAGCACGATGGAGTGGCACTCGCCTTCATCGATGCTGGCACCGGAATCAACGCCTACCGGGACCATGGCCTCGAGTTGGCAGCCAAAGTCGATGTGTTTCTCACGCACTATCACTGGGATCACATACAGGGAATCTCGATGCTTGGAGAGATGTGGGGTCGTACGCACCAGGTCGACGTTTTCGGTACCGGCGACCTGGAGCGGAACTTGACGGATGCGATCAGTCCGCCTGTGTTCCCTGTATCGCTCGCACACCAGGAGAACGTTCGGTACACCGCAATGGACGGCTCCGTTTCGTCAGGATGCATGACCCTCGAGTCGTTTCCTCTCAACCATCCCGGAGGCGCTGTTGGATACCGCATCGAAGGTCCGAACCGGGTGATCCTCGTGATCACCGACCACGAGACGGCGCAAGGCGAACGGTTTGACCCTCCCTCTGGCGGGGTGGACACGGTCATCTACGACGCGCAGTACCTGCCTTCAGAGGTCGCCGCCCATCAAGGCTGGGGGCACTCGACATGGCAGGATGCGGTGGACTTCGCTCAAGGCATAGGTGCCGAGGCACTCGTGCTCACGAGTCACGACCCCGGCCGAAGCGACGACGACATCGACGCAATGGTCGAGGCTGCACGTGCGGTGTTTCCCGAGACGCAGGCTGCACGGCCAGGGCTTGCCCTCGGGCTTTGAGTCTCAGTCCAGAGGAGCGAATTGCGCTGTGAAGTGACGCAGCCATGGCGGTTGCTGTGTGATCATCAGTCCCGAAAGCGACGCTGCTCTGCTTGCAACATCGATGACGACTTCGGCGGTGTAGTCGATGTGGCTTTGCGTGTACGTTCTGCGTGGAATCGCGAGTCGCACGAGCTCCATCGGAGCTGGTGTATCAGGCCCGCCGTCGGGGTCGGGTTTCCCGAACATGACGGTTCCGATCTCTACGCCACGAACGCCGCCCGCCCGGTACAGCTCGATGGCGAGTGATTGCGCCGGATACTCGTGGGGAGGAATATGTGGCAGCAGGCTGGCGGCATCTAGATACACAGCGTGACCACCTGGTGGCTGGACGATCGGTACACCGTCGGCAGCAACCGTTTCGGCAAGGTACGCCGTGGAGCGAATCCGGTACCGCAGGTAGTTCTCGTCGAGTACTTCTTCGAGGCCGACGGCGACGGCTTCGAGGTCGTAACCTGCGAGCCCCCCGTACGTTGGGAATCCTTCGGTCAGAATCAACAGGTTCCGTGCGTTCGCGGCAAGATCCGGGTCCTTCGTCGCAAGGAAGCCCCCGATGTTCGAGAGGCCATCCTTCTTTGCCGACATCGTCGCACCGTCCACAAGAGAGAACATCTCACGCGCTATCTCGCGGGGCGTCTTGTCCTCGTAGCCTGGTTCCCTCATCTTGATGAACCATGCGTTCTCCGCGAATCGGCACGCATCGAGGTAGAAGGGCAGTCCGAACTCGTCACAGACGGCGCGAACGTCGCGCAGGTTGGCCATCGATACCGGCTGGCCTCCGCCGGAGTTGTTGGTCACCGTCACCATCACGAGCGGAATACGGTCGGCACCGACCTCACCGATTGTTGCCCTCAGTCGGTCGATATCCATGTTCCCTTTGAATGGGAGAATCGCGGCGGGGTCGGTGCCCTCCGCGATGACGAGATCCCGCGCCTCGGCGCCCTGGTATTCGACGTTCGCACGCGTGGTGTCGAAATGTGTGTTGTTCGGTACTACGTCGCCTTCTTTGACAGCAACCGAGAAGAGGATCTTCTCTGCCGCTCTGCCTTGATGAGTCGGGATCACCTCCGGGAGGCCAGTGATGCCCTTGACGACGCTTTCGAAACGAAAAAAGGATCGACTGCCCGCATACGACTCGTCTCCGCGCATCATGCCTGCCCATTGTTCAGATGACATGGCACCCGTTCCTGAGTCGGTGAGCAAGTCGATGATGACTTCGTCCGCGTGCAATCCGAAAAGGTTGTATCCGGCACGTTGAAGCGCTGTCTCACGTTGTGCTTGATCCGGGAGGTCGATCGCCTGAATGCTGTGGATACGGAACGGTTCAATGATTGTGCGGTACTTCAAGATGCCCTCGTGTTGTCAGGTACCGAGTCTTGCACAGAAACCTCGCGAAAGGTTCAACGAGCAGACGACTGAGTGGCTTGAATGTCTGTGACGGCTGATCGGTGGTCCGCGACTTTCTCCCGGAGGTCCGGGAAACGGCTGTCGATCTCGTAGCGGTACCCGTCCCACCAGCCATCGCGAGTTGGGTCGAATCGTCGCGGTGCGGGGCTGGCCGCAAGAGCCCTGTCCTTCATCGCAGTCTCGATCGACCGAGCGGACGCCACAGCGTTCTTGCTGGACACCGGAGCGAGCACTTCCATCCGCATCGATTGTCCCGGGTTGAGTCGCGTCGAGAATGGGAAATCCCACACGCTCGCCGCCCCGGTGAGCACCACGGGCAGCACTGGCACGTCGAGGTGCTCGGCGACTCGAAAGGCGCCTGGTTGGAAGGCGGTTTCGATCCCGAGGATTGACCCCTGTGGGAAGACGACGAGACTTTCGTTTCGAGCGGTTGCCTCTTTGCCTGCTCGCAGCATTGCCCGATACGACGTTGCACCGGATTCCTGTGACACGACCGGCTGGCCGGAGGCGCGAAGATACGATCCGAGGTAGTCCCAGGAGAAGAGCTCTTTAGCTGTTGCGTAAACCATGTCGAGTGGGAGCCGTTGCAGTGCGATGAGATCGGCGAAGCCTTCGTGCAGGGGAGCAACGACGTAGGAGCGATTCGGATCAACGTGTTCGAGACCGCTGACGTCGATGTCGAGCCGCATCGC
>BTQP01000109.1:0-6839 GCA_036985935.1 Acidimicrobiia bacterium | reverse complement strand
TTCATGTTCGTTGACAGTGTCACCATTCGAGCGCGCGGAGGGAGCGGCGGAGCAGGCGTTTCCGCGTTCTTGCGCCGAAAGGGCCTTCCGAAGGGAAGACCAAACGGTGGCTCCGGCGGCAGCGGTGGTTCGGTTGTCCTGATTGCAGATCCTGACGTGCCAACCCTGCTGCGGTATGACAGGCATCCCGACTGGAAGGCACCTCGCGGTACCCACGGCGAGGGAGACTCCCGCCACGGGCGTCAAGGTGAGGATCTCGAGCTTCCGGTACCGCTTGGCACCGTCGTACGCGACGTTCAAGGTGTGGTCATGGCAGATCTTCTCGAGCCGGGTCAATCGCTTGTTGTCGCCCGGGGCGGAAGGGGAGGGCGTGGCAATGCCTCTTTTGTATCACCAGCGCACAAGGCTCCCACGTTCGCCGAGCAGGGCGAATACGGCGAGGATGTCGAGGTTCGGCTCGAGCTCAAGCTTCTTGCCGATGCCGCGCTCATCGGCTATCCGAATGCCGGCAAGTCGACCCTCATCTCCCGCGTCTCGGCAGCAAAACCGAAGATCGCTGACTATCCGTTCACGACGCTCGTTCCGAATCTGGGCGTCGTCTCACTTGGTGACCGCGAGATAGTTCTCGCCGACGTACCCGGACTCATCGAGGGGGCCGCGTCAGGCAAGGGACTCGGACATGAGTTTCTGCGCCACACCGAACGCGCTCGAGCGCTCGTCGTACTCCTCGACCCATCGTCGCTTCAGACAGAAACGCCTGCTCGCCAGCTAGAGGTGCTCCTCTCAGAGCTCGAGCAGCACGACCCGGGACTTGCTTCGCGCGGCAAGGTGATTGCGCTTTCGAAATCGGAACTGCTCGACAACGACGATGCCTCATTGATGGACCTTCCGAGCGACACGATCACTTTTTCATCCGTTACAGGCGAGGGGATCGACGAACTGCTCTATGCGATCACGCAACTCGTAGACGAAGTCGCCCGAGAAACACCTGAGCGCGAAGGATTTGTGTTGCACCGGCCGTTGCGGGACGATTTCTCCGTTCGGCGCGACGGCGCGGAGTGGGTCGTAGAAGGCATAGCGGCAACCCGAGCGGTGAACCTGTCTGATCTGACTGACCCTGATGCCGCAGACTTCGTTGCAAAACGTCTGGTGCGCAGTGGCATTGTCGAAGCCCTCGTTGGAGCCGGTGCAGAACCAGGCGATGATGTGCGAATCGGTTCGATCGTGTTCACGTTTGACCCCGACAGTGTGTCCGAAGCCGGAGAGTACCTGTGAGGAACCCCGTCGCAGAGGGGAGACCTGTGGTCGTCAAAGTCGGGTCCTCGAGCATCACTGGTTCCGGCGGTCACCTCGACGACGCCGCGATCGATTCACTCGTCAACCAGATTGTTGCGTTGCGCTCCTCAGGGAACCCTCCGGTGCTGGTGAGTTCCGGTGCGATTGCTGCAGGTCTCCCCGGGATCGGCCTGTCCGATAGACCACATTCGATTTCCGACCTGCAGGTCGCGGCCGCCGTTGGTCAGAGCAAGCTCATGGCGAGATATGGAGCCGCATTCGAGCGACACGGCATTTCTGTTGGCCAGGTCCTTCTCACGAAAGACGTTCTCGGGTCGCGGGTGCAGTACCTGAACGCGAGGGCAGCACTCGAGCGGATGGTCGCTCTTGGCATTGTTCCCATCATCAACGAAAACGACACCGTCGCAGTGGACGAGGTGCGCCTCGGCGACAACGATCAGCTTGCGGCTATTGCCGCGCACCTCGTTGGGGCCGACATGCTTGTGATCCTCACCGACACGGCGGGACTCTACTCAGACGACCCTCGCATCTCAGAGACAGCGCAGTTGCTCGCTGCGGTCGAGCACACGGACAAGATTCTCGACAAGATACGCCAGACGACCACGACGGGAGCGCTTGGAAGTGGGGGAGTCTCGACGAAGATCGCGGCGGCCCGCATGGCCGCATATTCGGGGGTCCCAACGGTGATCGCTCCGAGCGCTTCACCCGACTCGGTCGCTCGGGCGGTCGGCGGTGAGGATGTTGGAACGTGGATAGACCCACGCCCTGAGGCTCTCCCTGCGAGAAAGTTGTGGATCGCCTTCGGTGTCGCCTCGTCAGGCTCGATTCGTGTCGATGCAGGTGCCGAGCGGGCGGTTCGCGACGAAGGACGTTCGTTGCTCGCCGCTGGCATCACGCAGGTTGTCGGATCCTTCCAGCGTGCCCAGGCTGTCGAGGTCATTGCGGGCGATGGCGGCGTCATTGCGAAGGGGTTGGTCAGGATGTCCGCATCCGAGGTCACCGATGTCATCGGTTCGCACAGTTCTGTGGCCGGTGGCGAAGTCATCCACCGTGATGATCTCGTTCTCATGGACGACAACGCCCGATAGTCACCGACTAGGGTGAGATCGCCACTTCACCCGCAGCGCTAGCCTGCGGCGTATGAGCACACGTTGGCAGAATCCCTCGGACGTAGACGCGTCCCTCGCTCAGACCGGATATCTCGCTGATGAGCGCATCGCGCAAGTTGTATTTCTCGCTGAGCGGCTCGACAAACCGATACTTGCCGAGGGACCGGCAGGTGTCGGGAAAACAGCCCTCGCCATAGCGCTCGCAAAGGCGACGGGTCGCGATCTCGTGAGGTTGCAATGTTACGAGGGGCTCGACGAGGCGAAAGCCCTGTACGAATGGGACTATCACAAACAGCTGCTCCGCCTTCAGGCGGATGAAGGTGCGGCTTGGGGCGACCTCGAGGGAGACATCTTCTCAGAGTCGTTCCTGCTCGAGCGGCCACTTCTCCAAGCGATCCGCTCACCTGAGCCCGTGGTCCTTCTGATCGATGAAGTCGACCGAGTTGAGGTCGAAACGGAAGCGCTGCTGCTCGAAATCCTCGATGCGTTCCAGGTCACGATCCCGGAGCTCGGAACCATAACGGCGGTCACGAAGCCGATCGTTGTCCTGACGTCGAACAACACACGTGAGCTCTCGGAGGCACTGAAGAGGCGGTGCCTGTACCTCTATGTGCCGTATCCATCGATCGATCGTGAGCGCGCGATTCTCGCCGAACGGGTGCCCGAACTGCCGAGCTTGCTTGCCGACAAGATCGCCAGGACGGTTTCGGCTATTCGCGTGATCCCCCTGCGCAAGGCTCCCTCGGTCTCAGAAACGATCGACTGGGCAAGAACGCTGCTCGCGCTTGGAATCGAAGATCTCGACGATGCGGCAACCGCCGACACCCTGCACGTTCTGTTGAAGTATCAGTCGGACATCGAGAAGATCGCAAAGGATCTGTCCCTCGACGTGTCGAGCGACGGTTAGACGCCGATGCTCGCGTCGTTGACCGATTTCGTCGACGAGCTCAGAACGATGGGTATTCCCGTCTCGATGGTCGAGGTTCTCGATGCGGCCTCTGCGATCGAACATACCGATCTCGCGGATCCTCAATTTCTCAAGGCGACGCTGGGTGCGACGCTCATCAAGAACTCACGCCACTATGGAGCGTTCGAGGATGCTTTCGATGTCTTCTTCGGACTCACGGTGAGTGGTGGTTTCGACACTGAGCATGGTCCGCGTGAGGCGTTCCGGGATGGCGGCCGAGAGGTGGATGAGCAGAGAGACGATCTGCTCGGCTCGCTTGTCGATGCGCTGCTGAATGGCGAACGCGACGAGCTGCGCAGACTCATCGCCCAGGCTGTCACTCAATACGCCGGCATGCAACCCGGTCGGCCGGTTGGCGGGAGGTACTACACCTACCGGGTTCTGAGACGCATCGATACCGACGAACTCCTGGCCAGGCTACTTGCCGCCCTTTCATCAGTCGGCGTCGAGGGCGAGGTGGAGCACCGAATACGCGTGAACGATGCCCAGACGATGGTTCAATCCGTCCGTGACGCATTGGAGGCAGAGGTGACGGCTCGCCTCGTTGCCGATAGGGGGCCGAGCCAGGTCGCGGCCTCTCGTCGGGTCCCACTCGTTGAGGACGTTGACCTGATGCACGCGACACGAACAGAGATTGAAGACGTCGAGCGGGCGATCGGCCCCCTCGCACGAAAGCTCGCGACCAGGCTCGCACATCGAAGAAGACACGGATCTAAGGGTCGCCTCGATGTGCGGCGCACCATCCGGCGCTCCCTCGCCCACGGCGGCGTACTCCTCGAGCCCCAGTTCAAGGCGCCTCGTACGGCGAAACCGGAGATCGTCGTTCTCTGTGACGTCTCGGGATCGATGGCTACTTTTGCCCGGTTCACAATGCAGCTGACGTATGCCATTGCGTCGGAACTCTCGAAAGTTCGTGTATTCGGATTCATCGATGGCCTCGACGAAGTCACCAGGTACTTCGGTACCGACGTGGATTTCGCCGAGGGTCTGGTCAACATGAGTCGGCAAGCTGACCTCGTTCGCAGGGATGGCCACTCTGACTATGGCCAGTCCTTCGAGGACATGTGGGGGCGGTATGCAGACGCGATCACTGCTCGGACGTCTGTGATCATCACAGGCGACGCCCGCAACAACTACCGGCGCCCTGGCTCGCAGTATCTCGCAAAGATAGCTGAACGCTCGAGGGCGACCTTCTGGTTGAACCCCGAGCCGCGACGGTACTGGGACACTGGCGACTCGATCATGTCGACGTATTCACCGATGTGTGACATCGTCGAACAGGTCAGGACGTTGCGCCAGCTCGAGGCGTTTGTTGAATCAGCGGCGCTCCCGTCCGTGTCGCGCCCGCGAATAGCGTCATGAATTCGATGATGAGTTCAAGTTTCTCGGCGCAACCGCCGATGTAGCAGAAATCGGACAATTTCGACCGGTCCGATAGGGGGTTGTCAGGTGCATAGAGTGCTTGTGGTAGATGATTCTCATGTCATACGCCGCCTGGTTGAAGTCTGTCTCGGTCAGCTCGAACTCGACGTACGCGCTGTCGGATCTGGAGCAGAGGCATGCGACGTAATGGCTAAAGCTCCACCTGATGTCCTCATCCTTGACGTAGGTCTTCCAGACATCTCAGGATGGGAAGTATTGGATTTTGCCCGTTCTGAACGGGCACTCGACGGCCTGACCGTCATCATGCTGACAGGTCGCACCGACGCTGCCGATCTCGATCGCGCTGAAGCGTCAGGCGCCGATAGATACCTCGTAAAACCCTTCCGACCCGCGGAACTGCGCAGGGTCGTGCTCGACACACTTCACGAGGCTCCCGCTATTTCGTGATGCTCTCCCTAGATAGCGCTCCGGCGGCGCGGTACGATTCCCTAAGTGCGGCGGTGCGGGTGTCACATGGCCGCGTTACTCATGTCCTCGCTCTTGCTTGTGATCTTCCCTGTCTTACCCGGCTGTTTCGGGCTGGGCTTCACAGTCCCGGTTGAAATCGTGAGACCGTTTGCCCCGTTAGGTCAGTATGCCGGCCATTGGGGACTCGACATAGCGGTCCCCCAGGGAGAGGTCGTAGTGGCCCTTGGCGATGGAGTCGTCACGTTTGCCGGCTCCGTGGCAGGACGGCTATCAGTCACCGTCGACCACGGAGGATCTGTGCGGACGTCATATTCGTATCTCGCGCGGATCACAACCTCTGTGGGCAGGACCGTAGGTCCGGGCTCCCCGCTTGGCATCTCGGGTTCTCACGGGGAGGCAGCAGCATTTCATGTGTCGCTTCGGCTTGGGACCACGTACCTCGATCCGTCGTCACTCGCCCGGTGCCCGGTAGCTCCTTATCCCGGACTGTGGCTTTCTTCCGGATTGGTTCGGTATCCTGTGGAGCGTGATTGGCATCCTCGGCGGCACATTCGACCCACCTCATATCGGCCACCTGGCGATAGCCCACGCAGCGTTCGATCAACTGGCACTGTCGCAAATTCTGCTCATGCCGGCGGGGGATCCGTGGCAGAAGTCCGGAGGCGACGTGGCATCGGCAGCTGATCGACTTGCAATGGTCGAGTTGGCAGCCGCAACTGCTGTGCATTTCGCGTCTGACGATCGCGAAATGAGACGTGAGGGCCCGACATTCACGATCGACACCGTCGCCAGCCTCGACGAAGACGCGGTCATCATCCTCGGTGCCGATGCCGCGGTCGGTGTTGCAGGTTGGCACCGTGGAGACGATCTCATCGCAGCAACACGGTTCGCTGTGATCCCAAGGACCGGAATCGAGCGGTCTCAAGTCCCTGAAGTGCTCGGCGATCGGTTTCGTTGGGTGGAGATGCCCGTCATCGATATCTCATCGTCGGATATCCGTGCACACGTAGCAGCCGGGCACGATCCTCGATTCCTGGTTCCTGATTCTGTTGCCGCTTACATCGGGGCGAGAGGTCTGTATCGCTCGTCGGCGCCGTCGGCAGACCATCTTGTCCCTATCATCGGTCTCGATGAGTAGGAACGAGAAGCCAGCGTCCCCGGAGTCGGTCGCTGCCGCGACAGTTGCCGCCCAGGCGATTTCGGACAAGAGGGGGGAGGACATCGCGGTTCTCGATCTCTCGAGTTTGCTCGTTGTCACAGATGTGTTCCTCATCGCAAGCGGTACTTCCACACGCCATGTCAAGACCCTGGTCGACGACGTCGAGGATGCCCTTCGTCTCCATGATAGAAAGCCGATTCGCCGTGAAGGCAAAGAGCATGGTGAGTGGGTGCTGCTCGACTACGGCGACCTGATCGTGCATGTGTTCGATCCAGAGACACGTGTCTACTACGACCTCGAGCGCCTCTGGGCCGATGCGCCACGCATCGACGTTCGGGTTACGACTGCTACACCCGACGCCGGGTAAACTTCCGATTCGCCAGGGGCTGTAGCTCAGCCTGGCAGAGCACTTGACTGGCAGTCAAGGGGTCAGGGGTTCGAATCCCCTCAGCTCCAC
>BTQP01000108.1:0-6913 GCA_036985935.1 Acidimicrobiia bacterium | reverse complement strand
TGAGACCAGCCGATACCTCCAGACACCCCGGCTCGCCGCCGGTCGTCACAGATATTCTGTTCAGGATCGGTCGGTCGCTGCCGAAGCACACATACGCACGGGCGAGGTATAGATTGCCGCGCTCTGTCAGCAAACCACCTTTCACAAATCGAGGGACACATGAAATCTCTTACCCGACTCTCTCTTGTCGCGGCAATGGTTGGAGTTCTGCTCTCCAGTTTTGTCACAGCGGCAGGTGCACAGCAAGCCGACGTTGGTTACCTGGCCGCCGTCAACGGTGCCAGCACAGACCCGGTTCTCGTTACAGCGGGTGCTGAGCAGATCGCAGATGGTCTTGAATACGGCGTCGATGGCGTCGGCACGACGGTACCGGCGGGGTCCTACGACGTAGCGTTCACCGGTGGCACCGTCATATCCGGCGTCGCTGTCGATGTCGCTGCCGGATCTGCCCAGACCGCGGTCTCCGGATTCGGTGAAAACGCCGACACGGCACTGGCATATCCGATCGATGTCAGCCCGATAGACGCCGGGATGGCGAAGGTCACGTTCTGGAACGCCACGGGCGCCACCGTGCTGGTGACCTTTGGCGCACAGGCGCCAGTTGAGGTACAACCAGGAGACGGCCTTCCGACGGAGATCGTTGCTGCAGACACCCCGGTATTGATCGATGTCGATGGAGTGACGAGGGACATCGCGACTCCTGAAGATTCGTACACGGATGTCTTCGCAGTCAACGACATTCAAGAGGCGAAGATCGCCGTTTCAGTGGTTGCTTCGATGACCGACCTGATCGCCGGAGTCACACCTCCACCGCCCGGCGATGTCGCCGTCCCGGATGTCGTCGGACAGACCGAAGCTGATGCAAGCTCGGCCATCACGGGTGCGGGTCTCGTTTCGGCAAGTACTGAGGCGTCGGATGATGCTGTGCCCGCGGGTAGCGTCGTTTCCCAGGTTCCGGCTGCCGCAACGATGGTTGCGCCTGGCTCCACAGTGAACATCGTTGTCTCCACGGGCCCTGATACCCCCGGAACGGTTCCTGTACCTGACGTCGTCGGCCAACCTGCCGAGGATGCTCAGGCAACCCTCGAGGGCGATGGCTTCACCGTTTCGAGCAGCGACCAGCCCAGTGCTGACATCGAAGAAGGACTCGTCATCTCGACGAACCCTTCCGCAGGAACCGAAGTCGCACCGGGTACGACAGTAGAGATCGTCGTCTCGAGCGGCGCAGACGACGTCGTAGTTCCAGACCTCACAGGAATGACCGCGGACGAGGCAATGACCGCTGCCGAAGCTGTCGGACTGACCGTCGAGATCGTCGAAGATCCTGACAATCCCGACCCTGATGGTGTCGTTGTCAGTCAAGATCCTGCTGCCGGATCGACGGTTCCAGGCGGATCGGAGATCTTGGCTCAACTGAGCCCGGATCTCGGTGAACCGTGGTCCATCGTCACCCTGGATCCGAACCGCTTGCTGACCGTCACGGGTGTCGGGCTTCTTCCGGGATCAACCGTGACACTCAGTGTCGTCGGGACGGATCTCACGGAGTCTGTGGCAGTTCAAGACGACGGTACGTGGACCGCCAGGTTCGACCTGTCAGAAGTTGACAACGACACTGAGTTCTTGCTCGTACAGGGCACGGCCAGCGACACAAGTGACTACGAAGCAACGTTCAAGATCCCAGCTGCCGGCAGTTCAACCGATCAGCCGTCAACGGAGGTTGTCGAGGAGGACAGCGGGTTCCCCGTCTGGGGATGGTTGCTGCTCGGTCTCGGCATCATCGCGATCGTGCTCCTCGTCATTCGTATGGTGACAGGTGGGGGCGACAACGGGTCGGATAGCACCGATTCGTAGGCGGCCGACGAAGTAGTTTTGCTGGAGGGACCTTCGGGTCCCTCCCGTCGTTTTGGTCCTGAGGATCAGGTCAGAGTGAGATACACGGCACTCTGGCTGTCGAGTTCTGAACCGTGCTCGAACCGGTCGATTGTGAACCCGTTGGTTTCGAAAAGGGACAGGAGGTGTGCCCTGTCGTACCGCACGAGATTCAACGGTCCGGCTGACTCCACGACGTAGTCGTCCGGGTTGATTGTCGCCGGGGGCACTCCATCTTCGACGAATGCGGTGAGGAATACGCGACCTCCGGGTTTGAGTGCGGTCCGAAATACCCGGAGGTACACCTTGATATCTCTTTCGATCAGGTTGGCGAAGACTGAGTGAAGATAGACCAGGTCGAAGTACGCCTTCGGCACGGGAAGTGAGAACGCGTCGTCCATGACTGTCCCGTCCGGTTTGTACCGGTCATGCTGTGCGTCGACGGTGTGGAACTCGAAGTTGCTGTAGTCCTTCGTGATGTGCCGGGTGCACCAATCGATTGAGCGTTGGTCGATGTCGACTCCGTGGTAGGACTCGACTTCCGGCACTTTTCTGATCAATCCGATCGGGAGCCGTCCCGGTCCGCATCCGATCTCAAGAATCCGTGACCCGTCGCCGAACCCGAACTCGTTGATGAGGCGCTCTGCTTCACTGTCCGATGAAGACAGAAAAGTGGCATCGTCGCGGAATGAGGCACCGCAGTACCGCATGCTGGCGGGCGGCAATCTTGCCTCATCGAACGCAACGAAGTCCGTACCAGCCAGCCGGCTCGCTGAGCGCTTGAGGCGTCCGGCCACCCGATGTGGCAGTTCAGCTAGCTTCACGCAACCTCCGTTGTCCGACTCAACGTCGAGGCTACTTCGTCGGTCCGAATATCGCCCGGCGGAACCCGAGCGGCCTGCGGGGTCAAGGAGTAGTCAGAATGCCCTGAGCTCGTCCGACCTCGACTGCTGATTCTCTGTCCGGGACGTCGAGTCTCATCAATACGGCGGACACGTGGTTCTCGACTGTGCGCTGGGAGACGAACAGTCGGTCTGCGATCTCGGTATTCGTGAGACCCTCTGCGAGCAGATCGAGCACCTCGGCCTGGCGGGTTGTGAGTCCCGCGGCGTGGTCTCTCGTTGCGCGGGATCTGCCTCTTGGAACATTGACGCCGTTTTCGGCCAGTGTTTGACGTACCTTGTTTGCAGTGGCGGCGGCGCCGAGGTCCTCGAATATCCTGACAGCCTCTATCTGTTCGCCTTCGTCACCGTGCATCAAGGCGAGGCCCTCTTCGTAGGGGATCGCCCTGTCACGCCAGAAAGCCGCCGCTTGTGGATAGTCGCCCTCAATGATCCATCCGTAGAAGTCGGCTGTCCCGGGGGGAACGGCATTGAGCAGCCCGAGCTTCCACATCCAGAACGCAAACGCACCACTGGGCCATGGGACACCCTGTTGTCGACCGCGCTCCAAAAGCGCGTTGAGCTGGGAGACCCAATCGGGATTGCGCTCGCCCGACAACCACATATATTCAGCGAGAATCGCTGCGGTAGGGTCAAGGATGGTGAGTCCGTCGGCTAGCTGCGCGAGTTCCCACATCCGCAAGATCGCTACTCGAGCCTCAGCTCGTCCTCTCCTCGACTGGATGGTTGCCAACACTCGCCAACCAAGCGTCTCAGTCGTCGGGTTCGATCCGAGCACACCGGTGGCTGCCTCCTCAGCAGCTTCCCAATCGCCTTTCCACAGCAGATACTCAGAGAGCATCGCCTGCCCGAACATTTCGATATTGGAGATCTCGTATCGGGCCGCGGTTTCACGAAGTCGCTGGGCGAAGTCGACCGCACGCTCGACATCGCGTACGTCACCAGACATACCGGCCATATTCATGAGCGCCGCTGCTTCTCCCCAATGGTCGCCAGCCCGCTCCGCTCTGAAACGACTCTCTTCCATCAGTGCCATGCCATCACTGTCGCCGTGGCTGTAGATGAGGTTTCCTTTGATACTCAGCAATCTCATCACTGACTCGTCGTCGTCCACGACTTGCGCGATGACCATCGCCTGATCAACACGTTCGAGAATCTCTGCATCTTCCTCCTTGTAGATCCAATCGAGGAGCGCGCGTTCGCCGAGTGCTCGCGCCAGCTCGGGGGTCGGCCCGTGTGGTTCGAGGATCGTCACAGCTTCAGTGGCATACGCCCGCGCCTGTGTCGGGTTCGCGTGTTCGCGGTTGACACGTGAGGCGAACATGAGCGTGTTGGCAAGATCGCGTTCGTCGCCCACAGATCTGCGGAGGTGGATCGCACGCTCGAAGAGATCGACCGAACGCGGACTGTCTAGATAGAACTCCTCGATCGCCCAGTCGTGGAGAAGCGCTGCTTGTTCGACCTCAGGGAGACGGTCGAGGTGCGGTTCGAGCGTGCGAAAGTGGGCCACGGCCTCGCGGGTGCTTCCGATGCTTGCTGCGGTTCTGGCGGCACGAGGTGCGGCGCTCACGAGCGTGTCTAAGTCGTTCGCCTCTCTGGCGTGCTGGACGAGGCGGGATGGATCTCCCGAATTGCCGAGGGCATCGACCACTCGTTGATTGATCGTGCGACGCCCGCTCGGGGTCAGTGACGCTTCGACAGCCCTTCGTTGAAGTTCATGCCGAAACGAGACCGTGTCGGCTTCCACATTCAGCAGTCCCCGTCGTGCTGCGTCTGAGAGATCGGGCTTGTTTGGGGCCAGTATTTTGTTCAGCAACGAGTGTTCGACTTCTCCAGGGATGACTGACACCACGTCGAGAGTGTTCCTCACCTCGGGCGAAAGCTTCGATACGCGCGCCAACACCGAGTCTTGTACCGATGAGGGAACGCTTGTGGTTCCCGAGGCCACGACCTCTGTCACGAACAGTGGGTTTCCATCGGTGAGGGCGAGAACTTCTTCGAGATCAAAGGGTTCTTCGGCGATCATTGCGGCTACTGCCTGTGGCGACAGACGCTCCAGTGATATGCGAACGAGGCTCTGTGGAGGAAGTTCACCGACTACTTGCCGAAGTGGGTGTTCCGTGTCGACCTCCCCGTCACGATACGTGAGAACCAGGATCCCGTTGGCACGCCGGATTCTGCGGCCAAGGAATGTGATGAGGTCGAGCGTTGCTTCATCTGCCCACTGAGTGTCTTCGAGGACGAGGACTGTTGGGCGCAACGAGCGCGACAGCAGATCGAGCGTCGCTTCCATGACGGTGCGCAGATCGCCATCGGCGAGGGGTTCGGAGAGTGTCGGTTCCAATCTCGCGACATCCCAAATGGGACCCAGCGGCTGAGGCGTCAAAAGGTCGTCGCATGAGCCGAGCAGCGTGTGTGTCCGCCGTTCAGAGTTAGACAGGAAGGCTGAAACGAGTGCGCTCTTGCCTATCCCAGCCTCACCTCGGACAAGAACGACCCGTCCACCGGAGCCGTCGAGGTCGTCGATGAGTCGACTGAGTTCAGCTAGTGCGGTATCTCGTTCGAGAATCACGGAAACGGTCCTTGTGTCCTTTTCTTTGACCAACACCATACGCTGCCCCGAAAATGCTCCATCCCGAGGTGTGGCTAGTGGCGTTGGACTATTTCGGCGGCAATCCGCGTTAGGGCTGCATGAACGTATTGACCCCCAGCAGCGAATCATGAGCCCAACGGCCAGCGTCCGACTGCTTGTCAGCGCCGTGATCGTGGTCGCTCTCGTAGGCGTCGTTGACGCGGGCATCGGCAATGAGTGGGACCTTTTCGTACTTTTCTCACTCCTTCTTGGCTTCGGAGCTGTGCTTGCACTCAAGCTCGAGTCTCGACGCCCCGCGATACCGGTCCGTAGAGATCTAGTCCGGTGGCTTCGAGATCGGGCATCTGCATCGGGCGAGCCGATGTCTGCTGTGACGGACCGGGCCATTGCGACTTTCGCTGATCGATACGGCGTTGTTGCGGAGGTCGATGAGGCGAGACAGTGACGCTCGCCACTGTTCGCCTCGATGGCACCGATATCGATGCCAGCCTCGTCGGTGGCAAGGGCTTTGCGCTGAACCGACTTATCGGGATGCAAGCACCGGTCCCCAACACTGGATCCATCACCACGAGCGGGTATGAGTGGTTCGTTCGAGATTCCGGGCTCGAGCGTTTCATCGAGGCCCTACAGGTTGAGGGACCGCCGGCCCAGGAAGATCTCGACAGGGCTGCTGAACGTGTGGATACAGCATTTCTCGAGGCCCGGATGCCGCATGCTCTGGCGGACGAGATCTGCGACCTCGCCCATGAGGTCCGTGGCGACGGGCTGCTCGCCGTTCGCTCATCGGCCACTGCCGAAGACATGGCTGAGGCATCGTTCGCCGGCCAATACCGGTCGTTTCTCGAGATCGGGGACGATGAGGCTCTGTTGCGTGCAGTTCGACTCGTATGGGCATCGCTGTGGCTTCCGGCGCCGCGTGCGTACAGAGCACACGCTGGCGTATCCGAAGAGGGTCTTGCGATGTCGGTTGTCATCATGCGATTGGTGGAAGCCGAACGGGCAGGCGTGGTGTTCACCATCGACCCCGCAGGATCGGCGTCCGATCTTCGTATCGAGGCGGTGGAAGGCCTCGGCGAGCAGCTGGTTTCAGGCGAGGTCACACCCGAGGGGTACGTTCTTCCCCGGTCCATCGCCAGACGCCCGTCAGTCGACCCGGTTCTCGATGAGGCTGTCGAGGCAGCTCTTGAACTCGAGTCTCGTTTCGGCAGTCCACAAGACGTCGAGTGGGCGCACGACGGCAAGCAGCTCTACATCGTGCAAACGAGACCGATTACGACGGTTTCGGTCAGAGACGATGGTGACGGATTCGATACGACGATCGGTGCCGATCACGCGTTCACGACCGCCGGCATCGCCGAGACTCTTCCCGGGATCCTCCCACCGCTCCAGTGGACTACCGCTGCTCCACTGGTCGAGAACGGGTTCCGGAAACTCTTCGATCAGATGAACGCCCTACCGCCGGTGGCCGACGATCGGCCATTCATAGCGCGTGTCGGCGGTCGAGCTGTTCTGAGTCTCGATCTGATGAAAGCGGCCGCAGCTGAGGTGC
>BTQP01000107.1:0-7010 GCA_036985935.1 Acidimicrobiia bacterium | reverse complement strand
ACGATCCACTCGGGTGCGAGCACGCATTCGACTGCCAACTTGCCCATCTCGTAATGCGGCAACCGCATTGTTGTGAGCTGCGGCCTCAACACTGGAGCGATCAGGGACACGTCGTCGAATCCGACGATGGACACGTCATCGGGAACACCGAGACCTAACTCGTCTGCGGCCTGATACGCACCCATTGCCATTTGGTCATTGAAACAGAACAGTGCGGTAGGTCGATGGTTCCGGGTCAACGCCTTCATCGCGGTATCGAAGCCACCGGGTGTGGTATCGACACCGACTTCAACGTGTTGATCGTCGAGATCCAGGCCCGCCTCCGAGAGTGCATCGCGGTAGGCGCGCTCTCGTAAATCGACTGCGATCGGTCCCGAAGGGCGCGTGAGATGGGCGATGCGGCGGTGCCCTGCATCGAGCAGGTGGCTCACAGCTTGTCTCGCTGCACCGTACTCATCTGGAACGATCGAGGGCAGCTCAGCACCGTGCGACTGGGCGTCGAGCAATACGGAGCGTACCTCGCCGAGACCGTCGGGAACCTGTACGGCACTGTGGAACATCGCGGCATACACAATGCCCTCGACCCGTCTCTCGAGAAGCTCCGAGATCGCAAGATCGGCAGCATCTGCGTCAATCGATGTCCCGTCAAGGTCAAGATTGAGGATAAGCAGATGTTTTCCAGCCGCTCGGGCCGCGTCCTGTGCACCACGAACCATGGCGACTGCGTAGGGCGTCGTCGTGATGTGATCGGAAAGAAATCCGATCGTGTCGGAGCGTTGAAGTTTTAGACCGCGGGCCAAGGCATTGTGTCGGTATCCGAGAGAGGAGGCTGCGGCGCGCACGCGAATCTGGGTCGAATCAGAGATCCCTGACCCAGCAACATCGTTGAGGACCAGCGACACGGTTGCCTGGGAAACCCCTGCTTTGTGCGCTACATCCTTCATCGATGGACGCCTATTCTGCTGATGCGGCATAACTACTTAATCGTATTAGCCCATCGTAGTCGGTGGTGCTACGATGACGCCGAGCGGCGTTCCTGCCGCCATCAAACGACCACAAAGAGAGGGACTCTCCATGAAGAGACTCCGCAACGTCGTACTCCTTCTACTCGCCTTTGCGCTGCTTGCAGCTGCATGTTCGTCAGCCGACGATGGTGACGATTCGACGGAAACGACGACCACCAGTGCCGACTCCGGCACGACGAATGAATACACAGACGTCGATGTATCTGGAACCGAAGTATCAGTCTTCGCAGCGCCAACGGGCGACGAAGGTGCATCGATCCAGGCAACCTTCGATGTTTACAACGAAGCTACCAGCGGAACGGTGACATACGAAGGTTCGGACGACTTCGAAGCGCAGTTGCGCATTCGTGTCGATGGCGGCAATCCGCCGGACATCGCGATCACCCCGCAACCCGGCTCGATCTGTGTCTTCGCTGACGCAGGCGAGATCGTTGCACTCGAGGACATGGGCATGGATATCGGGGCGCTCGAAGCTGCGCACGGTACGTACTTCATGAACCTCGGTAAGTGCGCAGATGGCAAGCACTATTCGATTCCGACGAATGCCAACTACAAGAGCATCGTCTGGTACAACAAGCCAGCCTTCGAGACTGCCGGATATGCTATTCCGACCACCTGGGACGAGATGGTGGCACTGTCTACCCAGATCGTGGCCGATGGCTCAACGCCATGGTGCATCGGACTCGGAAGCGACGCTGCGACCGGTTGGCCAGGAACGGACTGGATTGAGGACATCATGGTCCGGACGGCCGGCGCAGACGTCTACAACCAGTGGACGAGCAATGAGCTCCCGTTCACGGATCCCGCTGTTCAACTTGCGTTCGATACGTTCGGTGAGATCATGTTCGGCGAAGGGTTCGTGCTCGGTGGAGCCGACGGCGTGGCTGCCATCGACTTCCGTGATGCACCGGACCCAATGTTCAACACGCCACCAGCATGTTTGATGCACCGTCAGGCGTCGTTCATCTCGAACTTCTTCCCTGAGGGCGTGGAACTTGGAACGGATGCAGCGTTCTTCAACTTCCCGGCCATCGACACGAGCCTGCCGGCTGCTGCGATGGGTGGCGGTGAGCTCGCAATGGTGTTCAACAACCGTCCAGAGGTTGCAGCGGCGCTTCTTGCGTACTCGCAGCCAGCGTTGCAGTGCATCCAGGCCTCGGGCGCAGGTGTACCTGGTATCGAGAGGATCTCCGCAAATGCGGGGACAGATGTCAGCTGCTACACAACGGACACCGTGAAGTTGCAAGCATCGGCTGTCGCCGCGGCTCTCGCAGGTGACGGTTTCGTCTTCGACGGATCAGACCTGATGCCACCTGCAGTCGGTCAGGGTTCGTTCTGGACAGGAATGGTTGACTGGACCCGCGGTACGCCGACCGCTGAGATTCTGACAACAATCCAGGACAGCTGGCCCAGTTCGTAGGCCACGTTGAAACTATCCACGAGACGAGAGGGCGGCCCGACTTGGGCCGCCCTCTCGTGCTTGTCTATGGTGATGATGCTGGATGAGATGGAGTCCGATGGCTGATACCGACGAAAAGGATCGTGGAGTCGAAGAAGCCGAACATCTCGCATCCAAGGGCGACGGTCCAGGTCCGACCTTCGTAACACAATTGCTGCGCATCGGCGTGTCGCTCGCCGTACCACTCATCGCTCTCGGGATCCTGTACTGGGCGGGGACGGTAGTACTCGACGAGGACGCAAACCGTCTGCTCGTCGTACTTGTTGCTCTGATCATCGGCGTCATCGGAGTGTTTGCCCTCTTTTACGCGATGGACTGGCTCGTGAATCGCCTTCCGGAGCACTACCACGAGTATGTGCAACCGTTCGTCTTCGTCGGACCTGCCCTTGTGCTGCTTTCGGTGTTCCTCGTCTATCCGACGATCGTGACGTTGAAGCTGAGCTTTCAGAACAGGAACGGCGACAGTTTCGTCGGCCTCGACAACTACATCGAGATTTTCACAGATTCAGGGACACTAGAAGCGATCCGAAACTCGATTCTGTGGGTGATCTTCGTGCCCGCAGTTGCGGTAGGTATCGGTCTCACCTTCGCCGTGCTCTCCGACAAGCTCGGCAGCAAAGGCGAAGCCATCTCCAAGTCGTTCATCTTCATGCCAATGGCGATCTCGTTCGTCGGTGCATCGATCGTGTGGCGGTTCGTCTACAACTTCCGCCCGGAGGGCTTCGGCGAACAGATCGGCATACTCAACGGTATCTGGTCAGGGCTCGGAAACGAACCTGTCGCGTGGTTACTTCAGGAGCCGTTCAACAACTTCTATCTGATGGTGATTCTCGTGTGGCTTCAGGTGGGATTTGCCATGGTGATCCTGTCGGCCGGGATCAAAGGGGTTCCCGAAGAGATCATCGAGGCCGGGCGCATCGACGGAGCCAACGAATTCCAGGTGTTCTGGCGAATTATCATCCCATCGATCTCTTCGACCCTCGTTGTGGTACTGACCACGATCGTCATCACGGTATGGAAGGTGTTCGACATCGTGTTCGTGATGACTTCGGGAGAGTTCGGTACGTCCGTCGTTGCAGAACGAATGGTGAGCGAGTTCTTCACGTTCGGGAATGACGGCAAGGGCGCTGCGCTCGCGGTCGTATTGCTTGTGGCAATCGTTCCCCTCATGGTTCTCAATGTACGAAGGTTCCAGGCGCAGGAGGCTCAAAGATGACGGCCGGAGTACAAGATCAGGTCAGATTCAACGGTGTCAACGAGGAACCTGGTTTCTGGAGTCGCGTCTTCCACCGCTGGCCGGTAAAGCTGGTGGTCTTGATCATCGTGATCGTGTGGATCATCCCCACTCTGGGGGTTCTCGTCAGTTCGTTCCGCACACCGGACGCTGTCAATACCAGCGGTTGGTGGACCGTATTCTCCAATCTGGGTTCGAACGAATGGACTCTTGCGAACTACACCAAGGTTCTGACGTCTGAGGGATTCGGAAACTCATTCCTCAATACCCTGTCCGTCACAATCCCTGCCACGGTCATGCCTATCACGATCGCTGCGTTCGCCGCATACGGATTCGCGTGGATGAAGTTCCCTGGTCGCCAATGGCTGTTCGTTGGCGTCGTCGCGCTGCTCGTGATACCACTGCAAATGGCACTGATACCGCTGCTTCGGCTGTACACAACAGTGAATCTGAATGGCACCTTCCCTGCCGTCTGGCTGGCTCACACCGGATTCGGATTGCCTCTGGCGATATACCTCTTGCGAAACTACATCGGATCGCTTCCCTCCTCGATGATGGAGTCCGCGAGCATCGACGGTGCCTCGCACTTCGACACGTTCACCAAGCTCGTGGTGCCGCTATCGGTTCCGGTACTCGCATCTTTTGCAATCTTCCAGTTCCTCTGGGTTTGGAACGACCTTCTCGTTGCGCTGGTGTTCCTCGGAGGTCAAGCGGACGTACGGGTGATGACCCTTGCGTTGAACAACCTCAACGGTTCTCGCGGTCAGGCGTGGCATCTGTTGACGGCGGGCGCGTTCATCACGATGGCGTTGCCTTTGATTGTTTTCCTGTCGCTGCAGCGTTACTTCGTTCGCGGGTTGACGGCTGGCTCGGTCAAGGGTTAGTCCCGCTGGTTCAACATGCAGCGCTGATGAAACCGGTTGGGGACTCACGATGACCGATGCGAACGACAGCTACAAACGCTCGTGGATTGCGATCGTCATCAGCACCGTGGTGATGGCCACCAGCTACGGCTCGTTTCTCCTGGCGATCGTCGCAACGCGATCTGACACACCGCAGGCGGCTGGCCCCGCGTTCGCGCTGGCCTTCGCCCTTGTGCCGATCACACTCATTTCGTTGGCCTTCCTGTCTGGACGTGACCGGGCTGCAATGGCTGTTCTCAAGGCAATGGGCCTATGGCTATTGGTCGCCCTTCCTCTTGGGTTGTTCAACCCTGTGTTCGGACTCAGTGCCGGATTCGGAATGGGGGGTGTTCTCACGTTGAAGGAGCGCGAGAACAACCGGCGGGTGCCCCGATCAGTCGCCGTGCTGCTCGTCTCCACGTACTCATTGCTCATGCTGTTCATGATCCCGGCGCTTGGTCTCGTCAGCGGCGGACTACTACCTCTGGCCGCACTCGGCCTGGCTGACTATTACACCGAGCACAGGGCCATCCCCCAAGACTGACCCACTAGAGGGATCGACGTAGACGGTCGCCGTGTCACCCCAAATCGATCGCCGTGGTGAACGGTCTACGAAGCTGCCGCACAGCGCGTATCGAGGCAGACATACACTCCGCAGATGCGGGAGGACGTACAGGACAACCGGAGGCTTCCGAGTACAACACGTGGTACCAATGAGGACGCATTTGGTGCAACCGAATGGGCGCTGCTGAGTTCTGTTGCTCTCATCTGGGGTTCATCCTTCGTATTCATGGCCATCGGGCTCGATGCCTTCAACCCAGGCGTCATAACCCTGGCACGGGTCTCTCTCGGCGTAGCCACGCTCGCTGCATTCCCGAAAGCGAGAGTCGCCATCGACACCGCCGACCGGCGGCGTGTATTTCTCCTCGGCATCATCTGGATCGGAATCCCTCTGATGATCTTCCCGATCGCTCAACAGTGGATCGACTCGTCGGTCGCCGGCATGTTGAACGGTGCGGTACCGATCGCCGCCGCGCTTTGGGCAACGCTGCTCCTGCGACGACTGCCCGGATGGCGTCAGATGCTCGGTATTGCCATCGGATTCCTCGGCGTGCTCGCGATCTCGGCGCCCGAGATCGCTGGTTCGTCGGCTACCGCCCTCGGTACGGCGCTCGTCCTGGTAGCGGTCGTTCTCTATGGACTCTCAACCAACCTTGCTGTTCCGTTGCAGCAGAAATATGGAGCGCTACCGCTGCTCTTCAGAGCCGAACTAGCCGCGCTGGTCATTGTCGTCCCGTTCGGATTGATCCAGATCCCTGGGTCAACATGGGCGTGGCCGTCGGCCCTCGCAATGGTGCCTCTGGGAGTCCTTGGCACAGGGGCTGCATTTGTGCTCATGGCCACACTCGTCGGCAAGGTCGGGGGCCCGCGCGGGTCGGTAGCGATCTACTTTGTACCGATCGTTGCGATCGTTCTCGGGGTGATCGTTCTCGGCGACACCATAGAACCGATAGCTATCGCCGGCGCAGCCCTCGTCTTGCTCGGAGCCTGGATCACATCGCGCAAAGAACGCTGATGCGGGCGGTCGGGATCACGCATCCGTACACTGGTCCCATGCATATCTCACCAACACAAGAAGCCATTGCCGCATTCATCGCGAGGGATATCCCGGGACCCCTGAAAATGCTTAACCTGTTGCGGTTCCGCGACACCGCCGACTACTCCGAATATCCCGATCTCGCTCCAGACGGATCGCTCACCGGCGAAGAGGCCTACGACCTCTACGGCGCCGCGGTTCTTCCGTTGCTCGATTCCTTTGGTGCAAAACCGATTCTGATGGGTACAGGCGGCTCCCTCCTGATCGGTCCCGAGGATGCGCAGTGGGATCGAGTGCTCGTCGTGGAGTACCCCAGTGTCGCGAAATTCCTCGAGTTCATCCAGAGTCCCGACTACCAGGCAGTCTCAGGCCACCGAACCGCCGCTCTCGCCGACTCCCGCCTGCTACCGATCGAGTAGCGATCCACACGTTCTTGCGTCCAGAGCGGCCACATGTGGCCTGCCTGGACGCAAGAAGCCGAGGAGTTGCGGAGGGAGTGGGATTCGAACCCACGGAAGCTTGCGCCTCGCTGGTTTTCAAGACCAGTACTTTCGTCCACTCAGTCATCCCTCCAGGGGACGTAGTTTGGCATCCCTGAGCGAGCAACGGCATTCAGGTCGGGACGATGATCGCTGACTTTGGGTCGGTCGCCGCGAGCCGTTCCCCGATGACCGCCTGGTATTCGGGAGAGACGAACGCTTCCTGCGCGGACTCGACGGACGGGAACTCGAGGATCACCGTGGTAGCACCGGCACCACTGCCCTCACCGAGGTCGATCGTGTCGTGTGTGACA
>BTQP01000106.1:0-7113 GCA_036985935.1 Acidimicrobiia bacterium | reverse complement strand
GCAACCCCAGGGTCCCTGGGCGCGGGATCCTCGTCACTTCGTGCTCGCAGGCTCGCGCGCCCCCCTGCATCGCTCCTGCGTCGCTCTGCCGTCCCCCCTGAAGGGAGGACCGAAGAACTGGCTCTATCCGCGCGGGCCCCTAAAGGGAAGATCGAAGAACTGCTCTATCCGCACGGCCCCTAGGTGTTCGCCATTCGGGGGTGCTCCGAGGGCTCACCTCATCGATCGAGGACCTCGTCGATCTGCTCGAGGTTGGATGTGAGTGATGAGAGGAACCGCTGGCCGAGTGCACCATCGATCAGGCGGTGGTCGTAGGACAGGTCGACCGGGGCGACCGTGCCGACCTCGATTATCCCTTGATCGACAACGGGTGCCGCCTTTGCCTTGCCGATCGACAGGATCGCTGAGGTACCCATCGGGATGATCGGCGTTCCATGACCGCCGCCGAGTGCACCGATGTTGGAGATCGTGAACGTCTGACCTGTTACCTCCGCTGGTGTGAGGCCACCGGTGTGGGCAGATTCCGCCAGGCGCGAGAACTCCGTTGCGATTTCCTGGACTGAAAGTGTGTCTGCCTCTCGCACGACGACGACAAGCAGACCGTCCTGTGCGTCGACGGCGAATCCGAGGTTGAACTCGGAACGGTACGCGACAGAGTCGCCCCGTATCACGGCGTTGAACTCGGGGTACTGAACGAGCAGCGGGAGCACCGCCGCGGCGGTCAGCGCCTCCAGCGATAGCTGACCGGCCGATCCTGCGAGCGCTGCCATCAGACGTTCGGCGCGCACATCGGCCTGGACGGTCACGTGCGGGATCGTGGTCCAGGACTCCGTCATGTGCCGCGCGATCGCGCGGCGTGTGCGACTCAACGGAACGATCGTTTCGGTGGATTCCGGTGCGATCGCGTTCTGAACATCGGACCGGGTGATGATGCCGCCGGGTCCCGTCCCCTCGACTGTTGCGAGGTCGATCCCCTTCTGTGAGGCGAGTTTTCGCACGATCGGCATCGCCCTGCCACGCTTGTCGCCACGCTGTAAGGGGGACGGAGCTGCTGGATCAGGCGGCAAGAGGGTCGTACCACCGGCCTTCTCCCCTTTCTGTCCCACCACAAAGAGCATCTCGCCGACGTTGATCGTGTCACCTGGCCTGCCGCCGAGAGACAGGACTGTGCCGGCGTGGGTCGAGGTTATCTCGACCGTCGTCTTGGCTGTTTCGATCTCGACGATGAGCTGATCGACTTCTACTTCGTCACCAACAGCGACGGACCACTCGACGATTTCAGCTTCGGTCAGGCCCTCGCCGATATCGGGGAGGCGGAACTCATGGGGCATAGGAGTGGACAGTAGTCAGCCGGCAGACATCAACCGTCGGCATGGCTACTGGCTTATGCTGGCAGGATGAGTGACCACGAACAGGGGGCAAACGTCACACCACCCTCGCAGCACATTCCGGCTGATCGTGTCATGGCTGAACTCGCCGAGTTCGGTAGGAATCGCATCGATGAACTGTCTACCGTCAAGATCCTGATCCTCGGGATCATGGGTGGGGCGTTTATCACAGCGGGGGCGCTGTTCTCGGTGATCCTCGCCTCCGGGTTCGATTCCTACGGTGCGCGAGTGATCGTCGAGGGTTTCGGTTTCTCGACAGGTTTCTTCTTCGTCGTGCTCGCCGAGGCGGCTCTGTTTACTGAAGCGAACGTTGCGATGCCCGCGGCGCTGTTCCATGGTGTGGCACCCGCTGGGAGGGTTTTTCGGTTCTGGGGCCTTGCACTGGCGGGAAACTTGGTCGGCGCGATCATCACCGGGTGGACGATCCAGCTCGCCCAGCTCTATTCGCAGGATTTCGACGTCCTGCTCGCCGAAATCGTCGCCTTCAAGATGTCCTACCGAGACATTGGTGGGGCAGAGGGGTGGTTCAAGCTGATCCTCTCGGGAATGCTTGCGAACTGGCTGGTCGGCATGGCGGCGTTCTTTGCCACGATGGGCCGCACGATCATCGGCAAGTACATCCCCGTTCTGCTTGCTGTGTCCATGTTCGTTGCGGCGGGATTCCAACATTCGCCGGCGAACATGGGGTATTTCTCGCTGTCTATCGCCGCCGGCGGTGAGCCCGGTTGGGGACAGGCCCTTGTCTGGAACCTCATCCCCGCAGGTATCGGCAACGTCCTTGGAGGCACCCTCCTTGTCGCGTTGCCCTTCTGGTTCATCTATGGAAGGAACAACGGCGACTGATGTCGCCGCTGTCGTAGCAGGTGATACGGCAACCTTGCTCGTTACCTGAATTTCGACCCATCTGCAGCATGGTCGCGAAGGATCTGTGCAGGTTCGAACCTTTCGCCGTGTTTGGCTGCAAGGATGATCAGCTTGTCGACAACGGCCTGGGCGCCCATCTGATCGATGGTCCAGAACGGTCCGCCACGAAACGGTGGATATCCCAACCCGTATATGGCACCAATGTCACCGTCTCGTGCTGAGCGCAAGATGCCATCTTCGAGGCAGCGTGCCGCTTCGTTGATAAACGCAAGAGACATTCGTTCTTGGATGTCAGTACGGCTCACCGCTATGCGCCCGCCGACTCCCAAAACTTCGTAGACGGAATCGTCGACGCCCTGGCGCTCACCCTTGTCGTACAGGTAGAAACCCTTGCCGTTCTTGCGACCCTTGCGGTCATCAGCGACGAGGTTCTTCATGAACGCCGGACCTTGCATCCTGGAGCCGAAGGCATCAGCCATGATCACGGCGATGTGGGCACCAACATCGATGCCGACCTCGTCGGCGAGCAGCAGCGGACCTACGGGGAATCCCCAATCTGTCATCGCCCCGTCGATGTCCTCGACCGATGCGCCTTCTTCCAGCAGGAATCCAGCTTCATTTGAGTACGGACCGAGCACCCGTGTCGTGTAGAAACCCGTTCCATCGTTGACGACGATGACGGTTTTGCCCTGAGCCTTGCCAACCGCGACCGCGGTTGCTGTTGTCTCGTCACTTGTCGCTTCAGTCGCCACGATCTCGAGCAACGGCATTTTCTCCACTGGTGAGAAGTAGTGCATGCCAATGACATCCTCGGGCCGTGCAGCGTGAGCTGCAATGGCCGTGATCGGTATAGACGATGTGTTCGAGGCGAAAATCGTTCCTGGCTCGGTCACGCGTTCCACGTCGGCGAGCATGGAACGTTTCAGGTCGAGATCCTCAAAAACCGCCTCGATGACGAGATCCGTTCTGCCGAATCCCTTCCACGACGACGAACCCGTCACCCTGTTCATGATCTTTTCGACTTCAAAGGCGGTCATGCGTCTACGTTTTGCGTGTTTGCCGACGGATTTCGAAACGTGTGCGAGTCCGCGCCCCACGCCGGCGGTATCGACCTCTTTGAAACGAACGATGGCACCAGCCTTGATGGCGGAAACCGAGCCGATACCCGCACCCATCAGTCCGCCACCAAGCACCGCGATACTGTCGACTTTGCGTGGAGTTGCTTCGCTGTCGACGCCGGAGTCCCCTTTGAGGGACTGCGTTGCGAAGAAGATCGATTGCAGCGCCGCTGATTCTGGTGTCAGGACAAGTTCAGCGAAGAAGCGCAGCTCGGCTGCGATCCCCGCGTCTCTGCCGTGCTCTGCTCCGATCTGAATAGCTTCGATGGCGCGTTCGGGCGCCGGATAGTGCCCGCCGGTCTCTTTCATCATGAGCTCGGTCGCCTTCTTGAACAACAGGCTGCGTCCTGCAGGGTTCTTCTCGAGAGCCAACCGCTGGAGTGTCTTGGCTGAGAGATCGAGTGCGATCACGCGCTGCTGCGGTTCGGAGTCCCGAGATTCGAGCGCGCGCTTGCGTGCGATGTCGAGGAGAAACTCTTTGGGAACGACCTCGTCCACGAGGCCGAGCTTGCGCGCCTTGTACGGCCGAACAGGCTTTCCCGAGACGATCATCTCGAGACCGGATGCAAGACCGATGAGTTCGGGGAGTCGTTGCGTTCCGCCGGCACCCGGTATGAGGCCGAGCTGAACCTCAGGCTGCCCCAGTTGGGTTCTGCTGTTGTTCGTGCATACACGGATCGAGGCGGCGAGTGCGAGTTCGAGACCGCCGCCGAGGCATGCCCCGTCGATGGCAGCGACGACCGGCTTGCCTGCGGTGCGGTGCAGTGCCTCAATGCGGTCGAAAGGGGCGTGTAGAGCGCCGAGGGCCTCGATCGCTTCATCCTGTGATGAGAGCGAACTGAACATTCGGATGTCGGCGCCTGCAAGAAAGTCCTTCTTCGCTGATCCGATGACGACTGCCCTCACGTCATCCTCCTCGAGACGATCGACGACCGAGGCGAGTTCGAGGACGAGTTCTTCCCCGAGGGTGTTCATCGACGCGTCATGCCGGTCGATGAGCACGGTCGCTACGCCGTCGTCGTCGAGTTCGAAATGAAAGTTCTTGAATGTCATTGTCTATTTCTCCAGGATCACTGCTGCGCCGATGCCACCGGCAGCGCATTGCGTGACGAGAGCTGTTCCGCCGCCACGCCTGTCGAGTTCGTTGGCCATCGTCATTATCTGCCGGGCCCCCGTTGCTCCGAACGGATGGCCGATCGATATCGACCCTCCGTAAATGTTGAATTTGGTTTCATCGATCTCGCCGATGGCCTTGTCTCTCCCCAGCCGCTCCCTGGCGAACGATTCGGAAGCAAAAGCTTGCACATTCGAAAGTACTTGCGCCGCGAACGCTTCGTGCATGTCTATGAGGTCGAGATCATCGAGCGTCATACCGGCCCGGTCGAGGGCGATCGGTGTGGCGAGTGCGGGTCCCATCAGCAGTTGCCAGTTCGGATCGACCGCGGCAAACGAGTACGACCTCAGGTATGCCTTCGGTTCGTATCCGAGTGCCTTTGCGACAGACTCATCCATGAGGAGCAACGCCGCAGCGCCGTCAGTAAGCGGCGAAGAATTGCCAGCAGTAACTGATCCGTACGTGCGGTCGAACACGGGTCTCAGTGTCGAGAGTTTCTCGAGTGTGGAGTCCGCTCGCGGGATAGTGTCTCGTTCCAACGTTTCCTTGTACTGCGGAGGCAACGGGTACGGCATGACTTCGTTGTCGAAAACTCCGGCCTCCCATGCAGCGATCGTCTTGGTATGGGATTCCAACGCGTACTTGTCCTGATCTTCCCTGGCGATGCCGTTTTCCCTGGCCATCTTCTCCGCGGAGTCGCCCATCGTTTCATCTGTCGAACGCTCGGCGATTGCAGGTGTGTGTGGTGCAAGATCCCTCGGACGAACTCGTGAGAAGGCACGCACCTTGCCAGGCAGGTCTCTCGCTGCGTTCGCCTCGAGAAGGATGTCGGTGAACCGATCCGAATACGTGATCGGTGGATTCGAAAGTGACTCCGCACCACCCGTGATGACGATATCGACATCACCGAGCAAGATGGCTTGGGCCCCGTCGATGAACGATTGTGTGGATGTCGCACATGCCCTCGTAACCGAGAACGCGTCGGTCGTGTCTGGCATCGGACCCGCCAGAACGATCTCTCTGGCGATATTCGGTGAGTCGACGTCTTGCACCACCGTTCCGAAAACAAGTCGGTCGAGTGCTGACGTGTCGACCCCACTTCGTGCGACTAGTTCTTCTACGACGGCGCTCGACATGTCCAGTGTCGATTGGTGCTTGAGGAGCCCCGATGCGGATTTGGTGAACGGTGTCCTCAGACCGTCGACAATTGCAACACGCCTGGATTTCTTTGCGGCCATCATCAGCTCGATTCTTGAGTGAACGCTCAAGATTGTAACGGGGGTGAACGAACTGCTATTCCAAGGAGAGTAGACAGTAAACGGTCGACGGTAGACAGACAGGAATCGCTGCGAGTCCTCGTCTTACGACAGAGACAGGGAGGACCACCCTGCGGTGGCCCTTCCTCTACGGTTTACCGTCTACCGTCGACGGTCTACTCGTCCTCGGTCTACCCCTTCCTAGAAATCTGCTTCCTGGCGGAGTCCGAAAGCCGGGTGGCGCAGACGGGAGAGAGCTTGCTTCTCGAGTGAACGAACCCTGGTCGGGCCGAGGTCGAGATGTTTGCCGATCTCCTCGTGCGTACGTGGCAGCCCGTCATCGAAACCAACACGCTTCGCCAGGATGTACGCCTCGCGCTCTGGCAGGCGGTCGATCGCCTCGCGCAGCGCATCGATCGTCGAAAGCCTCTCCGACTCGCGTACTGGATCGTCCTCATCGTCATGTGCGACGAAGTCACCCAGGACTGCACCGTCATCACCGACGGGAGCCTCGAGCGACACGGAATCTGCAACGAGCTGTGCTTCGAGAACCTGCTCGAGTTTGAGACCTGACTCATAGGACAGCTCTTCCGATGAGGGCTCACGTCCTAGCTCCGACAGCAGCCGGTTTCGGGTGCCGTTGAGTGTCAGCAGCGTGTCATGGAGCGAGTTCGGCAGACGAACGGTACGGGACTTCTCCGCGACCGCGCGCTGCATCGCCTGACGGATCCACCAGGTGGCGTAGGTGGAGAACTTGAATCCCTTGCGCCAGTCGAACTTCTCGACCGCACGAATGAGTCCGAGGTTGCCCTCCTGGATGAGGTCGACGAATTCGATGCCGTACTGGCTCCGATATCGCTTGGCCTGAGACACAACGAGCCGTAGGTTCGCCTGCGCGAAACGGTCCTTGGCATCCTTGCCGTGCCGCACGGAACGCTGAAGTTTGACCTTCGAAGCGCCGCGGGTACCGCCAGCGTCGAGCTTCTCTTCGGCCTCGCGACCGCTCTCGATTGCCTGGGCGAGATCGACTTCGTCGTCGGCCGTGAGCAGTTCATGATTTGCAATGTCAGCGAGATAGGTGGTCAGGCTGTCGCCCACCTCGGTTGGTGAGATTGATAGGGTTCGTGCTGTCATGTTGTGAATTCCTTCACATAGTCCTTGTCTTTGGTGCACCGAGTGGGGTTTCCATGGGTGCGCCCAAAGGCGGGGTGTTCTTTAGGTTGGATACGTAGTAGACGCTCAAGGCGGTTCATCGGTTCCCGAGAATCACGCGGCATCAAAGAAAATCGATTGGTTCGACCTACCTACGAATCCTGAGGCATCGTATACCATTGAGTCCGTCATGCCTAGTCCTAATCCTTGAGAGATTGTGG
>BTQP01000105.1:0-7248 GCA_036985935.1 Acidimicrobiia bacterium | reverse complement strand
GCGCGATGAAGGATCCACCTTTTCGTGGATCCTTCATCAGTCGGAATCCCCATCCCGGTTGCGCTCATTCGAACGCTGAGCTCATTGGGTACATGTCCGCGAACGGGTTCGTCACCCGATGATTCCAAAGCGGGGGAAATCTTGCGATCTGGACATGTATGTTCATAGAGAGCAATGAAGGAAACCAGAGCGGAGAGGGAAACCTCGGTGTCATCTCCAACTCACGACGCAGCATTCAGGGAGGTGTTTGACGTGCACGAACCAGCGATCCGGGCATATTGCCTTCGCCGCCTTCCCGTGTCACAGGCAGATGACGCAGTAGCGGACACGTTCCTCACGGTATGGAGGAAGAGGCATCAGGCGCCCGCTGGAGACGAGCAGCGTCTCTGGTTGTACGGGATCGCGCGGAACGTCGTGCGCAACGCCAGGCGCAGCACTGAACGATCCCGAAGACTCACAAAACGTATCGCTCGGGAACCAGGTGCTCACCAAGAAAGCCCTGAGGTCATCGTCGTCCGTAACGCACAGGAGACGGACCTTCTTGCTGCAATCGATCAACTACGTGTGGTTGAGCGAGAGATCCTGCTTCTTCGGACATGGGAGGGACTGACGAGTCGCGAGATCGCATCGGTCATGCATCTGACTCCCAAAGCGGTCGACAACCGTCTTGCGCGAATCCGAAAGAAACTCACACGGATGACAGCCGAACCCAGGGCTGTCATCTTCTCACCCGATCCCCGTCCCGTCGCGAAGGGAGGTGAGCGATGAACGACCTTGCACCGATCTTCAGACGTGTCGCGGCGATCAATCCCGTCCCGGACGAGACCGATCTTCCAGCCACGGTGATGGCCACTACCGCTCTCCTCGACGCTATCGACGAGAGGAACGGAACATTGAAGACACAACAGATCCAGCGGACCCAAAACACGTCACGAAACAGAACCAGTTATCGGCGAACTGGCGTCCTGGCCGCGATTGCGGCCTTCGTCATCGTTATCGGGATCGGTGGTGCGATCGTATTCACGGCCTACCAGGCAGAGGACACGTCGACCGCGGTCGCTTCGCAACCAGCAGCGTTTGTAGGTGACGTGATGCTGGCGCGCGACGTTCTTCCGAGGGGCATGGCCAATGCCATGGAAGACACCATCCGGACCGACTCATTGCTCACTATTGACCGCAGCGCATACGACTCCCGTTTCCCCGAACGGCTTGACATCGTGTTGTACGCCAACCCACGTCAAACCGACGGGATATGGACGGAGTTCCTGAGCCGCGTGATCGGACTGCCGGGCGAAACCATCGAGGCGCGCGACGGCGTCCTGTACGTAGACGGCCGCATCCTCGACGAGCCATACATAAAGAATCCCCAGATTCCAATGCTCCCGTTCGGTCCGATCACGCTCGGAGCCGACGAAGTCTGGCTCATGGGTGACAACAGGCAGAACGGGTTGGACAGTCGGGATGGCTTCGGACCAATTCCCATCTCAGAGCTGCTAGCCGAAGTCACAGAGATAGCCAATCCTTGAACGCAGTGTGTGGCACGACTTGTAGGACGATCGGCAGGTAGCCAGGTGCGTGTTATCTGAGGATCGTGAGGATCTCATCGGGGTGATCGACGATGTAGTCGGCGCCTGCCTCGATGAGTTCTTCGCGCGAACCGAAACCCCAGGTGACACCGATCGTTGTCGCCGAGTGTTCCGCTCCGGCTTCAATGTCGTGGTGTCTGTCACCGATCATCGTTACCGCATTGATTTCATTGGTGCTTGTGAGGCGAGTGAGCGCTCTTGCCATCGTCACGGATTTTGCTTCGATCTCCGACAGATCGGGTCCTTCGATGGTCTCGAACATCGATGCGAAGCCGAGTGCGTTGAGAATCGGCACCGTGTATACCAGTGGTTTGGAGGTCACAACTCCGAGGCGCACATGCCCGGTGAGAGAACTGAGAAGCTCAGCCATACCCGGATACGTCGCGGCTAGTTCGACCGATATCGGCTGGTATTCGGCTCGGTAGTCCTCGATGAGAAGCGGGATGAGGGCCGTGTCTTCTCCACGTTCTTCGAGCAGCGTTTCGAGGGTCAATTGCAGCGGTGGTCCGACATGGCGCCAGAGTTGATCTGCGGGTATCTCGGCTAAACCGTTTTTGGACAGTGCAGAGTTCAGGGCGATAAGAATCGGTTGGCGTGAGTCGACAAGAGTGCCGTCGACGTCGAAGAGGTATGTGTCGATACCCCCGTCCTTTTCAGTGATGTGTTGTCAGTCGAGTATGAAGGTCAGTTTCATGTCGACGCGGAAATGTTTGATGTTTCCGTCCTCGTCGAGCACGACCTTGTGCTCGGATACCCATGCGCCCCGAATACCCTCGATCGACTGCTGGGCCTTTCGTATGCCCTGTCGGATGGCATCCTCGAAGGATCCGGGGGAGGTTGACGTGATCTCTATCACCTTGGCTACTGACACGTGGTGTGCTCCTTTGTTTGCGAGAGCTCTGGACGCCAGAATACACGCGGGCGCGCCAGCGTGTCAGAGGAGATTCTCAGCACTGGTGTTGACTTGATTCCGGTAGGTTTCCCCGCCGGGTGTCCCTCTCTTGCGGTCGAACGTATGTTCGACTAACGTGACATTCCAGCGAAGGGCGCACGCTGGTGTGAACATACGAGAGGACACCAGCGGTGGTCGCCAGCCTTGAATATTCGGTCGATTCGTTGACCCTTCTACAACGTGATCTTGAAAAGGTCGACAATGTGCTTTCGCTCGCTCCAGGTCAGATTGCGGGGTTGACGGGGGTTCCTGGATCCGGGCTCACCCGTATCGGGATGTCGCTGCTTGTTCCTTATGCCGCACATGGTCCTCTTGTGTATCTCGATGTGCGTGGGTGGGCGAACCCACTGGCCGCATGGGAAATGGGGATCGAACCCGAACGATTCGTGGTGGTGCGCAGCAGCGACATTGTGTCGTGGAGTCGCATCGTTGCAACCCTGCTTGACGGTGCTCGAGGTGTATATGCCGAGGTGCCTGCCGGGTTGAAGGATCAGGCGCTCTTCAAACTCGCTGCAAAAGCGAGGGCGAAGCGCACACCTGTCGTGTTTCGCCCTGTCACAGGCAAGCTTCCCGCTGGTTTGGCGCATCTCAATCTTGACGCCCGTGATGTTCTGTGGGAAGGCACAGAGGCCGGCCACGGCAATTTGACGAACCGTCGCACCCTGTTCGAAGCATCAGGGAAAGCAACGAGAGGCATGGAACGAATGGTCGAGGTACAAGACGATGGAACGAACAATCTGCGTGTGGTATCCCACATGGACACTCAGGCATCCAGGCGTTTCGCATGAGGCACCACAGCAGGCGGTAAACGACAAGAACACGGTGGTTGCGCTGAATGCTCTTGCGATGGCAGCGGGGATCTCAGTTGGCATGAAGCGTCGCGCGGCCGAGGCCCTGTGCCCGACGATTGTCACCATCGTGCGGGACGAGGTCGCTGACATGGCCCGGTTCGAGCCTGTTGTCGAGCACATCGAGTCGGTCGTACCACGGGTGGAGATCGCTGACCCAGGTCTTGTTTTCATACCGGTTACCGGTGCGGTTTCGTACTACGGGAGTGAACTAGCCCTTGTTGAACGTTTAGACAAGGAGTTGGAGGCCTTTGGGGGTGACCGAAGGATGAGCATCGCAGCGGGACCCTTTGCAGCGTGGCAGGCGGTGCGCACAACATCAGAGAAGTCTCCGTTGTTTGTCGTCGAGGACGATTCGGTTTTCCTCGCGGATCTCGATATAGCTGCAATTGGGAGCGACGACCTCGCAGCCACCTTTCGTTGGCTTGGAATCACCACGCTTGGCGCACTGGCGGAGCTGCCTCATGACGCTGTCATATCGCGGTTCGGTCGCCAGGGGATGAACGCCCACCGGATTGCGCAGGGCATAGGAAATGAGACACTTCCCAGAGATATCCCCCAGGATCCGGCAATAGAGGCAATATTCGATCCTCCCATCGAGAACTTCGAGCAGGCCTCTTTCATTGCACGGAACCTCTCTCAACGGTTGATCAGCCAACTCGCCCCACATGGCATGGCTCCTCACAGGGTTGTTGTGACAGCCACCGCAGCTGATGGAACGGAGCGAATCCGTACATGGCGAAGTGCGGATCCTTTTGACGACCACACGCTTGCTGACAGGGTTCGTTGGCAACTACGTGCATGGATCGACGGGGTCTCCGCTGGGATACGCGGTGGCATCGCCTCATTGCGTCTTGAACCTGGCGATCTCTCCGGCAGCGGTCGACAGCTCGCGCTCGAAGAGGATGTCAAAGCGGTAGAGGAGACAGAGAGAGCCCTCATGGAGGTCCAGGCGATAGCAGGCGCTGACAACGTGCTCGTTGCCGTTCCACAGGGCGGCCGTGACCCGGGTCAACAGGTGCTGTGGAGTCGTTGGGGGGAGGGTCCGGTGAACGAGGCACGTGACATCCATGCACCATGGCCGGGGAAGATTCCCGGACCTGCTCCGACCCTTGTGCCTCCGGACCCTGTTCCATTTCCCGTGTCATGGGTCGAGGGAACACCAGAACATGTGAGGTTACGAAGCCGGTGGGTGCCTGTTCTGTCGTGGGCTGGTCCGTGGAGACATGTTGGCAGATGGTGGGATGGTGAAGGATCATCCGATCGATACCAGATCGTCACCCCGGCAGGCGCGTACTTATGTGAGGTACGCGATGGGCATACATATCTCATCGGTGTGTATGACTGAGCACAGCTACCAGCCAACAGCTGACAGTCGACAGCCGACAGCCTGTCGTGGGTTCTCGGACGACAGCGAACCTTCGGGAGGCGGCCTATTCGTGGCGGAGGTTGGCGTAGGTTTCGTTCATGGCGCCCTCGACTGTTCTTGCGAGTGTGTTGAGGTTGTCCTTGTTGGTCAAGTCGCGGGTCTCGATCGGTTCGAGGATCACCACGCGGGCCCTGCCCGGGTAGTACAGACGCGAGCCCGGTCGCGAGATTCGATCTGTACCTTCGATGACCACCGGCAGTACGGGAAGACCCGTATCGATCGCAATTCGGAAAGCACCCTTCTTGAACGGCAGGGGTTCGTCGCCAGAGCCGCGCGTGCCTTCGGGAAAGACGATCAACGAGTAACCACGTTCTGCTGCGACCTTTACGCCATCGTTGATCGCTTGCCTGGACGATCCTCCGGACGCTCTGTCGATCTCGATGATGCCGATCCTGCGCATCGCATGTCCCACAAGCGGAATCTTGAAGACTTCTTTCTTCGAGAGGAAACGGCCGTGAATCGGCAACGTCCAGAACAGCATCGGGATGTCAAAGAGCGAGAGGTGATTGGAAACGACCACGTACCGCCTGTTCGGATCTACCTTCTCGAGGCCCTCCACCGTGTAGCGGACGGGTGGAATCTTGAGGAACAAGGACGCCCAACGCTTGACGACGTTGTCAAAAACCGGGGATGTAGGCCGGAACACGCCGTAGATGATGATGAAAGAAGACACGATGAGCGTATACACGAAAAACAGGGGAACCAGAGTGAACGTACGTAGCGCTGCGAGAAACTTGCGGACCATAGTCGGTAGCGTAGACGGCGTTTGGGAGGTGGGCGGATGAGACGAATTTCAATCGATGCGGCGAAGCGCATAACACTCGGCGCTCAGGGTTTCACGACGAAACGGTCCACCGGACGCATCGACTCACGTCATTTTCGGCGAGTCATGAGCCAGGTCGGTCTTGTTCAACTGGACTCGGTGAATGTCTGCGTCCGCTCGCACTACATGCCGTTCTACGCTCGGCTTGGTCCGTACGCTCCGGACCACCTCGATCGCTGGCTCAACCGATCGGGGGAGAACTTCGAATATTGGGCACATGAGGCGGCGGTGCTTCCCGTCGAGCGATATCCCCTCTGGCGCTGGAAGATGCAGACGATGCGCCCCTGGCGACGAGCGCAAGCGCTGCTGGAGGCCCATCCGGGGCTGATGGATGACGTGCTCAGCCAGGTCGAGACGAAGGGGCCACTGACCGTGCGGGATCTCGACGCACCGAACCATCGAAACGAGGCGTGGTGGGGGTATGGACCGGGGAAAGTTGCGCTTGAGGTGCTGTTCGCTCAGGGAGACGTCACTGCACTGCGCACCGCGAATTTCACCCGGCTCTACGACCTTCCGCGACGCGCCATACCTTCCGATCTGTTTGAGAACCGAAGCGTCGACAAGCGTGACGCCTATCGCCAACTTCTGGTTGACGCTGTGCGACACTGCGGAATCGGGACAGCGACAGACATCGCCGACTACTTTCGGCTCCATGTGCCAACCGCAAGGTCCGTGCTTGGTGCTCTTGCAGCAGATGGGATCATCGAAGAGGTGTCGGTGTCTGAGTGGAAGGGTCCTGTGTACATCGATCCCGATGCTGTTCGTCCGAGGAACATATCAGGCGCGACGCTCCTGAGTCCGTTCGATCCGGTCGTATGGAACCGCGGGAGAGCCGAGCGTCTTTTTGGGTTTCACTACCGGATCGAGATCTACGTCCCCGAACCGAAACGCGTTTTTGGCTACTACGTTCTGCCGTTCTTGCTCGACGGTAACCTCGTCGGCCGTGTCGACTTGAAGGCTGACAGGAAAACCCGAACGTTGCTCGTTCGCGGTTCTTTCGTCGAAAGTTCGCACAGCGAAGACGAAGTCGCTCCGGCGCTGGCGTCCGAGCTGCGACGATTCGCCGGGTGGCTCGGCCTGGGCGATATCGCGATCGAATGTAACGGCAACCTTTCGGCGCGGCTTGTCAAAGAGATGTGATCAGCCCAGATCGAGACCGATGACCTCGTATTCGTCGGGTACAGGAACCGGGCGAATCGCCCCAGTACGCCAGTTGACGAAGACCAGATCGTTGGTATCGGCTGCCTTGAACACGAAATACTCCGCTTGACTCGTGAAGCCAAAAGGAAGCACGGACCTATCGATCTGGATGATGCGTGGAGCCGATAGCTCGGAGCCGCGTATTGTGAGGCTCGAGCGCGAATCCGTCGCATTGACCGTCGCAATGAGTCCTGTGCTACGTGAAACCGTGACCCAGGCACCCTCCCGAGAAGTCTCCGGCAGCGGCCCGATCTCGGTGGTTGGTTCACCGTCGGCACGGTCGAGCACAGCCCAACCGAGCTTCCCACTCTCGTCGGGTACCTGAGCGATCACAAGGGATGATGAGGCGGACTGCGCCGTACCCGCTCGCTCCCATGCGACTGAGCCATCGTCGTCGATGGCGAGAATGG
>BTQP01000104.1:0-7272 GCA_036985935.1 Acidimicrobiia bacterium | reverse complement strand
GATCTTCAAGCCACGGCAGACTGCACAGCTTCGTCGTGGTCTGCCCGACCCGTTGAGGTATGAACCGCTCCCGATCCGCCATGACACACAGGGTAGGAAGCCAGGGCCAGGACCGTCAGCGGGTTCGCACAAGGTCCTGGGGGACTCACGGCATCACACCAACGCGCCGGGGAAGCGTCCGCGGTTGTCACATCTAGGTGACCTATACGGGATCGATCGCCGATTCTGGTGCGAGCGACACAGCCCCTAGGCGGCCGTTAGCCTTTGGAACATGGCGGTCTATCCGATTCGTACGTTTCCGGACCCTGTGCTGCATCTGAAAGCAGCACCGGTGCTCTCCTTCGACAGCGATCTCGCACGTTTGATCGAAGACATGTTCGAAACGATGTACGAAGCTCCAGGTGTCGGGCTCGCGGCGCCTCAAATCGGCATACCAAAGCGAGTATTCGTCGCCGACGTCGGGGAGGGGCCATTTGCGATGGTGAATCCGGCCATCGTTGAAACGGAAGGCAAGTGGAAATACGAAGAGGGCTGTTTGTCGGTACCCGACCGGTACTGGCAGATCAAGCGACACGACTACGCACGCGCCGAGGGTTTCGATGCCGATGGGGCCCCCGTGACGTTCGAAGGCGATGAGTTGATCGGTCGCGTCCTCCAACACGAAACCGATCACCTTGACGGCGTGCTGCTCTTGTCGCATCTCGGTGCACGTACCAAGAGGATCGCCCTCAAGGAGATCCGCGAGCAGTCGCTCGGCATCGCAAGGAGTCGATAGTGGCAGGGATATTTCTCGGGACGCCCGCCGCCGCGGTTCCAAGCCTCGCAGCGTTTTGCGATGTGGAGGATGTCGAACTTGTGATCACACAGCCAGATCGCCGGGCGGGTCGCGGTTCTGAAAAGGCCGTCTCATCCGTCAAAAAGGCGGCCGAACAGTTCGGCTTTGAGGTCGCACAGCCGGAAACAGGGGAGGAGCTGTTCGATCTCGTCGCCTCGATCCGCCCGGACATAGCACTCGTCGTTGCCTACGGGAGAATTCTCAAACCTGCCGTTCTGTCGGTACCACCGTACGGCTTCCTCAACGTACATTTCTCACTTCTTCCGCGGTGGCGCGGGGCAGCACCTGTGGAGCGAGCGATCGCGGCGGGTGACGAAACGACCGGTGTCACCCTTATGCATATCGACCCTGGTCTCGACACGGGCCCAATTCTTGGCGAAATCTCGACGCCGATCGGACCGGGCGAGACGGGAGGTTCCCTCACCGCACGATTGTCGTTTCTCGGGGCAACCCTCGTCGATCGGATGGTCCCGGACTTCATGAACGGGCGGAGACGTCCTGTGCCCCAACTTGCGGCGGGAGTGACACATGCAGCGAAGTTGGAGAAGGACGAGGCCCGGCTGAACTCGACATGGGACGTCGCTCAGGCGGAGCGGGCGGTGCGGGCGTTCACGCCGAGACCAGGCGCCTGGATACGCACGAAAGACGGCGATCTCAAGATCCACGCGGCCACTATCGCATCCGTCCCTGCCACCCGGTCATCGATCGAGGTGACAAACGGTGTTGTGACCGCGGGGTTTCGGGACGGATCGCTCGAGTTGCGCACTGTCCAGGCCCCTGGGAAGGCCTCCCAGAGCGCATCAGTATGGATGAACGGGCGCAGAGGCATCCCGCTTGCGTTTGCCTCAGATGACGACTGACGATCTGTCAACCCGCGCCAGGGCAGCGCGAACACTCGATCGGGTCACCGACCACGGTGCCTACAGCAACATCGTCGTTGCAAACGACCGGGCGCTTGGCAGCGGCGACCACGCGCTGTATCAACGGCTCGTATTCGAGGCGCTCAGGTACCTGCCGGCGATCGACGAAACGATAGAACGAGCAGCCTCGCGCGAAACCGATCGAATCCAGCCAGAGGTTCTAGCTGTCTTGCGAATCGCTACGGGTGAGCTGAGATATCTGCGGCGCTCACCGCACAGCGCCGTGTCAGAAGCTGTCGATGCAATTCGCCAGCTCGGGAGGCCGAAGGCTGCCGGATTCGTGAATGGCGTCCTCCGCTCTGTCGTCCGCCAACTCGATGAGGCGGTGCCGAGTGACTCCACGCTGGGCATGCCGGCTTGGCTCTACGATCGCCTGACGTCCATATTCCAGGAGAAGACCCGCGAGTTCGTTGACGGCAGCAATGCCCCCGCTCGCACGGGCTTTCGATCGAACGATGGTGTGATTCGTGGCGCTTCCTCGGGGGTGTCTGGAGCGTCGTATGCCACGGAGGACACCGATGTTTCCTCACTTGTGTCGTCCGGATTGATCGAGGTCATCGACCCCGCATCGGTTGCAGTGGTGAATGCTCTCGAGGTGAGTGTGGGCGATCGCGTGGCCGATCTTGCGGCGGCTCCAGGCGGAAAAACGCGAATCATCGCCGATCTCGTTGGTGAAACGGGGAGCGTCGTCGCCTGCGATAACCACTACCGACGTCTTGCAACGGCGAAGAGGCGCCTGGCCGATTCGGGCAAGGTCGACTGGGTTCTCGCGGATGCCGGAAGGCCGGCTCTTCGCACACGATCGTTCGATCGTGTGCTACTCGACGCGCCCTGCACGGGTCTTGGCACGTTGCGTCGCCGGCCAGAGATCCGTTACCGGATCGGCGAGGACGCACCGCGGCGCTACGGCGAGTTCCAGAGGAGAATGTTGCAAAAGGCGTTGTCGCTCGTCAAAGAAGGCGGACGCCTCGTCTACAGCGTGTGCACGGTGTTTCCCGAGGAAACGATCGACGTTGTCGACGGTCTTGGAGGCTACCGACCAGATGATGTGCCAGGTCTCGCGTGGGGAGACGGGGTTCTCCTTGCTCCGCACATCACGCAAACGGACGGGATGTTCATAACCACCTTCGACCGCTGAAGGTTCGTCGCAGCCGGAGAGTGTGTCAGCGTTAGTTGATCGTGATGTTTGAGAGGTCGTGTTCCTGCTCGGGATAGGCCAGGTCGAGGCTCTTGAGCGTATCGATGAGGATTTGAGAAACGACGAGGTTGCGATACCACTTGCGGTCGGACGGGACGACGAACCACGGGGCGTTCCGGGTCGACGTCTCGTTGATGGCCTCCTCGTACGCTGCCATGTATTCCTCCCACCGGCGACGGGACTCGAGGTCGCTCGGATTGAACTTGTAGTTCTTCGACGGGTCGTCGAGGCGGGCCTGCAATCGCTCGGCCTGTTCCTCTTTCGATATATGCAACATGACCTTGACGATCACGGTGCCTTCATCAGTGAGCATTCGCTCGAAATTGCGGATGTGCTCGTAGCGGGGCCGCCAGCGGTCCTCAGGTACCAGACCGTTGACCCGAACGACGAGGACGTCCTCGTAGTGCGACCGGTTGAATATGCCTATTCGCCCTCTGCGAGGTGCCTGAAGGTGCACGCGCCAGAGATAGTCATGATCCAATTCGATATCGCTTGGGACACCGAAACCTCGAACATCAACTCCCTGAGGGTTGACTCCCGTGAACACCTTGCGGATGGTGCCGTCCTTACCGCCGGTGTCCATCGCCTGGAGCACGAGCAGCAGACTCCGTCCACCGTCCGCCCACAAGAGCCGCTGTAGTTCCGCAAGCTGCCGACGTTGACCGGCGAGAGCCTTGATACTCGTCTTCTTCGTGAGCTCGGAGTATGCGGATTTCTCGCGAGGGTCGACTGACCCCAACGCGAACGGCACGCCATCAGCGACGCGATAGGTATCCATGTGTCACCTTTCCTCAGAAGCGAGGCAACAACCCTATACAATCTCGGGTGATGATGAACGAAACACGAATCTCTCCCTCTATTCTCGCAGCCGACTTCGCCAACCTCTCTCGTGCAGTCAGTGAGATTGCGTCAGAGATCGACTCGCTGCACGTAGACGTGATGGATGGCCACTTCGTCCCGAACATATCACTTGGTCCGCCCGTCATCGCGTCCATCGCCGCAGCAACCGATCTCTACCTCGACTGCCATCTGATGATCACCGACCCGCTGCGATACCTTCGCGCCATCAAAGACTCCGGTGGTGACGGCGTGACGGTCCATATAGAGTCAGTCCCGAACCCCAAACCAGCGATGGACGAAGCAGCGAGCCTCGGGCTCGATTTTGGTCTCGCGATGTCGCCCCATACGCCGGTCGACGCGATCGACCCGTACCTCGAACACTGCTCGCTGGTCCTCGTGATGAGTGTGGAACCAGGCTTCGGTGGCCAAGACTTTATGGACATCTCGCTCGAAAAGATCACAACGTTGAGAGAAACCATTGATTCGCGTGCGCTCCGGACCGATATACAGGTTGATGGGGGAGTGGACCTCCGCACGATTGGCCGGGCGCGCTCGGCCGGTGCGAACGTGTTCGTCGCAGGGACTTCGGTATTCGGAGCGGACGATCCGTTGAGCGCCATACGGCAGTTGAAGTCGATTGTGGGTGTTGAAAGTACATGACAGAACGGATCCTCGTGGTCGACGACGACCCGGACATTCTCCAGTTCGTCAGACTGAATCTGGAGCTTGATGGGTTCGAGGTCGAACTGGCAGGCGGCGGCAGGGAGGCGTTGGAGAAGGCCGCAGCGGCTCCACCAGATCTCATGTTGCTCGACGTGATGATGCCCGAGATCGATGGGCTCACGGTACTTCGTCGTATGCGCAGCGATCCACCTACGGCGAATGTTCCGGTGATCATGCTCACGGCGCGGTCACTCGCCGAAGACAGAGTGAAGGGGCTTGACCTCGGCGCTGACGACTACATCACAAAGCCGTTCGATCTTGAGGAGCTCATCGCACGTGTCCGCACCGTGCTCCGCCGCTCACAGCAGATGCGTGACCTGTCACCGCTCACAGGGCTTCCCGGAAACTTTCGGATCACCGGTGAGCTGGAAGGTCGGGTCGCTGAAGCGCAGCCCTTCGCGCTTGTTCATGCAGACCTCGACAATTTCAAGGCATTCAACGACCACTATGGCTTCATGCGCGGCGATACGGTCATCAAGTTCACCGCACGCGTGTTGCTTGCCGCTGCACATGAGGTCGGCGACCCTGAAGGATTCATCGGACACGTTGGCGGCGATGACTTCATCGCGATTATTCGCGCCGAAAACATGAAACCGTTCTGTGACGAAGTCGTGGTCACTTTTGACGATGGGATCCTCGAGCACTACGACACCGCCGATGCCCTTCAGGGCTACATCGAGGTCACAGATCGCCGCGGTGAGCGACATGCGTTCCCAATCTGCTCGTTGTCGATGGGCGTTGCGACGACCGAGAACAAACCCCTCGCAAGCGAATGGGAAGCGTCGTCCGTTGCTTCGGAAATGAAGGAGGTCGCAAAACGCACGGCCGGCACGAACTACCAGGTCGACCGCAGAACCTAGGTATCTCCCCGTCCTGGCGGCGCTAGCATGAATTCACAAGTCGACAGGAGAAGTGGATGCCAAGGAGAAGAGGCGGAGCAGGAAGACCAGTAGGACGTGTGAGGCGCACTCGTCGGAGGCGCAGACGTCGCAGAGTGATGCTCGTGGGCGGCCTTGTTGGATACGGTGTATACAAGATGTCGACGAAGGATGCCGATAGGATTCAGCAGCACACCGGCGTCGACCCCGAGGAACTCGAGGATGCCGAGCTCGCACAGGCTATGCAAGAGCTGGGCATCGAGGAACAGAAAGTCACGGCAGCTGACACCGAACAGGGTGCTGCACCGCCAGCCGCACCAGCAGCACCGACCGGCGGTGGTTCCGACTACATGGCAGAGCTTGAGAAGCTCGGCTCGCTTCGCGATGCAGGCATCCTCACGGACGAAGAGTTCGAGGCGAAGAAGAAGCAGATCCTCGGTCTCTGACCCTTACCAGCCGAGGCCTACAGATCGGTCGGCGCGTTCGTGTTGGTGTCGCCCTGTTCGTTCGGCGGTCTGTTGCGAGCGACCCACGCGGTCGCGTCGTCGTATGCAACTTTCAGCGTTGCGCCAACCCACTCGTCAGATGTATAGATGTTCTCGGTGCCGACCGCGGCGGTAACGTGTGTCGTTGCGAGCTGCTGATGAAGGTTCGCGTCGCCCGAAATGATGACAAGCTTGCTTCCGACGGCGGCGAGTTCCTCGGCGTATCGGCCAAGAACTTCCATGAACGTTGAACCGAGGTCACTGCGGCCCCGGAGTCTGAGAATCACCACACTGTTTACGCTGCCAGGTTCAACATCCGGCAACGCTTCCTCGAATACAGGCGCTGCTGCGAAGAACAGACTTCCGTAGGGTTGGAGCACCACGACTTCGTTCGTCGGAAGTTCGTTCGGAGCGTCAACTTCGCGGTAGCGACCGTTGTCTTCGAACACCCGACGCTTGAGAGTGAGGCTATTTGACTGCGTGATGATGTACAGGATCATCGAGATTCCGACACCGACCAGCACCGCGTATTGGAGGGCTATGACCATCGTGAGCACGAACGTCACGGTCATCACCGTTGCCTGGACGGCGCCCGTCTTCCACACTGCTTTGATGTCGTCAGGCTTCACGGTTCTGTATCCGACGGTCATGAGCAGCCCCGCCAACGCAGGCATAGCGATGTAGCCCACGGCAGAGCCGAAGACGAGAATGACCACCGCCATGACGAGTCCTGCGATGAGCAACGCCAAGCGACTTTTTGCGCCGGCGGTCTTTACGAGCGACGACGCCGACATGGATCCACCGACGGGCATGCCCTGGAACATTCCTACGGCAACGTTCGCTGCGCCCTGGCCTACGAAGTCCTTCGACATGTCGGGATAGCTGCCATCGGGATTCGGAAAGTTCGCTGAGATCCCGGCACCTTGCACCAGTCCGATGAAAGCCAGAGACAGTGCAGGGATGATCAAACTCGGTACCGCGCTGATGATTGGGAGTGACGGAAGCGGCAACGATCTCGGGATCTCTGCGATGCTGCTCAGCTGAAGAACTTCCCAGCCGAGGAGGGGTACTACCGCCGAGGTCAGCACGATCGCGACCACCATGCCAAGTGCCTTGAGCCTCGTTCGCTCAAGCACGACGATCAGGACGATCGTCGCAGTACCGATCACCACCGTTTGAAGGTGGAGCTGTCCGAGACTGAACAGCGTATCGATTGCCCTCGCCACGCGGTTGGCGCCTTGCCCCTCATAGCCGGTGAAGTTCTCGAGTTGTCCGAGAATGATGTTGACACCAACGGCGTTGATGAACCCCACCATCACCGCGTTGGATACGAATCGGAGAACGGAGCCGAGCTTGAAGAACCCGGCCGCAAGCATCACGAGGCCTGTCAGTA
>BTQP01000103.1:0-7276 GCA_036985935.1 Acidimicrobiia bacterium | reverse complement strand
TGAGGCGGTCGATGCGAAGTTCGAGGAACTCGTGGCGTACGGCTACTCACCCCACATGGAGCCATACGACACGCCGATCAACACCTATTTCGCGATGATCGACGACCCCGATGGCAATTCGATCCTGCTGTCGGGAGGCGAGGGCGCTTAGCTCGCGTCGCCAGCGTCAATACGTTCCGAACCGGGTCTGCACGTCGATTTGGTCGCGTTACCGGGGGTCTCAGGGAACCGTATGATGACCTGACCGCGATCGATGACCTGAACCGGTTGTCGCGCCACCATTCACACCATCCAGCGGAAGGATCACGAGATGAAGAGCACAGCAACAGCGAATTGGCAGGGAGATCTGTTTGGCGGAGCCGGAACAGTGGATTTCAACAGTGGTGCGGCCGGGCCGCTTCCTGTTAGCTGGGCAAGCCGTACGGAAGAAGCAGCAGGCAAAACGAGTCCCGAGGAACTGATCGCCGGGGCTCACGCCGCATGTTTCTCCATGGCGTTCTCCAACGAACTGGCCGGGGCAGGATTCCCTCCCGAAAATCTCGATACGAAGGCTGTCGCTACATTCAGCAAGGGCGACGACGGGTTTCGTATTCGCACGATGGAATTGACCGTCGATGCAGTCGTACCAGGCATCGACGCAGAGACCTTTGCAGAGAAAGCGCAAGCGGCAAAGGACGGCTGCCCCGTGAGCAATGCACTGGCCGGCAACGTGGAGATCACGCTCACGGCGAATCTCGTGTGACGCCCACAACCGTTGCACAGAAGGCAGGGACATTCAGGGATCTTCATATCCCGGGGTCTCCTCTGTTGCTGCCGAATCCCTGGGATAAGGGGTCAGCGAAGCTGCTCGAAGCGATGGGATTCCATGCGCTCGCCACGACGAGTGCCGGATTCGCCAACTCGATAGGCAAACCGGACGGCGGCATCACCCGTGACGAGGCTCTCGCCCACGCCACCGATATCGCCGGTGCGACCTCACTCCCGGTCTTCGCCGATCTGGAACGCTGTTTCGCAGATGAGCCCGAGGGAGTCGCCGACACGGTTTCTCGCGCTATCGAAACGGGTGTCGTGGGATGCTCGATCGAGGACGCAACCGGCAACCCTGAGCGGCCGATCTACGATCTCGATCTGGCAGTGGAGCGAGTGGCTGCGGCCGTCGCAGCAGCCGAGGCGGCCACATATCCATTCACTATCACTGCCCGCAGCGAGAACCTGCTGTTTGGGATCGGCGATGTCAACATGTCCATCGAACGCCTTCAGACCTTCGAAGCGGTTGGCGCCCACGTCGTGTACGCACCCGGTTTGGCGACAGAGCAGGACGTTGTTGCCGTCGTCAACTCTGTGGACATCCCGGTCAACGTGCTTGCATGGCCGGGAATGACGGTGCCGATGCTCGCCTCCGTGGGTGTTGCGAGGATCTCGACGGGTTCGCGTCTCTTTCGTGGTGTGTACGCAAGCCTTCTGGCCGATGCCGAAGCACTGCGCTCGAACGGTGAGTTCGTGTTCAGAGATGTACCCCCTCGATTCGCCGATTTCAACCAGCTGATGGTTGACATTGACGGGTCCCCGACGGAGTAGAAGACGCGACTTCGGAAAGGTCCACCTCGTGGTTAGCATGCCGCACAAGCGAATGGTCGCTGGCTCCGCTCAAGTGGGCGTGGCTCGTGCCCGGGTGTCATACCAGCTGTGGTAAGACGGCGCAGGCTACGTGTACTATCTCGCCCGTCGAAATTTATACGGAACGGTTGCCAGGAGGCTTCGTGCGTAGATCGTGGATACCAGTCGCAATACTCTGGCTGGGCTATACCACCCTCCTCGTGGTGGCAACTCGACAGATCAACTGGTTCCCTGCCGAATGGGCTGAGGAGGCAGAGGTCGTCGACAGCGCGATGCTGTTACTCCAGTACCTTGCCGCCCCGGTGATGGCGATCGTGCTCGCTGTCATGACATGGGGTGCGATCGGTTGGAGGTCCAAAGGCGCTGAACGCGAGGACGGCCCACCTCAGCGCGACAACAAGGTTCTCGTTACGACCTGGCTCATCGTGACGACTGCCCTCGCCATCTACGTGGTTATCAACCCCGGGTTCATCGGACTCGCCGAGATTCGTGGTGAAGCGACCCAGGACTACGTGATCGAGCTTCAGGCCTCTCAGTTCTTCTGGCAGGTGACCTATCCCAATGGAGAGATCGCTCTCGATGAGCTCGTCATACCTTCCGAGAAACGCGTCCGGTACGACGTTACGAGCACCGATGTTCTTCACTCCTTCTGGGTTCCCGCCTTCCGCGTCAAGATCGATGCCGTTCCTGGGCTCGTCACCTCCGTGGCGGCGACCGCTCTGCGTGAGGGCACCTATGAAGACAGCGACGTCAATCTCCGTATCCAATGCGCAGAGCTATGCGGCGCGGGTCACGCAACGATGCTGATGCCAATCAGGATCGTCAGCGATGGCGATTTTCTGGAGTACATGGACACCCTGGCTGAGGACGGATAGAAGAATGTTCATCGGAGTACCACGTTGAAGTACCTCATACGAGCGATCGTCATGGCGACCATCGGCTATATCGTCGGTATCTGGCTGACGGTCGCGATCCGCGGGGTAACCCCAACCAGCGATGTTTCGGTCGTGTTCGGTTTCATCCTTGCCCTCATGGGTTGGTTGGGTGGCATCGGTGGCCTTGAGGCATTCGGGCGCCAGTGGATAGGCAAGACGCCGCAGGTTTCCACCGATCCGGGCTGGCGACGCTACTTCCAGTTCAGCGTCGATCACAAGGTCATCGGCATTCAGTACGGTGTCACCCTCATCGCTGTTCTGCTCATCGGCGGACTCTCCGCGATGATTATTCGAATCGAACTCGCATCGCCAGGGATCGGGATCGTCGACCTCGACGACTTCAACAAGATCGTTTCGATGCACGGCATATTGATGGTCGCGGTCGCGGTGGCGGGAATTCTCGGCGCCTTCGGAAACTACATCATCCCGATCCAGATCGGTGCTGCGGACATGGCCTTCCCGCGCATCAATGCAATCGGTTTCTGGCTCCTCCCGCCGGTCGCCATTGCTCTGCTCGCATCGCCGCTCCTCGGGGCGTTCAACGCCGGCTGGACGTCGTATGCACCCTTGTCGGTGACCAACGAGTCAGGTCAGATCCTGTTCAACATGGCGATCGTGGCCTTCGGCATGTCCTCGATTCTCGGTGGTATCAACATCATCGTGACCGTCATCACGATGCGGGCGCCCGGAATGACATGGGGCCGACTGCCGATCTTCACATGGGCCGGTTTCGCCACAGCGATACTCGCTTTCACCCTCACCCAGTTCTTCGCAGCGGCCGTCATCCTCGTCACCATGGACCGGGTGGCGGGAACGAGCTTCTTCCAACCGGACGTCGGCGGAGCTCTGCTATACGAACACATTTTCTGGTTCTACTCGCACCCGGCGGTCTACATCATGGTGCTTCCAGGATTCGGTGTGATCCTGGAACTTGTCACTGTCTTTGCGCGAAAACCGTTGTTCGCCTACAAAGCCGTCGTCGTGTCGATTTTCTCGATCGTTGGCCTCTCCGTCGTCGTATGGGCGCACCATATGTTCACGTCCGGGATGTCGAACGTCCTGCACGGCCCATTCATGATTCTCACCGAGGCCATTTCCATCCCGACAGGCGTGATCTTCTTGTCCATTATCGGCACGATGTGGCAAGGGAGACTGTGGTTCCGAACGCCACTCGTGCTCGCGTTCGGATGGCTGTTCAACTTTCTCATCGGTGGGATCACCGGCATCTTCCTCGCCGACGTGGCAACCGATATCCATCTCCACGATACGTACTTCGTCGTTGCGCACTTCCACTACACAATCGTCGGCGGATCGATCTTCGCGTTGCTGGCCGCCGTCTTCTATTGGTTCCCGAAGGTCACAGGGCGGATGTACAACGACATGGCCGGCAAGATCTTCGCGATCTGGGTCACCGTCGCGTTCAACGCAACGTTCATCCCACTGTTCTGGGCTGGCATGAACGGTATGAATAGACGTATCGGCGATTATCCGCCCGCATTTGAGACAGCGAACAAGATCGCTTCGGTCTCCGCACTCATTCTTGGAGCGAGTTTCCTCTTGTTCGTTGGCAATCTCATCTATTCAGCGATTTGGGGACCGAAGGCTCCACCGAACCCGTGGAACGCCCGAACGCTCGAATGGCTCATCGAATCGCCACCTATTCATCACAACTTCCACTCTCTCCCGAAAGTCGTTGGCCATCCATACGACTACGGCGTCGAGGGCTCAATCCATGCGTACTTCCCTGACGAGGTTTCAGACGGAAAGGACGGGGACGACGATCCTCCGGCCGAAGACAAACAAGAGGTTCTCGTATGACCGCGAACCAGCTCGCCCTCGACCATGACGCTCTCAAGAAGGCAACCCGCAAAGGCGTCATCGCCGCCCTGCTTCTTGGTGTGCTCACCGTCGTCGAGTTCTATGTCGCCATAAACCTGGAGGATCCTCTGTTCGCCCTGATGCCTTTCATTCTGGCTAAGGGATGGATCATTCTTGATTCGTTCATGCACATCCGTGCGTTGTTCAGCGAGGATCACTGATGACGCTCGATACGACGCAAGAAACGCCGAGCGAAGAGGTCCAGGACGACGACGTTCACAAGGAATACCACCAGGATCTGGCCTTTCAGCCGAAAGCGAACCGGATCGGCCTGTGGATGTTCATCTTCTCCGAGGTGTTCCTGTTCGGCGCCTTTCTCTCCGCCAGATACTTCTCGGTAGGGACACTCAAACCAGAGGAACTGAATCAGACCCTTGCGCTGATACTGACGATCGTGTTGCTCGTGTCTTCGATCAGTGCCTACCTCGCTGAAACATCGATCAGGTTCAACCATCGGCGGAACTTCATCATCTTCACCGTGTTCACGATCCTTATGGGTCTCGTGTTCATGGGGGGCGTCGCGATCGAGATCAGGGAAGCGCTGCACCTCTATCCACCCGGCACGCCCTATGGCACGACCTACTTCATGCTCATCGGCCTCCACGCATTCCACGTCGTCACCGGTCTGATCGGGCTCGCGATCATTCTGGTCCTCGGGATGAAAGGCCATTTCGGCTCCAGGGACTACTGGGGAGTCGAGGGCGTCGTGAAGTACTGGCACTTCGTTGACCTGGCGTGGGTCATCATCTACCCGACGCTGTATCTGTTCTGATGGCCACAGACCTCGGACACGGGGACAAGAAGCCGGTCTCGGGGTACCGGAAGCTGGCCGAGCTGGTTGGTTTGATTGCGGCCTCGACGCTTGTGATGTTTGTGCTCTCATCGATAGCGCTTCTCATCTACACGAACGATTCGGGCGATCCCGTCCAGTACAGCCTCGATATCCCGCCCGGTTCGTCGGCCCTCATCGAAGCTGGAGAGAACCCGCTCGAGATCCCGCCCACGTGGACGTTCAACACAGAGGACACTCTCCGAATCGAGAATCGTGACGACATCACACACACTCTCGGGGACTGGACCGTCTCACCCGAGACGATCGAAACATTCGAACTCCTGTCTACCAGCAATGGAACGTTTCCGAGCACGTTGCACCCGACCGGATTCGTCACGTTGGATGTCCAACCGCGCGACTTCGTGTTCTCCTTCATCGCGTACAGCACGTTCGGGTTCGGTTTAGCGATCGGAATCATCCTGTTCATCGGGTTGACGATCGCACGAGCGCTCGACCACGACGAGGACGAGTGGCAAGACATAGACGCCGCTCATCGCGACGGGAGCTGACTCGACAACGGATAATCGTCGGAATCTCATGCAGTCCGACGGGTTGTACCCATCAGTCGAACGGAAGAAGACGATGAGCATCGAACAACTGCCAGGCGCTTGGGAACCAACGAGAGCAACACTTCAGAAGTACGCGCACGCCGTGACCGCCGTCCCGCGCGCCGCTGCACCGTCTCACCCACGGTGGGCTCAGGTTGCTATGGATATCAACGATTCAGGTCTCTTCACTGCTGCAACACCGCTTGCTGACGGTACCGAACTTGTGTCGACGATCAATCTGCAAAGTCACGAAGTTGTCATCACCGCTGGGGACACGGTCGAGCGAATCGACATGACCGCGGGTCCTTCACCCAGGTCCGTCGGTGAGGCTGTGTTGCGCATCGCATCGTCCCATGGCTCGACCATCGACGCCGATGCCTCGCGCTACGAGGACGACGGGGCCCAGGAGTACGACGCTGCACATGCGACGGCTTTCCTGGCGGTTGCAACGTCCGTCGTGGAGGCGTTCGATGCGATCAACTCCTCAGTTTCTGGAGAGATCACCGGTCCGCATCTGTGGCCACACGGGTTCGACATAGCAACCGAGTGGTACAGCGCAAAGATGGTCGACTTCGAAGGCACACCGACGAGCGCCCAGATCGCCATTGGTTGGTACCCCGCCGGGGATGCATACTTCTATGCAAACCCGTGGCCGTTCGAGGACAGTTTCGTCGAAACGGAACTGCCACAGGGCGCCACCTGGAACACCGAAGGCTGGTACGGGGCGAAACTCGACGTAGCCGCAGTTGATCCCGCAACGGGTGTCGAGACGGTCGTGACGCTCGGCAACGCAGTTCACGGGGCAGCTCGCGACGCGTTGGCCGAATAGAAGGCATCCTCAGCGCCCCGCAGCATCCGCCGGTGTGGTAAAAAGTGGGCATGGCATTTCCTGCACCCTTCTACCGATGGCGGCCGCATCCCTGGCACGGGTTGGCCGTTGGAGATGACGCCCCGCGTCGAGTGAACGCGTTCATCGAGATCACGCCGTATGACGTCGTGAAGTACGAGGTCGAGAAGGAGACCGGATATCTGAAAGTCGACCGCCCCCAGGCAGGGTCTTCGTCCCCTCCGACACTCTATGGATTCATACCCAAGACGTACTGTGGTACTCGCGTTGCAGCGCTCTGTGACGGTGCAGACGTGGCCGACGGCGACCCGCTCGACATCTGTGTCATCTCGGAGCGACCGATCGATCGTGTCGAGATCTTGATGCAGGTCCGCGTTGTGGGCGGACTACAGATGATCGACGGGGGAGAGGCAGACGACAAGATCGTTGCAGTGCTCGACGCAGACCCGGTATATGCAGATGTGACCGACCTCGATCACCTGCCCGAAACCCTCGTGACGAGGCTCGAGCACTACTTCTTGTCGTACAAGGCTGTGCCCGGTGAGCCCGGCACAGTATCGATCCCGCTGATCTACGGAGCAGCTCGCGCTTACGAGGTCATTCGGGCATCGATCGAGGA
>BTQP01000102.1:0-7311 GCA_036985935.1 Acidimicrobiia bacterium | reverse complement strand
CCGAGCAGGGTCAGGCCGAGCAGGGTCAGGCCGAGCAGCCCGGAACACTGGACGTTTCCTCGCAGGAGACGACTTCACCCGGAGAGCACAAAGATGGGTGAGCTGATCGTCTTCGTCATTTTTGCAACCGTCGCACTTGCGAGTGCGGTCGCAATGGTGTCCGCGAGGAACCCGGTGTACTCCGCCATCGGCCTTCTCGGAGCCATGTTCTCGATCGCGATTCTGTACGTGCTTCTCGATGCCCACTTCGTGGCAGCGGTTCAGGTGATCGTCTATGCAGGGGCGGTGATGACACTGTTCCTGTTCGTCATCATGCTCATCGGAGTAGACAACCCTGATGCATATGGGCCTGCTGTACCGGCACAGAAGGTCATGACATGGGTCGTTTCGGTCGGACTCTTTGCGGCGATAGTTCTCGCAGGACGCGCAGCGTGGGTCACGGGAAGTGATGCTTTCGGGACTCCGGACCTGAATGGAACCATCGAGAAGGTGTCGGACGAGCTCTTCGGCACCTGGACAGTCGTGTTCCTCTCGACGGTGATGCTTCTCACCATCGCAGCGGTGGGTACGATCGCCCTCGCCTACTTCGGCACGGAAGTAGCGGACGAGGAGGCGACACTGTGATCATCACGACAACGTGGTATTTGGTGCTCGCCGCGGCCCTCTTCTCGATCGGCGTGAGTGGTGTTTTGATCCGGCGAAACGCACTTGTCATGTTCATGTCGATCGAGCTCATGCTGAATTCGGTCAATCTCACGTTCGTCGCAGTGAGCAAGGACCTCGGCCTCGTCGAGGGTCAGGTAGCGGCGCTCTTCGTGATGGTCGTTGCCGCTGCTGAGGTGACCGTAGGACTTGCGATCATCGTTGCGGTGTTCCGACGCAAGGCGAGTGCAAACATCGACGAGCTTGCCGAGCTGAAGGGATAACGATGACCGAACTGTTGTGGTTGCTCGTCGCACTCCCGCTCGCCGGCGCCCTGGTGAACGTCCTGTTCGGCAAGAAGATCGGGGAACCGATCGCCGGTTGGATCGCGTTCGGCCTGGTTGTGATCCCGTGGGCCATTGCGCTCGGTCCGACGATCGGATTCCTCACCGGATCCGCCGTACCCGAAACGATCTATCTGTTCTCCTGGATTCCAATAGTCGGTGCCGATGTCGCGATCCTCTGGGATCCGCTGTCCGCTCTACTGACGATGATCGTCACCGGCGTTGGTGCGCTGATCCACCTGTACTCGATCGGTTACATGCACGGGGACGAGCGTTATGCGAGGTTCTTCGCCTACCTCAACCTGTTCATCGCTTCGATGCTGATTCTTGTTCTCGCCTCGAACTACGCGGTGATGTTCATCGGATGGGAGCTTGTCGGTCTTTCTTCGTACCTGCTCATCTCGTTCTGGTTCACGAAGCCATCTGCTGCTGCTGCTGGCAAAAAGGCCTTCGTGGTGAACCGGATCGGGGACTGGGGGTTCCTCGTCGCTTTGATGATCATCTTCGCTTCGTTCGGAACGTTCGACTTCGGCGTCATCTTCGTTTCGGCTCCTTCGGTACTCACCGTTGGTACGGCAACAGCGATTACCTTGTTGCTCTTCCTCGGTGCGACCGGCAAGTCGGCCCAGATACCGCTGTACATCTGGCTACCAGATGCAATGGAGGGTCCCACACCGGTTTCGGCTCTGATCCACGCGGCAACCATGGTCACGGCCGGGGTGTTCATGATGGCGCGTTCGGCCGTGTTGTTCGAGCTGGCTCCCGTGTCCGGTGCGGTCGTTGCCACGGTCGGTGGAGCAACGGCACTGCTGGCGGCCGTCATTGCCGTGACCCAGATGGACATCAAGAAGGTTCTCGCCTACTCGACGATCAGCCAACTTGGATACATGGTGATGGGTATAGGTGTCGGTGCCTACACGGCAGGTGTGTTCCACCTGACCACGCACGCATTCTTCAAGGCGCTGCTCTTCCTAGGGGCAGGGTCTGTCATCCACGGAATGGCGAACCAACAGGACATGCGAAAGATGGGTGGTCTACGCAAGTTCATGCCCATCACGTTCGTAACGATGACCGTCGGATGGCTGGCGATCTCCGGAATCTTCCCGTTCTCTGGTTTCTGGTCCAAGGATGAGGTTCTTGCCGCAGTCTTTCAACGCGGCGGATTATGGCTGATTCTCTGGTTCGTGGGGATCGTCGCCGCGTTGCTGACAGCCTTCTATATGACGCGACTGTATGTATTGACGTTCTATGGCGAACCCAGGTGGGATGCCGACGTGAATCCGAAAGAATCTTCGTGGACCATGACGGCACCTCTTGTTGTGCTCGCCCTTGCGGCGACCGTCTTCGGAGCATTCAATACTCCCGCGAGGCTGGCATTCGAGCACTTCCTCGCACCGTCGTTTGCCCTCATCGGTGAGTCTGAGACCTTGTCCCTGAGCCTCCTGATCACACTCGCAGCGTTCACGATGCTCGTCGCGATCGGAGGAATCATCTGGTCCTGGCGTACATACGCTGGTGATGAGCTCCCTGCGGAAGACAGCAGTTTCTGGCGGCGTGGCCTCGACGGATTTGGTGTCGATGACTTCTACGGCAAGTACATCGTGGCCCCTGGAAGAACGATGTCGCAGTGGTTCTCAGACACCGCAGATCCAAAGGGAATCGATGGGGTGAGCCACGGAATCGCCGGAGGGGTGCGGTCAGCGGGCGAAGGACTCAAGACGCTTCAGTCCGGCCAGGTTCGGAGTTACGCAGGCGGTATCGCTGTCGCAGGCGTCCTTCTCATCGTTGCCCTCGTCGTGTTCGGGGGCGGATTCTGATGCCCGTGCTCACGATTCTGCTTGCGCTCCCGTTGATCGGTGCGCTGACGATCGCGATCCTGCCGAAGTCTCGAACGGAGATCGTGTATCCGATCGCCGTCATCGCCTCAACCTTGCCGCTCGCCGTCGCCGGTTACATCCTGTGGACGTTCACGGTTGGAGACCCCGGTTTCCAGTTCGCCGAAGACATCGTGTTCAGCGACGCGATCGGATTTGGATGGCTGGTGGCTGTTGACGGTGTGTCACTGTTCATGATCGTTCTCACGGCTGTCCTGTTTCCCATAGCCGTTGCCGCGTCCCGCTCGGTGACGGACAGGGTCAAGACCTACATGATTCTGATCCTGGTGCTTGAAACGGGCGTCCTCGGCGTATTCGTTGCGTTGGACCTGCTTCTTTTCTTCGCATTCTTCGAGGTCGTTCTCATCCCGATGTACATGCTCATTGCGATGTGGGGATCTGAGAACAGGGCCTACGCATCGATGAAGTTCGTTCTCTTCACCGCAGCAGGTTCGGCGTTTCTCTTTGCGTCGATCATCGTTCTCGGTCTTGCGGCGGGGGATCAGGGCGGGGTCCTCGCATCGTTCGATTTCCGTGACATGCTCAATCTCGATTTCAGCCGAACGACTCAGATCCTCGTGTTCCTCGGATTCGCGATAGCGTTTGCAATCAAGGTGCCGTTGTTTCCCTTCCACACGTGGTTGCCCGATGCTCACACTGAGGCGCCCACGGCTGGATCGGTGCTTCTTGCCGGCATCCTTCTCAAGATGGGCACCTACGGCCTGCTGCGGTTCAACGTCACGCTTTTCCCGGAGATCACCGTTGACTTCGGCTTCTGGATGGCACTTCTCGGTGTCATAGGGATCGTCTACGGAGCGGCCGTCGCGATCATGCAGCCCGACATCAAGCGACTCATCGCGTACTCATCCGTGTCACACATGGGATTCGTCGTCCTCGGTATCTTCGCTCTCACAAGCCAGGCACTTCAGGGATCGATCTTCCAGATGATCAGCCACGGTCTGACCACCGGCGCACTCTTCCTCCTTGTGGGAATGGTGTACGAGCGGACACACACACGCCTGATCTCCGACTACGGCGGTCTCGCGAAAGTGATGCCTGTTTTCGCTGGAATCTTCCTGTTCTCGGCGTTTGCGTCGGCGGGTCTGCCGGGGCTTTCGGGTTTCATCGGAGAGTTCACCATCCTCATCGGTTCCTACCTTTCGCTCCCCGTCCTTACGGTCATCGCGGCAACCGGCGTGATATTGGCCGCCATCTACCTTCTGTGGGCATACGAACGAGTGTTCACGGGTCCGACGAATGCGAAGCTCGAAGGTTTGAGGGACTTGAACTTTCGGGAGATCGCGATCTTGTTGCCACTCGTCGTGCTCATCGTCGGATTAGGTGTCTACCCGAAACCGGTGCTGGAACGGATCGAACCATCCGTGGAGTTGATACTCGATCGAGTTGAGGCCGTGACGGACTACGAAGTCCCCGACAACGGTCGTTCCTCAGACATCGTCGAGGTCGAGTACGGCGAGATCGAGATCGAAGAACGCGAAGGCGGTGAGGGCTGATGGGAAACGCTTCATTCCTGTCGGTAGCTTTCGAAGTCATCCTCGTCGTTGGGGCACTTCTCGTTCTGCTCGTCGCTGTCGTGTTCGGGCAGGATCGCAAAGTGTGGGCACCTATTGCTGGCGGATCCTTTCTCCTCGCGGCGTTCTCAGGATTCCTCCAGTGGAGGGACGTCGCCAACGGCGATGGCGGGTTGTTCTTTTCTGCCCAGGGTCTGGAGATCTTCAAGTCACCGATGGTGGTCATGGACGGGTTCTCGGCCTTCGCTGCGATAGTTCTCGGTCTCGTCGGGTTCACAGCCATGTTGGGCTCCTGGGACCTTGTTTCGAAGGTGGGGAAGCGGTCCGCCGAATTCGTAGCGTTGTCTCTTCTTGCATTTTCCGGCCTGCACATGATGGCGGCATCACCGAACCTCGTGGTCATATTCGTCGGTCTCGAAACGGCCTCGATCAGCTTTTACATACTCGCGGGATTCGTCAGGGGAGATACCCGATCTGACGAGGCCGCGCTCAAGTATTTCCTTCTCGGCAGCCTCGCCTCAGCGTTGTTTCTCTACGGAGTTGCCCTCACGTTCGCTGCCACTGGTTCTTTGACCCTCTACGGTGCGAACTCGATTCGAGACTTCTTCTCAACAACAGTTGTGACGAAACCCGGGATCCTCCTTGTGGGAATGGCGCTGATGCTGGTCGGCCTTCTGTTCAAGATCTCTGCGGCCCCGTTTCATCAATGGGCGCCCGACGTGTACCAGGGTGCCCCGAGCGGGGCTGTCGGATTGATGGCGGCAGGAGTCAAGGTTGCAGGTTTTGCGGCACTCGGGCGCATTTTCGTCGGCGGGTTGATCTCGCAGATCGATACGTGGGGACCGATCGTTGCGGTCATTGCCGCACTCTCCATGCTGGTTGGAACGACGATGGCGCTCGTACAGACCGACATGAAACGTCTCGTGGCGTACTCGGGTGTCGCGCATTCGGGATACCTGTTGCTCACTTTGCTTGCTGGTATCGATGGTATGCCAGCCATGTGGTTCTACCTCGCTACCTATCCGTTCATGATCGTCGGTACGTTTGCGGTGATCTCGACCGTGTCGGGCCCTGGGTCGACATCTTCACCGATCGCAGCGATGCGCGGGCTTGCGCATCGATCTCCGGAGATCGGTTGGTTACTGGCGATCTTGATGTTCGGCATGGCAGGGATGCCGTTCTTCGCCGGGTTCGTCGGGAAGATCCTCGCGTTCGTCGCCGCGGGGGAGGTCGGATACATATGGCTCGTTGTCGTGGCAACGTTGACGACGGTGATCGGATTCGCCTTCTATCTGAAGGTCGTGGCTGCCATCTTTTCGAGCGAGGAAGAGAACTCCTCCGCGATCGAACCGACTCTGTCGGCCAGGTTCGCCGTCGTGATCGGCGCGACTGTCACCGTTGTCTTCGGTATCGTGCCATGGATCCTCATGGACGTGGTACGTGACGCATTCCCCATCTAGAACTCAAAACCGCAAAACTGCGAGACATTTCGCGGTGGGCTTCATCGCGGTGCTGGTCGTTGCGCTTCCATCACTTTCGACGCTCGCATCTTTGGTGACGACCGACATCTTCATCGTGAGCGAGCAGCAGCCCCTGAGCGAGGACGTGTACGTCACTTCGGTTTCCGGCAAGGTCGATGGTGTGATCGATGGTGACCTGACGATATTCACCGGCAGCCTGACGATCACCGGCCGAGTCACAGGTTCGGTAACGGTGTTTTCGACCGGATCGGTTGTTGTGGAACCGACAGGTCGCATCGACGGATCGTTACGCGGATCGGCCGTCAACGTCACCGTTCGCGGACAAGTTGGCGGTGACCTGTTCGTCAGCGGTGCCTCGATCGTCGTTGAGGATTTCGGATCTGTCACGCGCGATGCGCTGCTGTTTGGTGGGACTGCGCGCATCGAGGGATCGGTCGGGCGGGACGTGAGAGGCCGAACGCTGCGCCTTGTCGTAGATGGCTCGGTCGGTGGCGATCTCGATGTCGCGACCCAGAAACTCGAGTTCGGTCCAGGCGCTGAAATCGACAAGGACGTCCTGTACCGATCGCCGGTCGAAGCGGATGTCGACAGCGAAGCCGTGATCGGTGGGACGTTGACGCGTCTTCCGTCACAAAGCAACTTCGTATACGGGATCATGCTTGCTCTCGCGAATGTCGTCGGGTTTTTCGGGTTCCTGGTCGCTGGTCTCGTGGTTCTGTGGGCCTTGCGGGGCACGAGCTCACGTGCTGTGGGTGCGGTGCTCACGAGACCGATCAAGTCGCTCCTGGTTGGCGTGCTCACGGTGCTGGTACTCCCGATCTTGGTCGCTGTCCTCGCCATAACGCTCGTTGGTTTGCCGCTCGCAGCGATCGGGGTCTTGATCGGTGCGGCCCTTTTCGTTGTTGGGTCTGTGCCCGCGGTCACCGCACTCGGGAACCGCGTCCTGGTACGGCGTGGAGGCCTGTTCGGTGCATTCGTGATGGGTGCCGTATTGTGGCGCCTCGGCATCTGGATTGTGCCTGTGGTGGGCGGACTGATCTATCTGCTGGGTGTGGTTTGGGGAACGGGCGGCTGGGTTCTCGGAGCGTTCGCTGCGCGCCGCGGAGACCCGATTCCGCCGCCGCTGCTTCCTCAGAGTTTGATCGCAGACCCTCAGCAGCCGCTCGAATGGGATGCCCCACTCGCTCCGGGCCGGGTTCCTGTCGTTGAGCAGGTTGGTGGTGCTGTTGGCGGCCAAATCGAGGGCGACGACGCGACCAACGACGAAACCGTCGAGGAGGACGTGTACCCACCCGAGATAGATGAACCAGACGAAACGATCGCTTTCTCAGATGCACCCGAGCCGAACGTCGATGATGCACAAGATGAAGAGCACGTTCCGGAGGAGGCAGTCGCCGACGAAGAACTCCTGGATCTCGAGGACGAGCCTCCCGAAGAA
>BTQP01000101.1:0-7318 GCA_036985935.1 Acidimicrobiia bacterium | reverse complement strand
AGCGTGCAGCAGGCCCGCAACGTGCTCGGGGCGTTCGCCGTCGAGGACATTGGACCCGGCCCGGTGCTCCTGATCGACGACATGGTCGACTCGAAATGGACCCTGACGATCATCGGCAACCAGCTCCGGGCCGCAGGTGCGGGGCCGGTATACCCTGTGGTACTCGCCAACACCTCCGGGAGTGGTGCCTGATGCTGAGCGACGACGCCAAAGCCGTGATCGCCTTGACGACACGGCTCGGCGACAGCCGCCGTCCCTCGCTGCCGCCAACGGAATGGCACCGTCTCGCCACCGCGCTCGGAGATGCCGGCCTGCGCCCCAGGGATATCTTCGAGGCCGATACCGAGATCGAGTCGATCCCGGGGATCTCTGGTGATCTGGCGGCGAAGATCGGCGAGCTGTTGCGTGACGCGTCGGTCGCGACGGTGGAAGCCGCCGAGCTGAGCAACATCGGGATCTGGACGCTCACCATCGTCGACGACGACTACCCGGCGACCCTCATCGACCGGCTCGGCCGCAACACCCCTCCGGTCATCTTCGGTGCCGGCGACGCTTCGTTGCTCGACGGCACCGGTGTCGGGATCGTCGGGTCGCGCAACGTCGGGGAGGCGGGGGCGCAAGTGGCCAAGGAGATCGCCACGGCCGCCGCTGGTCTCGGCAGATCGGTGGTTTCCGGCGGAGCGAGGGGCGTCGACCAGCTGGCGATGAACTCGGCCTATCAGGCCGACGGTGGCGTCGTTGGCGTGCTCGCGGACTCTCTCGAGAAGCGAATCCAGAAGCCCGACGTCCTGGCCGCGCTCGATCGTGGCCAAAACTGCCTACTTACCCAGCAGGCACCCTCGAGCGGCTTCACCCCGGCTGCTGCGATGTCACGGAATAAGCTCATCTATGCGCTGTCGGCAGTGACGATCGTCGTTGCTACAGATGAGGACACGGGCGGGACGTGGGCCGGCGCTACCGAGGCGCTCAAGAAGCACATCGCCGCGATCGCGGTGTGGCGCGGTAACGGAGAAGGTCCGGGTAACGAGGCACTCGAACGTGCCGGTGCAACGCCGATCCGCTCGGCTGATGCTCTCCGAGATCTCCTTGAGGCCGAGCCAGCATCCGAGCCTGAACAGCTCGCCATCACAGAACTTGGGGTCTAGCTGAGCCATGCCGGCGGACTGACCGCACGCCCGAGCGGGGTGTTGCGTGCACACGTCTTACGTTCACTTACCCACCAGACGCTCGCGCCCTATTCACTCGTAGCTTCGGATCGCCGCGTATCGTGCCGATGAGATCGCAGCGTGTGTCCGGGAGGATGTCGTGGAGCACAAGCATGAGTGTGTTGGCGGCTGTGGCACTCCGATGCAGTATCCGGGTGAGCGCTGCAAGGACTGCCGGGAGTGGTTGAAAAGCCACCGCGAGGAATGGGACAACGCGGCGGAGAACGTCAAGGGTATCGGTCTCACCATCGCCAGAGAGATCCGAAGAGAAGACTCGTACAAGATGAGAAACCCGATTCGCGAAACCGGAGGGAAGGGTTGGACAACTCAACGGCCGGGAAATAGCTGCGCGGATTGCGCCGATCCGAGGATCAGGGGCACCCTCTACTGTGAGCGGCATCAACGTGCATGAAGCCACCCGTCTGAGTGGACGAGCTCGGACGCCTAACCCTAGCCATCCGACCCGATCCACAGGATTTGGCGATATCTGTACCGGTTATCGGCCCGACCTCACACGAGGTGAGGGTTGTTCGCCGGCAAAGTACCGATCCTCAAGGTAAGCGAGGTACCCGGATTGGGGCTCCTCAACGGTCCTGAGCCGCTCGAACAGCTGCTGATACGTCAACGCAGCAAAGTCCAGTTCGCTGTCGATGCTGTTCGAGAATCGGGAGAGCTGTGCGCGATGTCGGCGCGCGATCTCTCCGGGCCACTCGTACCACAGGTAGAGAAGGCGGAAGCGGCCGACACCGTACTCGCGCTTGAAGCCGAGCAGGTGTTTGATGAGCTGGGCGGCTCCCAGGGTGTCGAAGTGCTCGGTTCCAGCGGCTATGCCCTCGGCAAGCTCGCGAGTTCGAGTCATGTCGTCCCACAGTCCGGGCGCGTCGAAGTAGGAAGGCCGGAACTCGTTGTGAGCCGTCGAGTACACCTCGGTGAACTTAGATTCGATGCCCACCGGGATGTGACCCTGCTGGTCGATCACGACGTCGAGATGCGGGGGTATCCCCTTGAGCCCGGTCGGGTAGGTCACCTCGAACCTGAGCCGATCTGCCCAGCGGTCGGCGGCGATCAGCTCGGTCAGCGGTCCGAGGTCGGTTCCCCGCCATGGGTCGAAAAAGTTGACCGCCAGCGCCGCCGAGGATCGCAACGACGCCATCGAACCGGCTGCGCCGGGCCTGCCCAGCTCGTCGCCGGCTCCCCTGCCGAACTCTGCCTCGGTCTGTGGGCGTAGTGGGATGAACAGGTTGTCGTCCACCGTGGCGCACACGTTGGATCGGTCGAACTCGATCACGTGGCGCTCCGCCCAATCGACCTGACCCTTGATGATCCTGGCTTCGTCCGACATCATCTCTCCCTCTCGCACGACCGTACCATCCGGCTATGACACGCCACCGGACACCCCGGCGTGTCAATGCATGGCATATATCCGGCCACCCGCCTCAGTTCTCGATGATCGCCCAGGGCACCACACCAAGAGTCGGCTGAGAAAGAAGACCCCGAGGCAGACGCGACGTCACTCATACACCTGTCGCGGGACGTGTCCCAGCCGCAAGCAATTCCCTGCACATGTTCACTCCGTCCAATATCTCTGCTTGCCATCGTGTATGTTGGCTTCGTAGGGAGGGGTTGTTCGAGCGCCGCCGACGCAACGGATACCTTGTGCGCGATCCGCAAGAACTGGACGGCACCTTCGCGGATATGTGGAGTGCGCCTCCTGACTACCGGGCATTGTGATGTCTAACGACACGTCGCTGAATCCGACTGAGTTCTCGAATCGTGAGCTGGTCGTGTTTGCTGGCGATGTGTGGCGGGACTACCCGCAAGGTGCACACCGAAGACATCGCCCTCAAGTGCCATGAGCTCTTCTCGGGTTCGTTCTCGTGGCCCAACTATCCAGACATCCCCGACAGGACATTGTTCGCGTGGCTTTGACCGACGCTCGCCCATCGGGCGACTGGCAGATCTCATGAGATGCCGAGTCGACGCAGAGCCAAGCGTTCGGGACCGCCGTTTCGACAATCTCCGGTTGGTGGCCGCTGCATCGGAAGATGCCGAACTCATCGAGTTCGTTGGCAAGCTCGAGATCTCGTACGAGGAAGCGAGGTGACGACGTGACATCAGACCCGGCAATCAAGAAGAAGGACGTGCAGGCCGGCCGGAGGACTCTGATCCAGAACGCCAAGTTATCGATCCGCGACATCTTCGATGCCACGACCGAATTGGTGACAAACGCGGACGACCGTTATCAGCTCCTCGGCGGCGAGGGGACGATCCAGATTGAGGTCGATCGCCGGCGAGGTCAACCCAGTCTCTATCAGGTTCGGGATTTCGCTGATGGAATGACGAGCGAGGTGATGGACGAGAAGCTATCCCACATGGGCGGGCGGGTTAGTGGCCTTCACGAAGGAAAAGCGGTACGCGGCACAAACTCCCGCGGGGCAAAGGATGTCGCCAGCCTGGGTCGAGTCACGTTCAGGTCAATCGCTGGCGATGGGCGCTTCCACTCGTGTGAAGTATCCCCGTTCATGGAGTTCACCCTGTACGAGTCGAAGCCAGTGACCAAGGCCCTGCGCAAGGAACTCGGCGTTCCGCGGGGAACAGGAACGATGGTGACGCTCGAGGTCGATCAAAACGAGTCCATCCCCCATCACGACAACCTACGGCAGAAGCTGGAGCGACTCGTCAGCTTGCGCGACATCTTCTCAGATCCGGCTCGCAAGGTCACTCTTCGTGATCTCAACAGCGGAGAAGTTGTTTCCCTCATCGCGCCTTCGATACAGGGAACCGACCGGGTCAAGGTTCAGCTCCATGTACCGGGATACCCCGAAGCGCATGCCAAGCTGACTATCCGCCGTGCCCACGAGCGCCTGGCAAAGGAGGTGAGTCGGTTTCGTCTCGGCGGCATCCTGGTCAAATCCCGCCACGCGATCCACGAATCGACGCTCTTCGATCCGGGCCTCGAGGGCGATCCGCACGCACGTTGGTTCTATGGCCGGCTGGTGTGCGAGTACATCGACGACCTATCGGATGAGTTCGATGAGCGGTTCGATCAGGGACTTCTCCCCGCGCCGGATAACCCCCGTCCCATCATTGACCCATCTCGCAGATCGGGGATGACGCGCGACCATCCGTTTGTCAAAGCCCTCACCGCGGAGGTGTTGAAGCGGCTACGCCCCTTGGTCGAAGAGGAGCGCAAGAGAGCAGAGCACGAACAGGCGGAGATTGAGAATCGTGCCACGCGGCAGAGACTCGACCGGCTCGAGAAGGCAGCACTCGAGTTCATGGAGAAGTTCAGCGACGATGAAGCTCGAGACACGTCCTCCACGTCCTCCACGAGCGAATTGATGAAGCGCGGTTACCAGCTGAGCCCTCCGTTCAGCCAGATCCTGATCGGGCATTCGATCAGGATGGGTCTCAGTATCAACCAGGAAACCTTCCCTGAGCTCGAGGAAGGGTCCACGGTTCAGGTCGACTGCCACGACGATGCAATCCGAACAAGCAAACGGTATGCAGCCCTGGAGACGCACCCGGGAAAAGACGGGATTCTTCGAGCGACATGGAAGGTCACTGCCGAGGCGGCGACGCTGGCAACCGGCATACACGTAGGGGTAGGGCCGATCACCGCCGAGGCGACCATCGAGGTGCTCGAGTCGGAAGCTGATAGATACAGGGACATCACATCGCTGGCATTCCAAAGGAAGCAATACCAGGTACGGATCGGCTCCACGCGAAAGAAACTCCGCCTGCTCGCACCCCTGAGCCTGATACCAGAGCCCGCAAGAGCCGACCTCGAATTGACCGGCGCTGGGCCGCACCTGACCGTATCCGGGGACCCGACACTGCACCCGCGCCACGACCTCGGTGTCGCGATCTGCGAGGTCTTCGTGAAAGCGGACGAAACTCTGGCTCAGGGCCTGCTCACCGCAACCGTGGGCGACGCGAAGGCGACTGCTGAAATCATCTCGGTACTCCCCGCCGGATTCGGTATCAAGATCAAGCTCAGGGACGTTGATCTGGGCAACCAGCGCTATCGCTGGCGCCAGAATGTCCTCGAGATAGCAGCGCGTCACCAGTCACTGGCTCGGTACCTTGGTGACAAAGCAAAGGGATTCCCGGGGCAGGACTCGATGCACTTCCGGCTCCTACTTGCAGAGATCGTCAGCGATGCGCTCTGCGCCCAGATGCTGAGCCGTGACATACAGAACGCGCCAGAGGATTACGAGGACGCAGACTGGGATCTGTTCTACGCCGAGTACTCCAAGCTGATGACGAGCTTCCTCCCGATCGCCCACGAGGTCCAGTGCCCGCTATGAGCATCAACACCTCAGTCGTTTCCTGGAGCTAGGGATCTCAACAACGCCCTGGGCGGCGACGGCGCTGTCCCGTCGCGCTTGGTGTCCCTCGCTTCATCGTCGGATCTGTCACCCCCCAACCGGAGCCACAGTGTCCATGATTGAACCGGGACTGCACACCAAGGTACAACAGACTGCCGACGGACAATTCGCCGCCAACGGCACCGAGAGCGCGAGAATCAGAAGACGAAGGGACCCCTTGACACGCAGGGATCCCGAGCGGTGGAGCTGAGGGGACTCGAACCCTCTCCGCGCTCGAGAACAGCCAGCCGTTCGTTGCCATGCCAACCGAGATGCCGCGAGTTTGGCCAGAAACCCCATCCTGGCATGGGAAGTCGATACTCGGTGGTTCGCAGTGTTCTGCGGCAGTACTCGATGTCTCGCGGACTCTCTGCGGCTGTTTGAAACCGCTGGCCGCCCTCGTCCTTCGCATCATGACGGATTCAACAGATAACGTCTTGGGATGGTCGAAGGATTGCCGAGCCGCGCGTCTTCTGGGCAATCCTCTCGTGCGTTCCAACCGGGGCAAGCTGACGAGGTGCGAGACGCGACCACTGGAATCTGTCTTTGCATCGGGATCGATCGAGGCGTTCGCAGATCCGGCATCTGCCTTTGTCGTACTCCGCTGATACAGAATCACCTCAAACGCAGTCTGCAGAACGTTACATAAACGAAACAATTGTTTCATTTATGCTAGGTAATAGAGGTATTCTGTGGTCATGGATTTCACCCACCCTATTGAAGCGGTCATACCGGGAGTGCAAGGCCGAGTCCTCGCAATTCTCGCCGAAACCAGCGCCGAGCTGAATCTACGAACCATCGCACGGCTCGCAGATGTGAGCATCGCCCAGGCCTCTCGAGTATTACCGCCGCTGGTCGACCTCGGCGTCGTCGAGCGCCGAGAAGTGCCCCCGGCTTCTCAATTCCGATTCGTGCCTGACCACATCGCTGCCAGGCCACTGCTCGCATTGAGCCGGGCGCGAGACGGCGTTGTTCGCGAAATGGGGATGGCAGCTGACGGTCTCTCGGTGAAGCCCGTGTCGGTGGTCCTGTTCGGATCGTTGGCCCGAGGCGAAGCGGACGCCAGCAGTGACATCGATGTCGTGTTCGTTCGGCCCGCAGGAGTCGACGAGTCCGACGACGACTGGGTGAGCTCAATCCAGCAGTGGAAGGACTCGATCGGCCGTGTCAGCGGCAACACCATCGAGGTGCTCGACGTGGGATCCGACGAGGTCGTGTCGCGCCTCGCCGGAGAACAACAGGTGTGGCGAGACATCCGCCGCCACGGGCTTGTCGTCCACGGGTTGGACCTTCACGAACTGATGGACGGGGCCGATGCCTAAGCAGCCGAGGACCAGGCCCGTGGCCACAGCGCAAGTGCGCGCCTACCTGGCCAAGGCCGAGGAGTATGGGGCCGCCGCCGGTACCGAGCTCGAGGCGGGACGCGGAATCGCAGCGACGAGCCTGGCGATCCACGCCGCTATCAACGCCGGCGACGCCGTATGCGGCGCACGCCTTGGTCACCGGTCGACCGGTCAGGACCACGATCAGATCCTCACCCTTCTTGGACAGGCCGGCCAGGACGGTGTCGATCTGGCGAAAGATCTGCGCAGGCTGCTGCCGCTCAAGACCAAGGCCGAGTACGACCCCGACGGAATCTCACTGTCGACTGCGGCGAAAGCCGTCGATCGAGCCAATCGCTGCGTCGCCGTGGCTCGCCGCACAGTGGCATCGACGAGATAGCCCGTCGGACGCTCGACTCAC
>BTQP01000100.1:0-7379 GCA_036985935.1 Acidimicrobiia bacterium | reverse complement strand
CGTCCCTTGACCGCTGATTGAGGTATGGGAGGACATCGACCATGAAACGATCCTGGCTTATCAAAGTGAGCTTCTTCCTGGCACTGTCGCTCGTGGCCGCTGCGTGCAGCACGACCGACGATGCTGGCGAGGCGGTGACGACTACCACGGCCGGCGAGGCGACAACAACCGCTCCGCCGGCGAACACGGAACCGATCAAGATCGGTCTTCTCACCTCGCTCACAGCGACGTTCGCACCGTGGGGTGTGTCGGTTCGCGATGGAATGCGACTCGCCGTCGAGGAGATCAACGCTGCTGGAGGAGTCGATGGACGGCCGCTCGAACTGATCGAGCGCGACGACCAATCGAACCCTGAGGAAGGCGCGAGCGGCCTCGAACGGCTCATCGAAGACGGAGTTGTCGCAGCCGGCGGCATCATTTCGAGTGATGTCGGTCTGTCGACAGCTCGAATCGCAGAGGAGCTTGAAGTTCCGCTGTTCCTTGTCAAAGCTGGGTCCGACGCCATCCTCACGACCGACAGTCGGTATACCTTCCGATCCTGTCTGCCGGCCGCCCCCATGATCGCCGGTCCCATCGCCCAGTTCGCTGAGGCCAACGGCATCACGAAGGTCGGAGCGATCGTCGCAGACTACGCGTGGGGCCAAGCTGTGAAGTCAGCCCTCGAGACCGAGTTCGCAGGAATCGAGGGCGTCGACCTGCAGATCGAGGTTGCTCCCGTGCCTGAGAAGGATTTCTCGGCGTATCTGAGACGACTTGACGATTTCAACACGGAGATCATCGTTGCCACCGGTCATCCACCAGGAGGTGTGTCGATCACGAAGCAGTCCGACGACTTCGGTATGGATCTAACTGTCACCGGTTCGTGGAATCCTCTGGGGCTGATCGTTGGTGCAGTCGGGGAGCAAGCGTTCGATCGATACGCTGACTTCGCTTGTGTCGACTATGACAGCGACGGGTATCAGGATCTCGCTCGCAGGTATCTGGCGTTCTCAGACAACGCGTTCATGGAAGATGATGCAGTTGCTGGATACGGCATGGTCAACGCGATCGCCGAGGCAGTCGGTGCGGTCGGAGACGACCCCAAGGCCGTGGCGGAGTATCTGCACGCCAACACGTTCGATATTCCCGGGTACTCGTTCCCGCTCAGTTGGACGGAATGGGGCGAGATCGCCGAAGCCCAGCCAACGTTCGTTGTGATCCGCGAGATGGAACCGCCTGAAGGTGTGAGCCCTGGAGCCAATTGGTATCCAGAGCTTCTCATTCTGTCGGATCCTCTCGAGCCGTTCGTTCCATAGTCAGTGAATGGCAATAGTCGAGCTTGATGACGTACACAAACACTTCGGAGGCCTCCCGGCCATTGACGGAGTGACATTGGCGGTCGACGATGGCGAGATTCTCGCCATCGTCGGTCCCAATGGCGCGGGCAAGAGCACGCTCCTCAAGTCGATCATCGGGCTGTTGAAGCCCACGAGCGGCACGATCAGGATCGACAGCGTCGATGTCGCCCCCATGGCAACACATCAGATTCGTCAGTCAGGCGTTGCAATGGTGCTCCAGACTCCGCGGGTGTTCCCAAGCCTTTCCGTGGTGGACAATGTGATGGTTGGGGCCATGTTCGGGAAGAAGTCGGAGCGCCTATCCGAGTCAGCCGCTTACGCAGAGGCAGCCGCGATGCTTGACTTCGTGGGTTTGTCGAACAAACGAGACTTCGAGATCGACCAGCTCAATCTGCACGAACAACGGTACGTCGATCTTGCGAGAGCGCTAGCGGGTCGGCCCCGATTGCTCCTTCTCGATGAAGTAATGGCAGGCCTGAACGACACGGAGACCCGATCCTCGATCGACATGGTTCGGGCAGCCCGAGATCGCCTGGGTGTCACGGTGATCTGGGTCGAGCACGTGATGAAGGCAGTAATGGACCTCGCGGAGCGCGTAGCGGTTCTCAATTTCGGCAAGCTTCTCGCCGATGGTGAACCTGAAGTGGTCATGCGAGAACCGGCCGTGGTGGAGGCGTACCTGGGCACAAGGACATTGCCGAATGCTTGAGGTGTCGAACCTTGCAGCCGGATACGACGCCAACGCAGTGGTTCGAGGCGTATCTGTCAGTGTCAATGAGGGTGAGGCGGTGGCCATCATCGGTTCCAACGGGGCAGGTAAGACGACCTTCCTGAGGGCTGTTTGTGGACTTCTCCCTATATCCGAAGGTGAGGTTCTCTACGACGGCAATTCGATTGCCGACATGCCCGTTCACGAGGTAGCGCGCGCCGGCATCTCGTTCGTACCAGCCGAACGACATCTCTTCCCTGAGATGAACGTCGCCGAGAACCTCGCCCTTGGGGCGTATCCTCACCGACCGGACCCGGATCAGCTATCGCTGGTATTCGATCTCTTCCCGAGGCTCGCCGAGCGTCGTCGCCAGGCGGCAGGAACGATGAGCGGCGGCGAGCAGCAGATGCTCGCGGTCGCTCGTGCCTTGATGTCGCAACCACGTCTCTTGATTCTCGACGAACCGACGACCGGGTTGGCCCCGGGTCTCGCCGTACAGGCGTACGAGTCTCTTTCAGTGTTGCGCAGTCACGGCATGACGATCCTCGTCGCCGAGCAGCAAGTACCGCTTGTTCTCGGTCTCGCTGATCGGGGCTACGTGCTCGAGAATGGCGAGATCAAGCTCGAAGGCCGATCCGATGAGCTGCGAGACAACCCCACCGTCCGACGCGCCTACCTAGGAGTTGTGTGACAGCGGTCATCCTTGACGGAATCGTGCTTGGCCTCCAGTTTGGTCTCCTAGGGGTCGGACTCACCATTGTCTACGGCATGGGCGGCATTCTCAACCTGGCATACGGACAGATGGCGGTCGTCGCCGCCATCGTCGTGTCATTCGCCCTGAAATGGGGTCTGCCTGTCGTCCCGGCGGTGGTTCTTGGCATCGTCACGGCAGCGGTAATCGGACTGGTTCTCAACCTGACCATCCTGAAGCCGGTGTATCGTCGCCGGGGCGAGGGCCGGGTCCTCCTCAGTCTGCTCGTCACCATCGGAGTCGCATTCATCATCGATGGACTACTTGTCTGGCGTTTCCCTCTCGAGGCGCTGGGTCTCAGCATCGGTGGCGACCCTGTTTTGATTCTCGGCGTACCCATGCGCACAGGAAGCCTGTTGGCGTCGGCGATCACGATCCTGGCTGGCGGATCCTTGATCTACTTCTTCCGGGCGACGACGGCGGGTAAGGCCATCCGGTCCGTGATTCAGGACGAGGTAGGTGCCCAGCTATGCGGGGTGAATCCTGCAGCTGTCCGCACGCTCATCTTCACCTTGAGTGGAGCTCTGGCAGGCCTCGTCGCTGTCACGCAATCGATGACCAGCCCGGTGACGATCAGCTCTGGGTTCGACATCACGATCCTGGCACTGCTCGTGACGGTCGTTGGAGGCCTCGGAAGCATACGAGGGGCCTTTCTGGCCGGTCTCTTACTCGGTCTTGTCAACGCAGCGAGTTCGTTCTACATAGGTTCCTACATCACGACGATCATCCTGCTCGGAGCCGCGGCCCTCACGATCCTGATCCGTCCGTCCGGACTATTTGGGAAACACGCATGACGACCGAAGATCTCGATAGCGCATCGGGAACCTCCAGCGTTCTGGGCGGAGGGGGCCAAGGGCGACAGGTGTCCAGCCTGACCGCCTTTGCTGCCATTGCGGTCGTCGGGATCGTCCTCGCTCTCGTACCACTTTGGATAGGGGACTCGCGCACCCTCATGGGTGTTGCAGTCTCCGGATTGCTCTTTGCCTGTTATGCCATTGCTTTCAATCTGATCTTCGGCAGTACCGGTCAGCTCTTTCTTGCCGTCGGCGCGATCGCAGGTGTCGGCGCCTACGGCTCTGCGATCATCAGTGATCGCCTCGGGTTGCCATTTCCGATCTCGATGCTTCTCGCCACGGGACTGGCAATGCTGATTGGGGGTGGGTTCAGCTGGATCGCCGTGCGTCGATCACTTGGAATCATCTTCACCGGAATCGTCACGCTTACGTTTTCACTGGGATTCGACAACTTGCTGCTCGGCCAGCGCAGTATCACTGGTGGAGAAACCGGATACGTCGTCGATGCCGGGTCCGACACGTTCCTCCGCCAGCAGATCCCTCCGTACTATGTGTTCCTCGGTCTCGTCCTTTTCTACCTCATCGGGTACTTTCTTCTTCACCGGTCCCACATCGGTTGGGCGTTTCGAGCACTGAGAGACGACGAGGTCGCTGCAGAACTGGCGGGTGTCAACGTCGCGAAGTACCGCATTTATGCCGGCACGATCGGCGGTGGGATGCTCGGTTTCGCCGGAGCCCTATGGGCCCATGTCGAGGGTTTTATCAGTCCAGCGACGTTCACCTTCGTCCACGTCGACGTGCCGGTAATCGTGATGGTTGTCTTCGGAGGAATTGGCACGCTGATGGGACCGATCGTCGGATCGGCATTCTTCACCTACATTGGAGAGGTGTTGGCCTCATTCAGCCAGCTACGGCTCATTGCTGAAGGAGCTCTCCTGATCGTGCTATTCCTCACGTTGCCCAACGGTGTGGTCGGTGCATTGCGTTCTGGCGTCAGCCGGTTGCGGGGACGACGAGCGACACGGTAGGCGGCGCCGCTGCCGCCGGTTCGCTTCGCTGCGCTCGCTTACGGTCGACGGTATCCGTGGCGGGTACTGTCTACCGTCGACTGTCTACCGTCTACTCAAACTACCGTCTACTCAAGCAGTTCGATGTCGTGGCTTCCGCAGGTTTTGCATCGCAGTTTGGGCGTTTCGGTCTCCTGTGGAACATCTGAGACCTGAAAGGAGTCGGTCGCCGGAAGTGCCGAGGCTCCGGATTCGAGGTTCGTACCGCACTCGCGGCAAAATCTGGCGTGACGATGGTGGGTTGTTCCGCACGACGGGCAGTCCGCCCAGTCCATCGTTGCGGCGTCGATTCCATCGCCGTCCTTGTTTGCGTTCGCCATCGGCTCTGTGGCCGGCGGACTCCAGAACGAATCAGCGGGTTCTTCCACTTCCGTCGGTGGGAACGGCGGCACGGGCTCGGTATCGGGGCTTAGCGACCGTGCTTGAGTTGTCTGGGGTACCGCCCGACCGGTCGTCTCAAGGGTGAATAGGGCGATGCCCTGTGTCTCGGCGATCGAGATTGCTCCTGGCGAGAATCCCGAGGGAGAAAAGATGATCATCTTCTTGCCTGCCTCGGCGGCACGCAACAACGCAAGGACCGATGACTGTTCGACCGGGCCGTCGCTGGATCGAACGCGCACGAACAACCGCTCGGTCACGAGTTCGACGGATCCGTGCGCCGGTTCTGAAATGTGCACAGGGGGATCACCGGAATGATCAAGCCAGAGATATGCCGCTTGATATGCCTGGTCCAGCGTGAGTGTCTGTTGTTTTCCCATACCCGTTGCCATTGTAACCGTCGGGGCCCTGCGGTCCTTGTTTACGATCCCCGTTGGTAAGGGATCGTCGCGGAGTCTCAGTCGCTTGAGCGGATCTCGTCCGGGAGCAGGAACCAGCGTAGGTCCTCGAAAGAAGCGGTTGAGTCGATAGGACCGGCGATTGGACCCGTGGCAGGGTCGATGGTCTCGAAAAGCTCTCTCGCCTTGTCGAGGTAGGTCGACAATTCATGGTCGCTCGCCACCGACGGCGAAACGTCAGATTCCAGAGTCCCGTTGCTGTAGTCGATGTCTTCGAGTGAGAAGGGCGCTTTGCTGGCCCCGTCGACATGTTTCCAACCCGCCGTGTCGACGTCGAATCGGTACCACGGCAGGAGCTTCCATCCGTGAGTTGACACGAGATGAACGGCTTCGACGATGAAGTCGAAGACGGCTTCCGAAATGAAGTAGTTGAAGTTCACGCGAATCCACCCTGGTTTGATACCTTCGCATCCCAGAATGACCTCGTCTGCTATCTCCTCAGAATGCGCGTCGTCGATACCGAGCAGGGCATGGCCGTACGGCCCGGCGCACGAGCATCCGCCGCGAGATTGAATTCCGAAAAGGTCGTTCAAGAGCGAAACCACATAGTTGTGGTGCAGGTATTCACCGTCGTGTTTGACAACGAATGACACGATGCTGAGACGCTCAGCTTTCGGATTGCCAAGAATCTCAACGTCCGGGTTCTCCTGCCATGATCGGATCGCCCGTTCGATAAACCCCTCCTCGAGTGAGCGAATTCGGTCGGTTCCTACGGCTTCTTTGAGCTGGAAGACGAGTCCGGCGCGAACGGACTCGATGATCGCGGGTGTCCCTCCCTCTTCCCTGTGCTCGATATCGGCGAGGTACTCGTGCGTGTCTGGTCTGACGAACGAAACGGTGCCACCGCCCGGAACGCTCGGCACCTCGTTTGTGAAAAGCTCCTTTCGTGCAACGAGCAGTCCCGGTGTCCCTGGTCCACCGATCAACTTGTGCGGCGAGATGAAGATGGCGTCCTTGTATGCGCCCGGCTCATCGGTTGGAGACATGTCGATGTTCACGTACGGCGCGGCCGCAGCGAAGTCCCAGAACGACAGTGCGCCGTGCTCATGCAGCAGCGTGGCGATACCGTGTGTATCGGAAATGATGCCCGTGACGTTCGACGCCGCTGAGAATGAACCGATCAGAAGCGGTCGGTCCGCGTAACGTACGAGCTCGCCTTTGAGTTGGTCCTGGTCGATGTGTCCGTCGCGGTCCTCACCGATCTTGACCACATCGGCGATGGACTCTCGCCACGGCAACTCATTCGAATGGTGCTCGAACGGTCCGATGAATATGACCGGTCTTTCGTTTTCGGGAATCAAGTCGGTGAGGTGATACCGATCGTCGAGAACCCTTGGGATCGACAAGCCCAGGACACGGATTATCCGGTCGATAGCTCCGGTACATCCTGAACCGACGAAGACGACAGCGTGCTCGTCATCGGCGTTGAGACATCTGCGGATGATCGTTCTGGCGTCCTCGCGAAAACGGCTCGTTTGCAGGCCGGTGCCAGAAGATTCCGTATGCGTGTTGGCATACAGAGGCATGACCGTGTTGCGGATGTAGTCCTCGATGAATCCCAACGATCGACCCGAAGCTGTGTAGTCGGCATAGGTGACACGACGTTCACCGAACGGTCCAGGGACCACATGTTCGGAGCCGATGACGGAGTCTCGCACAGTCTCGATGATGTCCATGGGGGAAGGGTACCTGGTACCTGGTACTCGGTACTCGGTATCCGGTATCCGGTACTGTCTACCGTCGACTGTCTACCGTCTACTCCTCACGCCAAGATCGCTCCCTCTCGGACCAGGAGTTGTTGTTTCATTTCGGGGCCAAAGGCGTAGTTGCCGATAGCGCCGTCGGAGCGCACGACTCGGTGGCATGGAACGATGAGCGGTATCGG
>BTQP01000099.1:0-7437 GCA_036985935.1 Acidimicrobiia bacterium | reverse complement strand
ACATATGCGCTGTCGGACCAGCTCCGAGGGAGGCCAAGGCGGTACCGGTAGTCCTAAGGGTCGGGCTCCTCCCCTGCACCGAGCCGGGCGCGTTACTGGCTCCGGCCTGGCTGATCCCTCAAGGGCGGAGCGGTACTGATGAGACGGTGATGTCGACCTCGGAGTAGCCGTTGCTCGCCAATAGCAATTCGAGAGATCGCACTGCAGTGTCGGTGTCGACTCTCGGGCCTTGGACGATCTCCCGAATCGGGAGCCTGCCGTCAGGATCGGTTCCCATCTCCAAGCTGATGTAGGGCACCGCCACCCCACCGGAGGGTCGAAACTGGACACCTTCGAGTTCACCGTCCGGGACCACATGGACGGCGCGCCACTCTTGCTCCTCCGCCCAGGCCGGGTCCTTGAAACTGAACGCGAAACCGACGAGCTCACCCAGCGCCGCGAACACACCGGCTCGCGCTTGGGTCAGCTCCGAGCCGATTGGATCGACCATCGCGAACAGCTCAAGCATGGCTTCAGCCGTCACGCCGAGGATCTGACGCTGAGCCGCTTCGTCGTAGATCACGCGGTTCAAGAACCGTGTTGGTGGCGTTCGGCGGCGTGGTCGCGTTGGGCCCGGAGGACGGGATCGAAGGTGTGGTCGGTGGTGTAGTAGGCGCAGGACTCACTCCAAGTACGAGCCACAGTGGAACCGAGACCAGTGATCCTGAGCCTGTGTGGGGGTAGGCGCGCGAGCCGCGGGGCGTGCACAGATGTCTCGAACGGATCCGTCTGACCACATTCTGACCACGGATTCCCGAGAACTTGTCGGGACGAGCCGGGATGGACCGTGAAGAGGGTTCCGCGATACCCCAGGCAGGGGCCACAAAAGGGGAGGATCCGGGACCAGTCGGGATCCGATGGAGGTGACTGGGGGTCAAGAGGTCGCCGGTTCGAATCCGGCCAGCCCGACGAAAAGGGATCCCTTGTGTGGCAGGGGATCTCTCGGTTTTTGGAGTCTCTCGTTCCCGGGGTCGGCTTGGCCAAGAGTCCGCGGATTTGGGTGTGGAGCCGACCGGTTCGGTGGCCTTGCTAGGAGGAACGAAGGGTGGCACATGACTATCGATGAAGAGTTCGTGATCGACCACCCGGTCGATGCGGTCGCCTGGTGCTCCCTTTCAACGATCGCTTCGCGCTGTCCGATCAGAGAACCAGCGACGGAAGCGATGTCCGTCAGTTCGAGACAGGTCGGGATTGACACCTGGCGGGGCTCGGCGCCACCACGCCAGCGGGTTACCCGAGTTGCCTTGCTCGGTTGCGAAGGTCGGAGTGTATTCCTCCGAAGGCGTCGACATCCGGGACGAGGGCCTTCTGGGCTTTGACCACGACGCTGTAGTTGGAGTCGACTACGTTCGCGACCGGCACCTCTGCTGTTTGGGAGAGCAACTGGTAGGAATCCATCTGATGAAGATCGAACAGTTCCTGATACCAGCGCACCATCTCGACCTGGGCGATGCGCCAGGAGTCTTCCATTGGACGAGACGAGCCGACCGCCATCCAATACTCGTCGTTCTCCAGTCGAGGCCACGCCGGAGCGTGACCTTTGATCAGCTCAACGATGATCGTCGAATTCATCGCTCCCTCGATAGCAGTTCCGCAGGCCTCGCCCTCGCCCTGCCGATAGTGGCCATCGCCAAGTGAAAACAGCGCCCCCTCTTGGTTGATGCCGAGAAAGACCGTGGTTCCCGCCCTCATCTCGGGCGTATCCATGTTGCCGCCGAAACGTTCGGGGACAAGCGACGAACGCACCTCACCACCGGACGGGGCCACCCCAACCGTGCCCAGCATGGGAGCCATCGGAAGCTCGACCTCGAAGTCCCCGAACCGGGCCCGAAAGCCCACCGTATATCGGTCCACATCGACTTCGTAGATCCACGTCGTGTCCGGGAGAGCATCCTGAAGGTTGACGGTTCGGTCCGTTCCCGTCAGACCACCAAAAAACGGAATGGCCGCCGAAACCCCCCAGGTTCGGGCCGGCGTCAGCTCGACGATGTGGATGGCCAGCGTGTCACCCGGCTCGGCCCCCTCCACAAAAAACGGACCGGTCTGTGGGTTCACATACCGAAGATCCACCTTCGCACTTGACAGGTCGTCAACCGAAGTGAGGGCATTGTTGAAGGCATCCTCAGACCAGAGGCGAAGCACAGAACCTGGTTCGATGCTCATCACCGGCGCCACTCCACCAAAGGTGTACGCGTACTGCTCGCGTTTCGGAGTGAACTCAACAACGCCCATACAATCTCGATGGTAGTACAGGGCCACCGCGCCGAATGGAGGAATCCGAAGGCTGTGGTGTGGTGCGGGCATGGCTCGACGCCAAGATTCTCCGTTCCCGGAAACTGTGAGCTGAGCTCATCGTCGGCACTGCTTGCATGAGCACTACGACTGGACCTAACGATCAGGGATCGGTGCGATGAGGTCGGGCCCGAGGTCGTCGATCGTCGCACAGCCTGTGAGCGCCATGGTGCGTCGTACTTCGGCGCCGAGCAGGTCGAGCACCATGTCGACGCCGCGTTCTCCGCCGGCTCCGAGTCCATACAGGTAGGCGCGACCGGCCATGCAAGCAGTGGCGCCGAGGGCCACCGCTTTGACGATGTCGCTTCCACGCCGAACGCCTCCGTCGCAGATGATCTCCAGCTGGTCTCCGACCGCTTCAGCGACCTTGGGCACGAGCTCCAGCGTTGCGGGGGACCCATCGAGCTGGCGGCCGCCATGGTTCGACAAGGCGATTGCCTGCACGCCGCTGTCAGCAGCGAGGCGGGCATCTTCAACCGTCTGGATACCCTTGATCACGATAGGGCCGTCCCAGATTTCGCGAAACCACTCGAGATCTCGCCACGAAAGCGAGGGGTCGAGCTGGGAGTTGACGTACTGTGCGAGAGCAATCGCATCGGTACCGTCAGTGACGTGACTACCGGTGACGTTTGCGAACATTATCGGTTCGGAGCGCAGGAAATTCCACGTCCATCCCAGGTGCCCGAGCGCGTTGAAGATCGTGTCGAGACCGATCTTGGGTGGCAGCGTGAAACCACGTCGAACGTCACGCTCTCGGCGGCCGAGGACGGCGAGATCGACTGTGATACACAGCGCCTCGTAACCCGACGAAGCGGCGCGTTCGACCATTTCCTTGACCAGGCCTCGATCACGCCACACATACACCTGGAACCACTTTGGCCCATCACTCGCCGACGCCACTTCCTCTATCGACCGTGTACTGAGCGTCGACAGCGTGTACGGCAGGCCCGCCCTCGCCGCGGCCCGCGCGACCGCCAGCTCGCCCTCGGGATCGGCGATGCGGGTGAATCCGGTGGGAGCAAGGACGAGCGGGTACGGCAGGGAGCGTCTGAGGAGCGTGGTCGTGGAATCAATCTCCGACATATCGCGAAGCACACGAGGCCGGAACTCGAATCTGCGGTAAGCAGCGCTGTTCCGTTCGAGCGTGAGCTCGTCCTCAGCTCCACCGTCGATGTAGTCGAACACACCACCGGGAAGCCTCTTCTTGGCGACGGCCCGCAAATCGAGGATGCTGGCGCAACGTTCAAGCCGGCGAGCGACGGGATCAAGCCGGAACCGTCTGAAGCGAACGGTTGAGCGGACAGTACGCAACACTCTGAACCTCCCGGTCTCTGCAGCGTTCATCGTCGCAAAGGACGAGTCAGTATCCCTGATTCTAGGATCATCGCGCTTCGTTGGATACTAGGATCATCGGATTATTGGACAACCACTCCCATGATTGGTATCGTCGCTGGGTTTGGCTAGGGGGTTCTATGGATGCCATGGGACTCCGCCCGCCGCGAGAAGGGAGCGAGAAATGACTAGCGCTGCTGATGCTGTGCTGGCTGTGGAGCCGACGCAGGCTGCCTATGTACCCGAGTATGCGAATCCGTTACCGCTGGGATTGCTGGGGTACGGGACGTCAACTGTTCTCCTCAGCCTGGCGTTCGCTGGGGTATTCGACCTGGGAACCATGGTCTTGTCCACGGCTATCTTCTTCGGAGGCGTCGCTCAGACCATTGTCGCGGTTCTCTGTTATCGAAGGAATGACTCGTTCGGTCTCACTGCTTTCGGGGGATACTCATTCCTCTGGCTCAGTCTGGCGTTCTTGTTGATCGGCCAGACGAACGGCTGGTGGCCGACAGAGAACTCCGGGACAGCAATGGGCTGGTATCTGCTCTTGTGGATGGTCTTTACTCTCGGGTTGTTCGTCGGATCGTTCTTGTTGCCTAGGGTGCTCACCCTGGTTCTAACCCTCACCTGGATCCTGCTGCTGGTGCTCGCTATCGCCAACTTTACGGACAGCGAGACACTGACCAAGATCGGTGGATGGGAGGGAGTGGCGACTGGGGCGTCGGCGATATACCTGGCGTTCGCCTTCCTGTTGAACGAGATGTTCGATCGAACAATCCTGCCGGTGGGCGATCCTTTGGTGAGTTGACCGACTGGGTAGCGGCCCTTCTCCGGCCTCCTGACAATCCCAGCAGGACTCCGACTACGGATGGGCTAACGAGCACAGAAGAGTCCCGGGCGTACTCGAAGTCGAGTTCAAGCCCTAAAGGAGGGACTGATGATACAAACAATATCGACGGCAGCTAGCGATCCCCTCGCTGTCGTCCACTACACAGACCTGATTGAGGCGTGCAATGAGAGGTTCGGCCCGGTCAAGGACCGATTCCGGATCGAGGAGGGACACATATGGACCTGAAACTTGCAGGGCGCACCGCCCTGGTGACTGGCGGCACCCGTGGTATCGGTCGAGCGATCGTTGAGGGTTTCGTCGGCGAGGGCGCAAACGTTGGCTTCTGTGCGCGTACCGCATCCCAGGTCGAGGAGACTGAGAAGGTGCTCTCCGACGCTGGGCCCGATGTCGCTGGCACGACTATGGACGTAGGCGATCGGGATGCGATCTACGCCTGGGTGGAGGATTCGGCGGCGAGGTTTGGCCAGGTCGATATCGTTGTGAGCAACGTCAGCGCCCTTGCCATCCCGGATACCGATGAGAACTGGGAAAGCTCGTTGAGGGTGGATCTGATGGGGACGGTCAACTTGGTCAAGGCTGCGCTGCCGCACCTCGAGAAGAGTGATGCGGCGTCGATCGTCGCCATCGCCAGTGTCTCGGGTCGTGAGGCCGACTTCGCCTCAGGTCCATATGGCACGGCCAAGTCGGCGATCATCGCATACATCCAGGGGCTCGCCCTCCAGGTGGCGGAGAAGGGGATCAGGGCGAACACCGTGTCGCCCGGGAACACCTACTTTCCTGGTGGGGTCTGGGAGAGCATCGAAAGCGACAACCCGGAACTGTTCGAACTCGCGATGGGTCTGAACCCCACCGGTCACATGGGAAAACCCGACGAGATGGCGGCAGGGGTGGTGTTTCTCGCCAGCCCGGTCTCCAGTTTCACCACCGGGACGAACCTCGTCATCGACGGCGCTCTCACCCGCGGGATCCAGTTCTGACCGAGCGGGAGCCTGAATCGCTGCGTAACTGATACTCCCTACGGTGTTCCGGAGCCGTTTGGTGCAGGGGGACGCTGAGGTAACGGTTGTTCCAGATTGCGTGTGGGTGTAGCGGATGAAGCGGGCTTCAGACGTGGAGCCCGCGCTGCGCGAGTCAACAGATCGGCGTCAGAGATCTTGGGGGCGATCCCGATCTCTGGTGGTTGCAGAGTCCGTTTGGGATGGTCTGCCAGGCATCGTCGACCGTGATAGTGAGTGCATCAGCGAAGTATCATTGATCTGATATTCCTAGGATTTCGCCACCGTGAGGAGTCAAATTGACTATGGAGTTGACGCCGCTTGAGCGAAATTCGACGGTTGCTGAGGTGGCACGGACCCTTCGCGAAGGGATCATCGGGGGTCGGATAGAAGTCGGTGCACAACTTCGGATCGCAGCCATCGCCGAGATGCTCGAAACTTCCCAAGGCAGCGTGCGAGAAGCGATCCGTGAGCTGGTCCAGGAAGGACTCGTCGTGCATCGGCTCCATCGCGGTTCGTTCGTCCGCGTCCCGTCGGAGGAGGACAGGCTTGATGTCTACGTGGCTCGCGAGGTGATCGAGACCTGGGCGGCCGCGAAGGTTGTCGAGAGCCATGAAGACTTCGACTTTGCAACCATCGAGGCAGCCATCAACCGAATGCGGAGCGAGCAGTCCGAGGACGTGCATCCAACCAGCGCAGTCATCGACGCCGACATGGAATTCCACCATGGTCTCGTTCGCCTCGCAGGAAGTGAGCGCCTGATAGCGGTCCACGAAACGCTCGTCGCCGAGACAAAGATCCTAGTTCGCGCCCGTTCGCCGTGGCCGGGCCGATCCTACAAACCCATCCACCAAAGGATCCTCGACGCGATCGTCCGAAAAGATCCCGACGCACCGGCGTTGGTCTCTCACCACCTTCGAATGGCCTCTCAGCTGATAGGGATACGCTCGGGTGAATACGAGCACGATCGTGACCAAACCAATCTGCTCGCCGGACACGATGAGGAGGGCGCCGTCGTGACGCATCGATCAAAGGCTGCCGACTCGGGCACGGCAGGTCCGGGTAGCCAGGAGTCGCCAAGCGTTTCAAAGACATTCGCGCCGAGCTCACCTACGACGACCTCCACCTGACCGGAGCCGGCTACCGGGAGTGGTACGGGTTGCTCGAGGAGCACCTGCGTGCCGCGCCGCGGTCAGGCCTGGGTTTTCCGGTCTTGGCAACTGGTCGGTCGGGAGGTCGCCGGTTCGAATCCGGCCAGCCCGACCGAGCGGGATCCCTTGTGTGCATGGGATTTGCGGTTTTGCGGAGTCGTTCTGAACGCACCGTGAAATCCAAGAGTCCGCGGATAGTCCGCGGGAGTCTGCGCTCGGGTGAGGCTCGTCGCTTCAACCGCCAATCCTGCCGGTTATAGACGGCGGCCCAAATGGGCAGCCGTCTGTCCGTCCGATGTCGGCGTTGACCTGACATGCGCGGTAGATTCGGGCGGTGCCGTCTGTCATCAAATCCGAGGACCTCCCGAGACTCCGGTCGACACGTGACGGGCGCGATCGCATCGACCTTGTCACTGAGGAGCTCTTCGGCTGGACCGACATCAAAGCCGACTTCATTCGCTACAAACCCGGAGACACCGCTGCTGCCCACTACCACGTCGGCGCTCGGCACATTTGGTTCGTGACGGAAGGCTCAGCGGTGTTCCATCTCGGCGACCAGACTCACCACGTGGCAGCAGGGGATGTCGTGACCGCCGGGGACAGCGAGGTCCATTGGTTCGAAAACACCGGCGATGAGCCTTTCGCTTTCTATGAGATCTGGGTGCCGGCTCCGACGGAGACGGTTTGGGTTGTCGCCGACGACATATGAACCTGGGAGCCTGAGGCGTAGTTCACGTCTCCTGACTCCACCGCCAGACCGAAGAGGGACCGCAATGAC
>BTQP01000098.1:0-7557 GCA_036985935.1 Acidimicrobiia bacterium | reverse complement strand
CCCGACGTCACGATCCCTGTTCCCGTGTCTGTCTTTACAGGATATCCCTCCCGCGGGATTGCTCTGCCCTGGGTTTCGAACGCCACAAGTCGTCTTGTCAGATTCCCCTTCTGGTGCTCAAGCGCTTCTCGCCCAACGAAGTCGTGATCCCAGGATACGACCCATCCCAGGTTCGCTTCGAGCGGCGACGTGCCGGCATCGAGATCGTGCCCCCACAGTGGGTATCCCATCTCCAAACGCAGTGTGTCTCTCGCACCGAGCGCAGCCGGTTTGGCCCCAGCATCGACGAGAGCGTTCCACAGAGCTTCGGCTTCCTCGGCTGATATGTAGACCTCCGCGCCCTTTTCGCCGGTGTACCCCGTGCCAGCCGCCATGATCTCATGACCCGAAAATGTGCCCGATTCAACACGAAACCGGCCAGGCATGAAGCCAAGAACCTTTTCAATCGTTTCGGGCGCGTGTGGGCCTTGAACCGCAAGCAGCACCGAATGCGTTCTGATATCGGAGATCGAGACGGTGTCCGGTGCGAACGCCACGAACCTCGATGCGATTCCGTCGAAATTCGTGCCGTTCGGCATGACCCAGTATCGCTCTTCATCGAGGCGCCAGACGATGATGTCGTCCTCGATGCCGCCTTCGGCGTTGAGAGCCATCGTGTACTGGGCGCGTCCCGGAGAGATCTTGCGGATATCGTTGCACAACTGGCGTATCAACAGATCTGTCGAACCGTCGCCGGAAACTTCGAATCTGCCGAGGTGTGACACGTCGAAGACACCTACCCCGGTTCGCACAGCAGTGTGCTCTTCGAGGACACTTTGGTATTGCAGGGGCATAGTCCAGCCCCCGAAGTCGGTGAATCTGGCACCAGCGAGCTCGTGGACTTCGTGCAGCGTCGACCTTGGCAACGCGGGACCTCCAGTAGTACGCGTTCCACCGATGGTAGTCAGTCGTCATGTCACACGCTGGCATCAGGAGGCGTCTGCGGCTGCTCCGAGATCGACGACGTCGGGAGGTCCGGGTATTCGTGTCGGAGTTGCTGTCTCGATGGAACCGTCCGGCTCTTCGAGACCGTATTTCACGAGCAAGTGCAGGTAGTCACGTTGATAGAACACCTTGCATTTGATATCCGGGTGTGCGGCCCGAAGCTGGCGCACTTTTCGATTCTTCTTGGTGACCAGCTTCTGACTCATGGTCGTTATCTCGATATACACGTCGTCTTGGGGGAGATAAAAGTCCGGCCGGAAGAACGTCGTGGGTTCGCCTGCGTCGTCCCAGTCGATAGCGAAGGCTGTCGGCTCGTATTCCCAGTCGATAGCGTAGAAGTCCAGCAGTCTCGCGAATTCCCTTTCGCTGTTGTGAGCGAACAGGGTGGTCTCCGCCAGCGAAGGCGCAAAGAGGTCATCGGTGGTCAGGTGCCTGCTGCTCCAGCAATTGTTGTCGAGTCGATGGACTCGAGCTTTTCAGGGAAGAGTCTGTGAATCTCCCCCTGGACTTCGTCGTGAACCGGTCGCACAGCGATGCCGAACACGCCTTGTCCGCGGGCCAGCAGATCGATGACCTCTTCGGGGCTGGTTGCTGCGTAGATCGTGGTCCCATCGCTCAGGAGGGTGATGTCACTCTCACGCCAGTTCTCTCCGACCTGTTCATCGAGTTGCTCGAATGCCGCGCGAATCTTGTGGAGGCTGGTTCCGGCGTCCTTGAGCCGTTTGACGACCCGCAACGTCACGACGTCCCGGAACGTATATAGGCGTTGTGTTCCGGACCCCGATGCCTCCTGGAGGGAGGGTCCGAGAAGGCCCGACCTGTCCCAGTAGTCGAGCTGGCGGTATGTGATGCCGACGACCTTGCACACCTGTGGTGAGCGGTAGCCGAGGGTTGTATTCGATTGAGCGTCAGTCATGTCTGCGTCTCCTCTTGTCCCAGAAGGTTACACGTCCGTAATTCCGCCAGACGAATTACGCCAATGAAAGTTACCGGGCATGGCGCAAGCATGTCAACAACCTTTACGAACTACGAGGCCGAGACCGTGCTCTCGAGGTGCGACAGTTGGTCGATGGTTCCAACGGCGAACACAACATCGCCGGCCGTTACCTGTGTTTCCGGGTCCGGGTTGACCTGAATCGGCTGATCTTCGGATGTGAGGCTGATGACCATTGCGCCCCCCTGGCGCCGAAGATCCAGGTCGGCAAGGGACTTTCCAACAATGATTGCGTCGGGCTCAACGACGAAACGTCGAATCCGAACCTCCGATGCGGTGTTGCTGACGATCAGGTCGACGAATTCGGCGAGACCCGGCTGGGTAGCGAGCGCTGCGATACGCTCGCCTCCTACGAGCTCTGGAGTTACCACAGCGTCAGCGCCGGCAAGGGTCAGCTTCTTCTCGGTCTCTGAATCAATCGCTCTCGCGTACACGGGGACTGTGGGGTTCAGCGCTTTTGCGGACAGCGTTATGACGAGGTTGTCGCTCGGGGACTCCACACACGCTATCAGCGAGCGCGCCGCGTGAACTCGTGCCTCTACCAGCGACTCATCCCGGGTCGCATCACCTTCTACGGCGAAGAATCCATCGCTGATTGCCCTATCCACCGCCACGGGATCGCTGTCGACGACAACGACTGGAATGCCCTGCCTCTGAAGTGCGGCAGCCGCGGTCGAGCCGACTCGTCCGTGCCCACAGACGATGACGTGGTTCTCCACGCGTTCCACGTCCCTTTCCATTCTCCTGCGCTTCCGGTAGTCGGATCCGATGACGATCTCCAGACCGTACTCCATCATCGCGGTGAGGGTGTAGATGGCGGCGCCCATACCCGCGAGCAGCACGACTACGAGCCAGACCTTCGTGGATGTCTCGAGCAGAATTGTCGGCTCGCCGAGGCCGAGAGTCGTGATGACGATAAGGGTCAGGTAGACGGCATCCAGTATGCCGATGTGGGAGAGAAGCACGAATCCCGCGGCACCGACGATCACGACGATGAACAGGGCGGCCACACCTGCCCTCAGACTCGACGGCAAGTTCATGGGGATGGCCCTGTACTAATCCTGACCGGCCTCAGCGTCATTATCCTGACCGGCCTCAAAGTCATCGGGGTCGATTCGGTCCAGGAACTCACGGAACTTGGCGATTTCGTCTTCGTCGTTCTCGTCCTGAATGTGGACCCCTGCTTCTTCGAGAAGTTCGCGAGATGCAAAAAGTGGTGCTTCCGTTCTCACCGCGATGGCGACTGCGTCCGATGGACGAGATGAGATCGTGTGAACGTCGTCCCCGACCGTGATACGAAGGTCAGCGTAAAACGTGCCGCCGCGCAGCTCGGTGACAACGACCTCGGCAACATGTGCGCCGAGCTCCTCGATGAGGGATGCGAGAAGATCATGGGTGAGCGGACGTTCGGGCTGGATACCGTCGTGAGCAAGGGCGATAGCGGTCGCTTCAGGTGTGTTTATCCAGATCGGTAGGTACCGCTCGCCACCCTTCTCGCGCAGCAGCAGAATCGGTGTGTTCGTCGGCAGTTCGATTCGGATGCCAACGAGATCCATCGGAACCGGGTCTGTCATGATGTCACCCTATCACCGTCACGGCCTCAGCCGCGCAAACCGAAGGCGATAGATTCAAACCGTTCGGGTTCTTCCGAGAGAGTCGCGATGTCGAGCACGGCCCAGATCTCATCGAGATTGCGATACTTGCCTTCCCAATCCATACCGTATCCGAGCAGGTACTCGTCGCCGACTTCGAATCCTCTGTACTCCACTGGAACCTCGACAATCCTCCGCGGTGCTTTGTCGATCAGGGCAACGGTACGCAATGATCTCACGCCTCTCGTGAGCATCATCTTCTGAATGGTGGCAAGCGTGAGTCCCGTATCGACGATCTCGAGAACGAGAAGAACATCCTTGCCTTCGAGAGGTACCGACACATCCATAGCAACCGAAACCCGTCCATCGCGTCCAAAACGAGTCAGTGATAGGAAGTCGGCGGTGAATGTGAACGGGAGGTGCGACATCAGGTCTTTCATGAAAATGAGTGATCCCATGAGCACCGCGACCACGATCGCATCATCGCTATCGATATCCGCCTTGATCTCATCCGCGAGTTCACGAACGCGCCGTTCGATCGTCTCACGCGAGATGACAGGTACGAAGGGTTCCGTCATCCGTCATTGCCCGCGATGCCGGGAATTGCACCGCGAATCCATCTTCCGATCACATCTGCCTTGGGCAGATCCTCGAGCGCCGAGGTTCTCCATCGACCGTCGTCGAGTTGAGCCATAGAACGCATCCGTCGCTCGTGTCCTGCGCTGATATCCAGGGACTCGGTGGTCGCTCCCCCGCCTTCTTCGGTGTAGAGCGGTCGCATCCAGCGGTCCCGTATCGAATACGTCGAGTACGCCCAGTCGACAAGTTCTCTGGTGTCGGCGAAGTGATCATCCGAATGCATCACGACACTGTAAATCCGCCTGCCCGCTTGTTCGGTGACGCCGAGCAGGACCTTGTCGGCCCAAGGCGTGTCGCCTGTTTTCAGCCCGAGTGTTCCCGGGTATGTGCCGAGCAACTTGTTCGTGTTCTTGAAAATGCGAGACTTGCCGTTCGGGTCCGCCGGCATGTTGACCAGCCGGGTGCGACCGATGCGCCGGAGGTCTGGATACTCCTGGGAGGCGATGATCATCGTGAGAAGGTCCTGTGATGTCGAGTAGTGGTCCTCATTGTCGAGACCGTTGGGGTTTGCGAACCGGGTGTCCGTCATGCCAAGCTCGACGGCGCGCTGGTTCATCAGCTCGACGAACGCACTCACGGATTCGCCACCCACGCTGTAGGCGAGCGTCAAGGCAGCGTCGTTGCCAGATCGCACGAGCATCGCGAGAAGAAGGTCTCCAACTGACCACTGTTCCCCAGCAACAAGGCCGGCCGTCGAACCGCGAGTGTTGGTGACGAAGTCCGGGATCGTGACTATCGCGCCGAGGTCCGTGTTGTCGAGGACGATCATTGCGGTCATGACCTTTGTCACGGACGCCATCGAGCCACGCTCGTCTGCGTTCCATTCGGCCAGGATGACCTCAGCATTTGCGTCGTAGACGATCCAGCGTTCCGCCGTCAGTGTTGGTATGTCGCGATCAGGGGCGCCGCTAACTGGTGCTATCGCACCGGACTGTCCCAGTAGCGACGCGATGAGAGCGATGGAGGCAATAGAAGTTGTAAACATCAGTGTTCGAGTAGCTTGCGAAGCCTACTGCGGACCAACGTTTCTTGAACAAGAGCTGATGCCTGGGCCGTGTCTGAAAGTATCTCCGCAGACCTGCGCTGGTTGTCGGGATTGCGGTGACGGAGCAGCGGAGCGACGAGTTGTCCCAGCAAGTCGGTCTGGCGGTCTGCTGCGATTCGGATGCCACGCAGGTGCCGCGTCTCGAGGCCACGCACCAATAGCCGGTGAATCGCGCGTGCTATCTGGAGATCGGCATCGGTGTACGTCAGGCTTCCGTCAGGTAACTCGGTCGGTTCTAGCAAGCCTTCGTCGACGACAGCGACGAGTTGGTCTCGACTCAGGCCCGATGACCGGGATATCTCAGACGTTGTGAGGGAGACACCGGAAGACGCGAAGTACGCCTCTGGTGGTGGACCCTGGTCAGGTGCAACGGGCGACGCGTCGCCCTTCTCCCACGCGGTGAGTTTGGACTTGATCACCTTGAGAGGGAGGAAGTGATCCCGTTGCTCCGTCAGGACATATTGGATTCTGTGTACGTCCTCATCGGTGAACATGCGGTATCCCGATGCGGATCGTTCAGGGTGGATCAGGCCCTTGGACTCCAGGAATCTGATCTTCGAGACGGTGACATCCGGAAACTCGGGCCGCACGAGATTGATCACCTCACCGATGGTGTGTGTTCTTTGCGATGCGCTCGGCACGGCGCGGAGTTCAGCCATGGCCTTTGGAGACGCGCAGGTGGAACTTTCCGATCATCATGAGGTCACCCTCGGCGAGCATTCCCGCAGCATGGCGTATGCCGTTGACGTACGTTCCGTTGGTCGAGCCAAGGTCTGACATCGAGAGACCGGTGGCGTCGACTGAGAATCTCGCATGTTCGCGCGATACGGTGATGTCCGGGAGGAAAATCGCGCAGTCAGCGCCCCGCCCGGCAACCGTGTTGCCAGGACCCAGCACATACGTCAAACCGGTTTGTCTGCCGCCTTCGATCGTCAGCGCCCACGCAAAAGCTCCTTCGAGTCGACTCTGTGCCGTCTCTGGCGTTGCCTCTGCCGATGTCGGTTCCCACGAGAGTGTGGGCTCTTGTTCGAGTTCAACGTCGTCTGGGATGTTCGTATCGTCGCCTTGCATGGGTACAAGCCTACAGGCTAAACCCTCGATGTGTGGTTGAACGTTGTGGTCAGCTGGCGATCTCGCGATATGCGACGACATCCATCAGACCGTCGAGTTCCGAAAGGTCCGTTGCATCTATGACGACAAACCAGCCGTCACCAAAGGGATCGGAGTTCACGAGCTCGGGTGTTGCGTCGAGGGCCTCATTGGCCGCTATCACTGTCCCGGTCACAGGGGAATACACGTCTGATACCGACTTGGTGGACTCGACTTCTGCGAACGCCTCACCCGCGACAACTTGACGCCCCACTTCCGGAAGTTCGACGAACACGATGTCTCCGAGAGCGTCCTGGGCGTAATCCGAGATACCCATCTTGATGTGAGTTCCCTCGACACTCACCCACTCATGATTCGCAGCGTATTTCAGGTCCTCGGGAAAGTCCATGCGTCCTCCTGTCGATCTCCGTGCATCCTACCTGGCGTTTGCGATCGCTTGACGCATGTCGGACATGTACAACACGGCAACCCAGTAGTACAGGATGAGACCCGGCACGCCTGTGAGCCATGCCATTGCAGTCATCCACGGCCAATCGAAACCGACCCCGCCGTAGAACGATGCGACCGAGATGTAGAGAAGCAGGGTTGCAAGTTTGCCGAGGTAGCGAACGTCGAGTTGTGTTACGCCATGTGTCCAGCCGTAGATGGCGCCCGCACCGATGAGCACCTCGCGCACGATAAGGGCGATAGCGAACGTCGCCGGGAGAACGCCGGTGATGAGGCCGCCTATCACGGCGACGGCCACGGCAACTCTGTCGGCGAGCGGGTCGAGGAACTTGCCGACCTCCGTGACCTGACCGAGACGCCGGGCGAGGTATCCGTCTATCCAATCCGTTGTCCCGATGACAGCAAGCAACACACCCGCCCAACCGTATTCGGCGATCACGAGCAACCAGATGAAGACAGGTATCAGCGCGAGGCGAATCAGCGAGATGACGTTTGGGACGTTCCAGAGATCCGAGATCACGACAGTTCGACGACCCTGAACTTGATTCGAGCGAGTTCTGCATCGTTGAGGCTCACTACGAACGCATAGCCTTTCGCTTCTGGAAACGTGATGTTGTGAAACGGAGTCACGATCGGCACGACGCTGGGTGAGCCCGGAGGCAGATTCGGTGGTGCACCAACTCGCAGTTTCCCTTTCGCCACCACGCCGATCTCCGCACCGTCCTCATCGACGAGTTGCACGGTCA
>BTQP01000097.1:0-7558 GCA_036985935.1 Acidimicrobiia bacterium | reverse complement strand
GATGACGTCAACACGCGTGACTACCGGTGGCACCACGGCGTTCCGTACAGGCTGAGTATCGAGCGTGGGGAACAGATGGATGATGGCTGGTACAGATGGCGAGGCTCGATAGCGGATATCGCCACAGGGACCTCGACCCACGTTCGCGACCTGTACAGCGCCGGCGCATACCTGCGAGCACCTGTTGTGTGGGTCGAGTCGTTCGCCCCGTGCAATGCGCCCCGCAGCGAGGTGCGGTGGACGGACGCATCCGTCGTGACCGAAGCCGACGATGTACTCCCGATCACTGCCATGCGTGTCGACTACCAGCCCCACGCCGCGGGTGGCTGCACCAATACGAACTCGGTTCTCGATGGCGAGGCTTTCGTACAGCGCACGGGGCAGCTGCGTACGACGAAACCGGGAACAACGCTGGTTATCCCGTAGATTCTGCCGCGTCGGTCGCCAGTTTCTCTTGGTCTTTGTCGCCCATTGCAGGTACATTCCTCTCTGCACGAGAGATACAAGGACGAACAGAAGTGACATCACCGAGCCGTAAGTTCCGTCTCTCCGCACAGTCACGGAAGGCATTGAGGGCAACCGGATTCCTGCTCGCCATCCTCATCGGTTTTCAACTCGTCGGGTTGTCTCTCGTGATCGGCGCCGAGATGGTCCCAGACAGGTTCGTGGCTGACGCCCTGGTTGAGGGGATCGAAGAAGGCCTGATCACCGAAGTGGAGCACCCCATCACCGGTTTGGGTAACCAGGTAGATAGATGGACGGAATGCATTGCGTTGACGATCGGGCTTGGCGACCCTGACGGCTCGAACAACCTGCAGACGGCGATCACGAGTCCCGTAATCGGTAAGTGTGGTCTCACCGTTCCTGCCCTTCGGGCGTACGGAGATGGGGCCAGTCTTGAGGCGAATGGCAGTTACTTCCGGTACTGGCACGGGTATACGTTCATGACGCGGCCGAGTCTCGCTCTGTTCGGTGTCGCGGGAACACGGATCATCGCGCTCGCGCTCGCCGCCGTTGCCCTTGCCTCTCTGGCTGTCCTCGTGGGTCGTGTTACGTCAGTCGCCGCGGCCCTTCTGCTGATAACTCCCGTGCTTGTTTCAACAGACTTCGTTGATCTTGGCGAGAGCGTCCCTCACGCCCTGGCAATGGCCGCAACGTTGGCGAGCGCCAGCCTGGCGTGGGTTATCGTCCGCCGCCGACCGTCGTTGTTCTGGATGGCCGCTGCAGCGCTCTTTGCTGGCTCGCTCAGCGCGTTCGTCGATCTGATGGTGTTTCTTCCCGGGACGTGGGCACTTGTGAGCGTGGTGATCCTCGTGGCAGCGCTCACGCGGGGCTGGCGGTCCTTCCGACTTCTTACAGCGGGAATCGTTGCGGTGACGGCGTGGCTCGTCGGACTCGCGTTCACGTGGGGAACGAAGTGGTTTCTGGCGGGGGCGACGGTGGGTTTTCGGACCGTATTCGTCAACATCCGGGATCAGGTCGGCTTTCGGCTCAACGGGGATTCCACGACGGTTACTGAAGGCTTTGGCGCCGCGACCCGCCTCAACGTCGGATACTGGCTCGATCGTCCGCTTGGCACGATGATCGTGCTGGCGAGTTTGGCAGCGGCGGTGTTCTTCGTCATTCGTGGAGTGAGATCGGGCCGGATGAGTGGATGGACTGCGCTTATTCTCGCTGCGCCGGCGTTCATTCCTCTCGTGTGGTACGAGATCCTCTCGAGCCACAGCCAGATTCACTACTGGATCACCTACAAGTCGCTCGGTCTGGCTCTCGGAGCGTTGTTGTTTGGCCTCTTCGTCGCCATGAGACCTCCCCAGCACCGGACGCCCTCATCCGACGTGATCGATCTGAGAGAACCCCACGAGGTAAGCGAAACCGCTCGAACCCCCGCACGTATACCCGACGCAGAAGTCCACTCCTGACGCGTCGTTGCCGGCCGCGGCGATCAGGGCCCCATTGCTAGGATCTGGGCATGAGCCGATCGTTCGTGCTGATTGCCGCTGTGGCAGTCTTTGTGTCAGCCTGCGCCACTGCCGACACCCGTACACCGACGAGCGATTTGGCAGCATCTTCGTCACAGTCCTCGACGTCGGATGCACCCGGCACAACGTCTGCGGCTGAGCCTGCGCCTGCGATAGATGCGCCGGAACTCGGCGGCACCAGCTGGAATGTCACCGACTACATCCGGGGATCCGGAACCATCACCAACGTCTGGAAGACCGATGTGACGATCTCATTCGCGGCCGATGGAACCGTTTCGGGATCTGCGGGCTGTAATGACTATCAGGCCAATTGGATTGTCTCAGGTGCTTACGACGAATTCGAGTCGGGAGTTCCAGATCCTAACGACGGACAGGAACTGATCCTCGGGTCCCTCTCGTGGACCGAGATGGCATGCGATGACCCGGCAATCATGGAGCAAGAAACCGAAATACTCGACCTGCTCCAGCGCGGTGCGCGATGGGTCCTCATCCGGGGCGACTTCAACTTGCGGGACTCTGATGGGGCCTTCCTTTTCCAGGCGGCGCCGGCATAGCCGATGCTGTGCCCCGTTAGAGATTGCCGTCGATGAGGTACTGGATGATCAAAGGCAGTGCAACGAATACGAAGAAGGCAATAGAGACGAACAGCAAGATCTGAAGCCGTGTGGAACGCCTTTGGCGTTCCCGTGGGCGTTGGGGGACTCGAACCCTCGACTTCCGCCTTGTAAGGGCGGCGCTCTAGCCAACTGAGCTAAACGCCCGTGAGATTGGATGGTAGGGCGAGTCGGTATCAACGGGGCACGCCGGGGGTGCGGGTGGCTCCCGAAATGCACCACAATTTGTGACTGTGTGGCTACCTTGTGCGTGCGAATGGGTCATTCGACCCATAGGTCGGAGCTGAGGTGCCCCTTATGATGAACGCATGAGCTATCTGGCAACGAACCTGTTCTTCCGAGCGAAATCCGCCGTTCGCACGCGTGTAAAGACCGAAACCGGTGCAGCGATGGTCGAATATGCGTTCCTTGTGGCTCTGATCGCTATCGCACTCATCGTTGCCGTGACCTTCCTCGGCACGGAGTTGCGCGAGGAATACAGCAACATCGGCACCAGCGTCGCAAACGCGGGTTCCTAACAGTTCAGACGACCAACCGAGGCCCCTAGCTCTGGCCGATAGGTTCGGCGTCTTCTTCTTCGAGCGTATTGAGGATGTCTCTCGCACGTTGTGCGTCCTCTGACCGCGTGACAAGTCTCACACCACCCTCGAGCAGGGACATCGATGGAATCGTCCCACCCGCGTTGTCCGTGAGAACGGTTGACTCGATACCCTCGGACGCGAGGTGGGCCGATGCTGTCCTGGCCTCAAACGTGGTTCCGAAACTTGCGATCTCGACTATGTCGCTCATGAGGACCCTCCCGAGAGGTCGTACGGTTTGGTGTTGTCTTCCAAGTATCCCACGGATCGCTGGATACGTTGACAAACACCCCGTATTCAGACATTTGGTGCACGTGATCGAAGCGCAACGGTCGCATATCAGAGAGCGGTGCTCGCAGGAGTAGCATTGTCTCGGATGGTGATTTCGGACTTCTTGGACGCTCTCGATGGCAGCATCGACCTTTCTCGCGCTGCATCGTGGGATCCCGTCGGACTGCAAATAGGCGGCTACCAGCGAACGGTCGGCGAGGTCGGTGTATGCCATGAGGTGTCAGACGACGTTCTGGCCGAAGTCGAGGATCTCGGCATCGACACGCTCGTCAGCTACCACCCACTCTTGTTCACTCCGACCTCGTCGTTTCTCGAGGGGCCATCGGCGCAGGGGCGCGCCCTTCGCCTTGCTTCGGCGGGTGTGTCCTTGATCGTCGTTCACACAGCGTTCGATGCTGCACCCGGTGGTAGCGCTGACGCCCTTGCCGCGGCGATTGGGGCAGACGTCGCAGGGCGATTCGGTTGTGACGACGACTCGCAGGACCGCTGCATCGGACGATTCGGGAGGATCGACCCGACGAGCCTTTCCCAGTTCGGTGAAAACGTCGCGCAGAGCCTTGGATCCCCGGTGCATGTCGCAGGGGAGGGATCCCAGCAGATCGAGTCTGTCGCCGTCGTGCCCGGATCGGGCGGATCATTCATCGAGGAGGCTGCCGAACGTGCTGACGTTCTCGTCACGGGCGACCTGAAACACCACGACGTCGTGACCGCTCTCGACATCGGTCTTTCGATCGTCGATGCGGGCCATATTCCGAGCGAACGGCCAGGTGTCGAGGCGTTGTACGCTCTAGTACTCGCGCTGGCCGACAGGGCGCACAAGATCGTCGTTGATCCGAATCCGTGGAAGGACTGAATTGGAACAGCTAAAGAGTCTCGCCGACCTCCTCGATCTGCAAGAGATCGATTTACAGATCGACAAATTGCTCGATAGGCGTGGCTCGTTGCCAGAGCTCGACCAGTACAAGGCTGCACACGCCGACGTCGCTCGCTTGGAAGCGGATCTCGAAGCTGCGCGGGGCGTGCTCGCCGAGGTGGATAGTGCCCTTCACAAGACCAATGGCGAGCTCGAGATCACCGCTGAGAAAGCGGCTGGTGAGCAGAACCGGCTCTATGCAGGTGGGCTGTCGGCCCGAGACGCCGACTACTTGCGAAGGGAGGTCGAGCTTCTCTACGCCAAGGTCTCCAAGATGGAGGACGAGGTTCTCGGTTTCATCGAGCAGAAAGAGACTGCGGAGGCTGAGGTCGAGCGGCTGGTAGAGGAACTCGATACGGCCACCCAGGACAAAGACGGTCTTGCCGCCTCTATCTCAGATCAGTGGCGGCTGATCGACAAAGAACTCGCCGCAAAAGAGGAGCGGAAGAAGGTCAATATCGAGCTGGTCGATGAGTACCTGCTCGAGACGTACGACTCTCTGAGAGATGGAAGGGAAGGGCGTGTTGTGGGCCGTCTCGCCGACGGCGTGTGTGGAGCCTGCCACCTTCGGCTGTCGGCAGCCGAGGAGTCAAAGGTGAAGAAGGAAGATCCGCCTCGTTGTATCCACTGTCGCTCGATACTCGTCATCTGAAACATGCTCTTTTGGCATGTCGGAATGACGATCGCGTTCATTCGATACGCATTTCGCGACGAAGCAATGGATCTACGATTCCTCGCTCTTGGCGCACTCCTGCCCGACCTGATCGACACACCTGTCGGTGCTCTGGCGTGGGACACCTACCAGACGCCTCGTTTATGGGGTCACAGTTTCCTCTTTGGAACGACCGTCATGATGCTCGTTCTTGTCGCCACGCGGCGAGGCCCTGTGCGGAAACGGTGGATGTTGCTGGCGTCGGGCATTCTCTTGCATCTCGCTCTCGACGCACTGTGGAACCAGCCGGAAACATTGTGGTGGCCGTTCCTCGGGTCCGAGTTCGCAACGACGGGGTTCGCTACGTTCGGCCTGTATGTCGCCGACGTGCTGACCGATCCATTCGTGTGGGTAGGTGAGGCGAGCGGATTGGCATACCTGGTCGTTCTGTGGAGAAAATCGGGACTCGACACTGCTGAGGCGAGAAGCAGGCTGTTGACAACGGGTGTTGTGTCAGCCCGTATCGATGGTGCGTGACGCACGCCACAGCGAGAACGTTCGCGTTCCCATCCGCAAGGCGAGAAGTGCGAGCACGATGGCGAAGACCTTGCGCAAGGTATCCCCGTCAGCCGATTGTGCGAGCAGCGCCCCGCCCGCAGCACCAAAGACTCCCGCGGCTGCCACCACTCCAAAGACCTTCCAGTTGATGCGTCCCGCCCTGGCATGACCTATCGCACCGACAATCGCCGTGGGCACGATGATCGCGAGCGATGTCCCCTGGGCTTCGAGCTGGGCGAATCCGAATGCGAATACCAGGAAGGGTACGAAGATGACGCCGCCTCCGACTCCGAGAGTTGCGGCGAATCCGCCAGCAACGAGTCCGAGCAGCAGCAGGGCAAGGATGTCGAGCATCAGAATGCCATCCTGAGAGCTGATGCTGCAAGCATGAGCGTGAAAGCGCCTGCGAGCACCTGTTCGGGCACTCTGTCAATGTACTTTGCACCGACCCACGCACCCGTGGCTGACCCTCCGAACACGATTGCAGCAGTTGCCCAATCGACGTCGCCGCCTAAGCCAAATGCCACGAGTGCCGCCGATGCCGTCAGGACGATCGTCGCGACCGATGTCGCCGCAGCTGAGTACTGATTCAACCCAACGAGTATCACCAGGCCCGGGACGACGATTACTCCGCCACCGATGCCCAAGAGGCCGGAGAGGAAGCCGGCGACCAGCCCTACGAGTGCCGCCTTCTGCCACGAAAAACCCATTGTCGGGACACTAGCGGCGCTGGTCAATTTTCGGAGACACGGCGGAGTCTCAGGCCAGTTGACGAGTACCGGCGGTAGGCTTTTTGTGTGATTCGCTTCTCCCTCTTCGCCATTTCTGTGTCGCTCGTCGCTGCTGCTTGCTCGTCGAGCGAACCTGCTCCGGTTGGTCACGACACGCCGGAACGGGCCGTAGTTTCATGGTTCGAGGCGATCGATTCGGGCGACGTCGAAGCCGCATCTGCGTCGATCGACCACACGTCGCTGGCACTGATCCTGGGAATCGAGAACTCCCTGCCGATCGAGTCGACCGTCGCCTACTTGGCTGGGGGTGTTCCCGTCGAGGTTCAAGCGTCCTACTGGGAGTCGTTCGCTGAGGGTTTCCGTGAGTTCGCGTCGCGCCCGATATCGACATTGACCGTTGGTCAGGCAAACGTCTTCGAATCCGAGGGTGAGCAATTCGCCGTCGTGCCCATTTCGGGAGGCCCCGCATCCGACTCGGTGGTGATCTCGCGAATGCGTGCCGACGGCTCATGGGAAGTGGACATGGTTGCAACTCTTGGAGATGGATTCGTAACGCTGCTCCAGTCGGCCTTTGAAGGTCTTCCCCGGGGTGAAGATGGAGACGCCGTCCGCACGGCCTACGCCGAGACCGTCGTGCCAAGCATGTGGGCGGCGATGGCCGACGGCACCTTCGGCGAGGATTTTGCTCGAAGCGCACTTGCGCTGATCGAACGAATCGAGCAATAGAGGAGGAGCGCTTCGCTCCCGTACGCTCGCTGCGCTCACTTACCGTACGTTCGGCTTCGCCTCACTATCAGTAGAGCGTAACGTTCGGCTTCGCCTCGCTCAGGGTAGAAGCACCGGCCCGAGTCCGCCCAAGCTGTGAACTGTGTTATCCCATCTCTCTCAACCTTGGAAGTACCTCTGCGCCGAGCATCGCGATGGTTGCTTCCTGGTCGATCGCGGTCGTCTGGATGGTGACGGTATCGGCATGGACATCGGCAATCAGCGGCGAGTACACCGCGACGTAGTCATCGGGTGTTTCGACGATGCTGTACATCGCGAGGATCTCGTCGCGCGGCATTTGATCAGCGCGAATTCGGAGATCCATAGGGTCTACGGCCTCGAGCCTGCCCGGAGCTCGGAGGCCACGCCATGCGCCGAGCGTGGTCCACGCATCTTCGTCGTTCGTGGCGCGGATACTCCAGCGTGAAGCGAGAATCTGAGGATGTGGCCGACCCGCGTCCCTCGCTGCCTTTC
>BTQP01000096.1:0-7582 GCA_036985935.1 Acidimicrobiia bacterium | reverse complement strand
TCTACTCTTCCGCCAGCTCCCTGAGTTCCGTAACCACCATCACATCCGTGATCAACGCGTGGCTTTCGATGGCGAATTGTGGCCATGGCGCATCGGTCGCAGTCAGCCTTCTTGGTGGGGCAACGAGGTCGTAACCACAACGCTCAGCAACCTCGGCGACCACTTCAGCGGCGATTCCGCCGGTTCGCTGGGGCTCTTGCACAAACAGCAGCTTGCCGGTCCGACGTACTGAATCTGTCACAGTTCCGACGTCCCAGGGATAGATCGTGCGAAGATCGATGACTTCCACGTCGATCCCTTCGGAAGCTGCCTCTTCGGCCGCTGTGAGTGAAACAGGGACCATGCCTCCGTAGGTGACGAGCGTGATATCCGAACCGGGCCGTCGTACCTTGGCTCGACCGATCGGCAACTCGTATCGCTCCTCGGGAACTGGCTCCTTGCCGGCTCGATACAGCACTTTCGGTTCAAGGAACATGACGGGGTCGTTTGAGCGAATCGCTGCTGCAAGCAGGCCTTTGGCATCTGAGGGGCTTGAGGGAATCACGACCACGACGCCGGGCACATGCGCAAAGTACGCCTCTGGACTGTCACAGTGATGCTCGTGGGCCGCGATTCCTGCACCATTGGGCATTCTGACGACAATCGGAAGTGATGTGTTACCTCGAGCTCGAAAACGGATTCGCCCAAGATGACTCGCAATCTGGTCGAACGCCGGATACGAGAACCCCTCGAACTGAATCTCCGCGATCGGGCGGGCGCCCGCCATCGCCATGCCGATAGCGGTGCCGATGATTCCGCTCTCGTTGATGGGGGTGTCGATGACGCGCTCGGCGCCGAACTTGTCGAGCAGTCCCTCGGAGATCCGAAACACTCCCCCGGCGGCTGCTACATCCTCTCCAAGGAGGATGGTCGTCGGATCGACAGCCATTTCCTGGTGGAGCGTTGCGTTGATCGCATCGGCCATCGTCATTTCTTTGGTTGGTCCGGTAGGCAACCTGTCGTTGCCAACCGACCAGATATCTTCAGCGGGGATATCCGATAGGTTCTCACCGGCATCCGACTCCATTCGGTGGAGCTGCTCCACGATGATCTCTGGAATCTTGTCGAACGCGTGGGTAACGATGTCCGACCGGGGTGGTAGCTCGATCGCGGCGACCGAAGCGAGCGCTTTGTCGAAGTCTTCGGTGGCCTCCATCTGAAGGTCATGTTCACGGGCGTCGTCCCACCAGCCTTGCCGGTCAAGGAAGGTCTTCATGCGAAGGATCGGGTCAAACGGGCGCCAGAGCTCCTCCTCCTCTCTGGTTCGGTACAGCGCTGGATCATCCGCCGTGGCGTGCGGTCCGAAGCGGTAGCAGATCGCCTCGATGAAGGTGGGCCCGCCGCCGGCTGCCGCTCGTTCAACGGCTCTACGCGTCGCGTCGTACACCGCGAATACATCGAACCCGTTCACACGTTCCGCTGGTATGCCGTACCCGAGTGCCTTGTCCGCCAGAGATCTGGCAGCTGTCTGTTGTTCGTATGGCACGGAGATCGCATAAAAGTTGTTCGATGCGACGAACACCGTCGGTGTGCTCCAAACGCCGGCGAAGTTGAGCCCGGAATGAAAGTCGTTCTCCGATGTCCCGCCATCGCCTATGTACGTCGCTGTTACGACGTCGTGGCCGAGCATGCGTGCCGCATAGGCATGACCAACCGCATGGGGAAGATGACTCCCTATCGGGATCGTGATAACCATCTGGTTCATCGATCCGGGATCCCATGTTGCGTTTGGCAGTCCGCGCCAATACGCAAGAACGGTCTCGAGCGGCACGTTGCGTGCGATCTGAACACCGTGCTCCCGGTACCCGGGGTATACGAAGTCATCGATTCGTAGCGCGTGTGCGCTGCCAACCTGGATCGCCTCATGGCCCTCAGCGATCGCGAATGTTCCAAGCCGACCCTGCCGCTGGGCAGCGGTTGCCCTTGTATCGAACACGCGCGTTCGAACCATGTCTGTGTACAGGACGACCGCAAGGTCCTCGGTCAACCAATCGACATCGCCCGAGGTGTTGCCATCGATGTCAACAATCTCATTGAGCTCATCCCAGTCGACATCGGATGGAGCTTTCATGAGATCATCACGTCGCGCAGGGCAGCGATGAATCGACCGTTCTCCTCCGGAGTACCGACCGTGACCCTGATTCCGTCGCCAAGCACACGAACGATTTCACCACGATGTAAGAGGCCATCCCCCACCTCAGCCGCAGGCATATCTGGTACGAAGTACACAAAGTTCGCCTGGGTCGGGGCGGGTGAGAATCCGACGTCACGAAGGCTCGCAACAAGTGCCGCTCGTTCGACAGCATTCGAGCCTCTTCTCTCGGCCACCCGGTTCTGATGCTTCAACGCCTCGAGGGCCGCAGATTGGCTCGCAGAGGTGACGGAGAAAGGTGCCTGGGTCCGCCGCAGATTCGATATCAGTTCAACCGAACCAACACCGTAGCCGACGCGTAACCCCGCAAGACCGTAGATCTTTGAGAAGGTGCGTGTGACGAGCACGTTGGGTCGGACAAGCGCTTCGTCAACGAACGACGTGTAGTCGTCAGCCGTGACGTACTCGGCGTACGCCTCGTCGACCACGACCAGAACCCGGTGGGGAACCGCGTCGATGAAACGAGCAACGTCACTGCCGCTCAGGTGGCCACCGGTCGGGTTGTTCGGATTGCACAGGTAGACGATCGTGGTGTCATCGCGAATCGCCGCCATCATCTCATCGAGGTCGTGGTCGAACGCGTCCGTGAGCGGTATCGCGATGGGGGTTGCACCCGCGACCATGGTCGCTATGCGGTACATCACGAAGGAAGGATCGGCGAAAACCGCCGATGTGCCTGGACCACCTACAGCCAGAGCCGAGCAGCGGAGAACCTCGGACGACCCGGAGCCAACCCAGATATTGTCGGGAGTAACTCCCTGGTGGGTTGCGATCGCCCGGGTCAGCTCGTACGTCGCACTGTCCGGGTACCGGTTGACATCGGATGCTGCACCAACAATCGCCTCTATGACTTCAGGAAAGGGTTTCTCCGGGCATTCGTTCGAGGCGAGCTTGTCCAATGACTCGATTCCGAGTTCCCGTGTGACCTCTTCGATCGGTCGGCCGGGGCGGTACTGGGGAATGGCCTCCAGATCAGACCGGTATGTTGGCACGGGCAGGGACCTCCACGAGATTCATGTTGCACCCAGGATAATGCTGCGGGTGTAGGCCGACACGGTCGGCCTACGATCGTGTCATGAATCCCCTTCGCTCGAGGATGTGGCGGACCATCATCCTGTTTTCGCTCGGGTTGGCGGCAAGCTTTCTCATAGCTCTGATATTCGCCCCACTATGGCCTGGCTTCTGTGACGAAGCCATCGTTGCGCGACCGTGCGAGAGCGTCCACGTGCAAACGATGGCCGGGTACGTCGTCATCGCCCTGGGAATTCTCACGATCATTTTTGGGCCCATCGCCGGATCGATGATCGATCTCGCGGTCAACGGATCGAAGTGGGAAACACCGCGCGGAACGGAAACGGTGATCACGAACGTGCCGATCCTGATCGGAGCGATCTATGTCGTCGTCGGAGTGGCGGTCGTAGCAACCACCTGATTGTCAGGCGACGATGGTTTCGTTGTCGGGCTGCTGGAAGACGTACGCGATCACGATCGATGACCTCGACGGCCAGCCGCGCAGCGTGTCGGCGGCGGTTGCGTTCGCATAGGTACGGAACTCGGACCATCCCATGATCGATTGCGGCGTCACCTGGAGGTCGAGTTTTGGTCTTGGGATCAGCGTCCCACCTTCGAGATCGAAACCCTCCATCTCGACGACCGCGAGATCGAGTTCTTCACATTTCGTGATGAACGACTCCGCAACTTTCCTTGGGAAGAAGCCTTCGCCATCATCTGTGCGGTACACAGCCTGTTCGTCGAATTCAGCGAGTAACTCGGTCGTCGCAGGATGGTCTTCGGATATTCCGCTGTTGGCGGCAGCCGCCGCCTCGCGTAGTTCCGAGAAATCATCTTCGAAAGCCTCCGGGTCAACCATCTGGAGGGCCGTATCGAGTAGACGCTGGAGCTCGTTCACATCGAGGTTATGAACTCCGCCGTCACCTTCGGGATAGATTTGGACAATCGGAGCACTCCCATCCCAGAAGATCATCCCGATGAAATCGTCCCCACGCCAGAGTTCGACGACCGGACCATCGAAGTCATCACGCTCTGTCTCGGCAAGTTGAATAGGAAGCATGAGTGGGAGAGTAGCCAGGAGAAGAAGTAGACAGTAGACGGTAGACCGTCGAGAGTACGGAGCTGAGGCGGCAATTCTTCTGCTGTCTACCGCCGACCGTCTACCGTCTACTTCTTTTGTCCGCTGCTGCTATCTCTTGACTTTTACGCCGCGCCAGAAGGCGACGTAGTTCTTGATATCGGAAGCCGCTGGTTTCGGATCGGGGTAGTACCAGGCAGCTCCCGGAGCGACATCACCATCGACAACAACGTCGTAATAACTCGCCATGCCTTTCCATGGACATGATGTCCGGGCCTGGGACGCCTGAAGAAACTCTGCATCAACCGACTCGGGTGGGAAGTAGTGGTTCCCCTCGACCTTGATGGTCTCATCGCTTTGAGCGATGACCTGTCCGTTCCAGATCGCTTTTGGCACGCGGGATTCCCTTCATCAGTAACCGATGTTCTTCAGCAGTCAACTATGGCGTAGACGATTACATTCCAACGACTGCCAATTGGGGTCGTTCCGTAGCCACGCAAACATCCACTCAGACAAGATACGGAATGATCCTCCATGGCACTTCGGAGCGGTACTTGCGATACCCGTCCATGTACTTGACCATCATGTCCTCCTCATGACCGGATTTCGCCACGAAGAACACGAGAAACGTGAGAGACGAGAGCAAGACGGTGGGTTTGCCATACGCAAGCCCGACACCCAGTGTGAAGAGAACGATCCCCGAGTACATCGGATGACGCACATAGTGATAGGGCCCGGTGTCGATCACTTCCATGCCTTCCACGGGGAACGGAAACGGGGACAGACGAGATCCGTGCAGCAGAACCGACCACAGAGACACTGCTGCACCGGCGATGGCAAAGAGCACACCGACGATCCACACCACAACGAGTCCAGGAACATCCGATACGGACTCACCAGCGAACACGGCGATAAAGAAAAAGACGAAGAGAGCACCCTGGGCCACGACCCATCCAAGCCCTCGTTCCCTTCGAGTATCTGAGTCATTGGGACTCATATTTTCTGGCATATATTACACTACTTTTTGGTTGTTCACTATACGCGACCACTGAAACTCGGGGAAAACTATGGACCTAAACACTTTCACTCAGCGGAGCCAGCAAGCAGTGCTGCACGCACGAGACGTTGCCACTTCGCGTAACCACCAGTATGTACGAAGCGAGCACCTTCTCGACGGATTACTGGCACAGTCCGACGGAATCATCTACCCGATCCTCGCAAAGGTCGGTGCACACGTCACGGACATTCGCGGACCCAACGATTCAGCCATCAACGCGGTTCCCACCGTTTCGGGCGCCGGGGAGGTCTCGTTCGCGCAGGACACGATCGACATTCTCAATAGCGCGGAAAACGAGATGGCGAGGCTCGGTGACAGCTACGTATCAGTTGAGCACATCCTGATCGCCCTGGCCTCCTCAGAGACAGCGACCGGAGAGAACCTCCGCAACGCCGGCGTCACAAAAGAAGCAATCCTGGATGCACTTACCACCGTGAGGGGGAATCAATCGGTCACAAATCAGAACCCTGAAGACACCTTCGCTCCGCTCGAAAAGTACGGTCGCGACCTCACCGAAGATGCTCGGAAGGGCAAGCTCGATCCCGTGATCGGGAGGGACGACGAAATACGTCGGGTCATCCAGGTGCTCTCTCGAAGGACCAAGAACAACCCGGTGCTCATCGGCGAACCCGGGACTGGCAAGACCGCTATCGCAGAGGGGCTTGCGCAGCGGATCGTCGACGGCGACGTGCCAGAGAGCCTCAAGAACCGCAAGCTCATCTCCCTGGACATCGGCTCGATGGTGGCAGGTGCGAAGTATCGCGGAGAGTTCGAGGAGCGACTCCAAGCCGTGCTCAACGAGATCAAGGCGTCGGAGGGACGCATCATCACCTTCATCGACGAGATGCACACGATCGTTGGCGCAGGAGCCTCGGAGGGGTCGATGGATGCCTCCAACATGCTCAAGCCGATGCTCGCTCGCGGTGAGCTGCGCATGGTCGCGGCGACGACGCTCGACGAGTATCGCAAATACGTCGAGAAGGACCCCGCACTCGAGCGCCGGTTCCAACCGGTGCTCGTCAATCCACCAAGCGTAGAAGAAGCGATCGGGATTCTCCGGGGTCTCAAGGAACGGTACGAAGTCCACCACGGTGTGCGCATCACTGACGCTGCCCTCATCGGGGCGGCCGTGTTGTCTGATCGATATGTGACGGGTCGCCACCTTCCCGATAAGGCCATCGACTTGATCGATGAGTCGGCAGCCAAACTTCGCATCGAGATCGATTCCATGCCAGACGAGATAGATGAACTCGAGCGGAGGCGACGCCAGCTCGAGATCGAACGCCAGGCGCTCTCGAAGGAGGAGGACGCGGCGTCTTTGGAACGGCTCGCTGCCATAGAAGAGGAGCTCGCGAACATCGGCGAGGAACTCAACAGCCTCACCGCCCACTGGCAGCTCGAAAAGGATGCGATCGACGCAATTCGCGCGACAAAACAACAGATCGAAGATGCACGAGCCGAGGCGGACAAGGCGGAGCGTGAGGGCGATCTCGAGGCTGCGGCCGAGCTGCGGTATGCCACGCTTCCGGGACTCACTACCCAGCTGAACGAGGGCCAGACACAGCTCAACGACCTGCAAGAGAACCTCAAGATGCTCAAGGAAGAAGTCGACGAGGAAGACGTTGCGGAAGTCGTGAGCAGATGGACAGGTGTGCCCGTCTCCAAACTGCTTGAAGGAGAGATGCAGAAGCTCGTCCATCTCGAAGAGCACCTCCACGAACGCGTCGTCGGTCAGGATGAGGCCGTCTCGGCCATCTCGAATGCCATCCGTCGCTCACGGGCCGGTCTATCTGACCCGAACCGACCGATCGGATCGTTCCTGTTCCTCGGCCCCACTGGTGTTGGCAAGACGGAGCTCGCACGTGCACTTGCTGAGTTCCTCTTCGACGATGAACGGGCAATGGTTCGCATCGACATGTCCGAGTACATGGAGAAACATTCGGTGAGCAGATTGATCGGCGCTCCCCCCGGCTACGTCGGTTATGACGAGGGTGGACAGCTGACCGAGGCCATCCGACGCCGGCCGTATTCCGTGATCCTTCTCGACGAGGTTGAGAAGGCTCATGCCGATGTGTTCAACGCCTTGCTCCAGGTGCTTGACGATGGGCGCATGACCGACGGTCAGGGTCGTACGGTTGACTTCACGAACGCGGTGCTCGTGATGACGTCGAATCTGGGCTCGGAGTTCATCGACCCGGACATTCCAGAAGATGTCGTCGAATCCAGGGTGATCGAGGCCGTGAAG
>BTQP01000095.1:0-7591 GCA_036985935.1 Acidimicrobiia bacterium | reverse complement strand
CGTACACGATCGACAATGAGGGCGTGGATGTCCTCTTCATCGGCTGTGACCCCGTGACTGTCCACATCGGGGCCGATAAGGATCTCGCCTGTTGAGAGGTTGACGCCGACGCTGACGATCAGGACACCGTCGTCGGCAAGATGTCTACGGTCGCGGATGATCGCATCGGCCTCACCGACATCCGAGCCGTCGACGTACACGTATCCCGACGGGATCGCCTGCCGCTCTATTCGAAGATCCCCGTCTTCGAGAACGACGACATCGCCGTCTTCGCAGATATTGACTTCGGGGATCCGCATCTCTTTGCCGAGTGCGGCATTCGCAACCATGTGTCGGTATTCGCCGTGGACAGGAACCATCGCATCGGGGCGCACGGCGTTGTAGAACGTCTTGAGTTCCTCGGCAGCGGCGTGGCCCGATACGTGAACGTGTGTGTTTCTCCCGTGATACACGGTGACCCCTGCTCGGTACAGGTTGTTGATGACCCGTGATACCCGCGTTTCGTTGCCAGGGATGGGCGTTGCCGAGATGATCACCGTGTCGTCGTCCGACAAAGACACCGACCGGTGTTCGGACGCCGCCATGAGCGAGAGGGCCGCGAACGGCTCACCTTGACTGCCCGTCGAAATGATCGCTGTATCGACATCTGGCATTTTCACGAGATCGTTGAGTTCCACAAGTGAGCCGTCAGGAATATCGAGCACGCCAAGTTCGGCAGCGATGTCCGAGTTGCGGAGCATCGACCGTCCGATGAACGCGAACTTGCGTCCGTCCTTGACGACGGCGTTGATGGCCTGTTGCACCCGGTGAACGTGTGAGGCGAAACAGGCAAGGATCACCCGCCCGGTGGCGTGACTGACGATCTCGTCGAGCCGTGCCCCCACGGTGACTTCCGACGGCACATATCCCGGGCGTTCGGCGTTGGTCGAATCTGCAAGCAGCAACCTCACTCCTTGTTTGCCAATGGTGGCAAAAGAGCGCAGATCTGTGGGTACCCCGTCGATCGGCGTTGGGTCAAGTTTGAAGTCTCCGGAATGAAGGATGATCCCCTCAGGCGTGTCGAACGCCACACCCGCTGCATCAGGTATCGAGTGCGACACGGGGATGAAAGTGAATCGGAACGGTCCGTGGTCGACCCACTCGTAGTGCTCGACGGCGCGAAGATCGGGCGTGATTCCGTACTCCTCGATTCGGGCACGTGCGAATTCGACGGTGAGCGAGGTTCCGTAGATTGGAACGTTGACCTCTCGGAGGAGGAACCCGAGAGCACCAATGTGATCTTCGTGACCGTGGGTGAGGATGATGCATTCGAAGTCGTCCGCCCGCTCGACCACGGATGAAAAGTCGGGGAGCACGAGGTCGACGCCGAGCATGTCTTCCTCGGGGAACATCAGCCCACAGTCGAGCATCGCTATATCGCCATTGATCTCAATCGAGGCGCAGTTGCGGCCCACCTCACCAAGCCCACCGAGAAAACCGATTCGTACCGTCATCTGTCCCTGTATTCGTTGATCGCCTCGAGGGCGGTCCCTATCGCGTCGGCAGTGCCCTCCCTCGCCGCCAACAAAGGTAGCCGGGGCGTGCCGACGGAGTCCCAGTAGGCGGTAAGGCCGGCCTTGAGGGGCATCGGGTTCGGCTCGGCAAAGAGCGCCTCAACGAGTGGCTGGAGCAAATCATCGAGCGTTCGCGCCTTTTCGCTGTCACCATCGATCACGGCGTTGACCATGTCGGAAATCGTCACCCCCGCCAGGTGAGACGCCACGGAAACGACTCCCACGGCGCCCGCCTCAACGAGTTCGCGAGTCATTGCGTCACTGCCTGAGTACACAGCGAAACCCTCGGGGAGGGATCCGATCGCACGTCGGGACCAGTCGTTGTCCTCCACAGCATCCTTGACAGATGTGATGCGTGGGTGGCCGGCCAATTCGATCAACGTGTTGAGTTCGATCTTGGTCGCCGTTCGACCGGGGATGTTGTAGAGCATCAGCGGCAGCTCAGTCGCGTCGGCGATAGCCACCATGTGCTCAGCGATTCCCGCTTGCGGAGGCTTCGAGTAGTAGGGCGTCACGGCCATCACGCCGTCGACACCGGCGTCCGCCGCTGCTTTCGCGAGGTCTACGGACTCCCGGGTGTTGTAGGTTCCTACGCCTGCGACGATGTTCATCGAACTCTTGGATGCGTCCACCGCGGCGCTGAAAAGCGCGATCTTCTCTGGACGAGAAAGCGTGGGAGATTCACCTGTCGTTCCGCCAACGACCATTCCCTCGGAGCCGTTCTGGCCCAGGTGCTTGACGAGCCTGAAAAAGGCTGAATAGTCGATAGAGCCGTCGCTCGAAAACGGTGTGATCACAGCAGTGAGGATTCTCCCGAAGGGTGCGTCGGGTCGTTGTTCCATGTTCGCAAAGTTACCACGGGAGCGTTATCTATCCTGGCCCGCATGGAAGACACCAGCCCGTACATCAAAGACGTTTCCACTTCCGAGTTTCAACAGGATGTGCTTTTGCGGTCGCGCGACGTTCCTGTTCTCGTCGATTTCTGGGCCGAATGGTGCGCTCCGTGCAAGACGTTGTCGCCGCTGCTCGAACGCATCACCATGGAATCCGACGGGAGGTTCGAACTGGCCAAGGTCGATGTCGACGCTAACCAGGACCTGTCCGGCCAGTTCGGGATCCAGTCGATCCCAACCGTCGTCGCGGTCCGCGATGGGAAAGAGGTCAGTCGTTTCAGCGGCGCCTTGCCTGAGGCGTCCATTCGTGAATTCATCGAATCGATCATGCCAACGGATCTTGACCTGATGGTCGAGCAGGCACGCACTGCGCTGGTCGAAGACGACACCGTCGGGGCCGAACACATCTTTCGTCAGGTGCTCGAACAGCGACCCGATCACCAGGAGGCTGGCACGTCACTTGCTGCCCTGCTGATCGACCGGGGGGATATCGACGAGGCCATGATCGTGCTCGGCAAGCTGATCCCGGACGCCGACGTCGAAAGACTGCAATCGGCGGCACGGCTGCGACAGTCGGCTTCCAGCGACATATCCGCACTCGAGGCCGCCGCCCAGGCCGATCCCGACGACGACGACGCACAGCTCGAACTGGCGCGAGCGCTTGCCGCACATTCTGAGTTCGAACCGGCGCTCGACCGGATGCTCGGAGTCGTAAAGCGCAAGGGCGACAAGAAGGACGAAGCCCGTCTTGCGATGATCGACATATTCGGGGTGCTCGGCGCCGACCACCCGCTATCGATCACCTATCGCAAACAACTCGCCACCGCGCTCTACTGATAGGACGCCGCAGCGCGAAACAATGTGCTGATGGATCTTCGTGTCAGTTCTTTCGGCAGACGAGTTCGCCTTTTCCTATGGGAACGATGACGGCGTCAACACGTGAGTCTGTCAATGCCCGGTCCAGCATCGGTTGCAGCGTTTCGCGGTGATTGATCGCGTTGTCCGCGACCAGGAGTCCACCGGTGACGAGGTTGGGTACGACTGCTTCATAGCAGGCGGAGTACACCTCCTTTTCTGCGTCCAGAAAACAGAACGCGACGTCTGTGAGGCTCGCCAGGTACTCGATCGCGTCGCCTTCGACGAGGTTCACGACATGCTCGACATTTGCCAGCCGGAAAGTCTCGCGAGCGAGAGCGACCTTTTCAGGCAAGATCTCGAAAGTCGTGAGGGTTCGACCCGTGGCCTGACATGCCAGAGCGAGCCAGAGTGTCGAGTATCCGGCGCTCGTCCCGACCTCGATCAGCTCGCCTTGAGGTGCACCAGCAGCCAGGATCGCAAGAAAGCGGCCGGTGTCTGGCGGAATCTGCCTGAGTCGATCCATGCGGGCGGTGCCATCGACACGATCAGCCGCATCGGCCTGCTCGAGAACCTCCATGCGGTCGAGCACGCTTTGGGCGATATTTTGGAACATGACTTGGCTCCCCGTTCCTGGTGCTCAGTGGAAAAGCGCGAGATCTGAAGCGGGAACCCCGGAAAGCTGATATCGATCCGAATCGGGACGCCGACCTCCGCACAATCTCACGAACGTCTCGATATCCGTCGTCAGGGAGCCGACTGTTTCACCTGTATCGCCGAATCGATGGGACTGACCATCAACGAGTGCCTCGAGGACTGGTGTACCCGGGATAGACCGGCTGCGCTCGAACAACAGGTCAAATGCGAGTTCTACACCCTCGCTCGTATAGGGTCTCGGGGCACCGACGGCTTCTCTCACGTCGCCTCCGTGTATCCATTCGCCGAGCCCGATCCCATCGAGGCGCCCGTCCGCGAGATCGATCCGGGCTGCTGCGGAGCTATACCCGGCGAACAACTCATCCAGAACGACAGCAAGAGGTTGCCCGCGGCGTGACTCGACGTCAGCCTCGTTCTCTGCCGGGGAGAATCCGTGCATGTCTTCAGCGGCGACCATCGAAAGTGCAGCCCCGCAATGAGCGATCACATCGCGAACAGACCACCCGGTCAACACCGTCGGTTCGTCGAACTGGGACGGGTCAAGCGATTCGAGCACCGGGCGTATGGCATCGGCTTCGATCATCAACAACTGGGCGGCAGGTCGCATGGGTCGCACGATACCACCGGCCGTTCGAGACGATTTCGGTGTGTGCACCTAGATCCGCAGGAGCCGATCGAGACCGACCGCCAGCGTTTCTTTCTGGGATGGGATGCTGCGAATCGCCAGCAAGAGGCCGGGCATGAATGAGGTTCTATCCGTCGTGTCGTGGCTGATGCGAAGCGTTTCGCCCTCGCCGCCGAAGATGACATCCTGATGAGCCACAACACCAGGCAGACGCACCGAATGGACGCGGACACCGGCGACGTTTGCGCCAAGGGCGCCGCTGTGAAGCTCTTCTGATTCAACTGCGCGAGTCTGTGGGGAGGATGCCGCTGCGATGATCTGCGCTGTGGCAATTGCGGTACCGGACGGGGCGTCTGCTTTCGAGTCGTGGTGCATCTCGACTATCTCAGCGACGGGCATATGTCGCGCGGCCATCTCTGCCATCTTCATCATGAGGACGGCGCCGATAGAGAAGTTGGGGACGACGAGGCAATTGGCGGGGCCGGTGCCCCACTCCTTCTCGAGCATCGCCATTCGTTCGGCGTCGAATCCTGAGGTGCCGACCACGACATTGGCGCCAAATGATCTCCACGTTGAAATATGGTCCATCACTGCATCGGGCCTGGAGAACTCGACGACGACGTCACAGCCCTCGAGCGCAGACGGATCCTGACTGATGGGCAAACCCGCGATCTTGCCAGCGGTGTGTCTGTCGTAGAGGGCGATCAGGTGAAGATCATCCGACTCGTCGATGGTCGTGGCTGCGAGGCCTCCCATCCGACCTGAGGCTCCAGATACGCCGACCTTCATGAGATGTGCTCCACGAAGTCCTCCTCAGCGAACGGACCCACCGCTCCGAGCACGTAGGGGCCCGAATACGCCACCTTGGCAGCTGCCTTGATGTCTTCATTGTCGACTGCAGTTATTCGTTCAACGGTCTCGTCGACCGAGAGATGTTCCATACCCGTGAGCTCCGTTCGCCCGAGCCTGTTCATCCTCGAGTTCGCATCCTCGAGACCGAGAGCTAGCGAACCCTTGACGTGGCCCTTGGCCCGTTCGAGTTCCTCGTCTGTGATGCCATCGTTGACAATCCGATCCATCTCTTCACGGACGATACGAAGAACCTCGTCCGTTTGTGATGGGGTCGTGCCAACGTACACCGCCGAGGCACCTGCGTCGAGAAACGGCATGCGGAAACCGTGCACGGCATATGCGAGCCCCCGGGTTTCGCGGATCTCGCGAAACAGCCTCGACGACATCCCACCGCCGAGGACATGATCTGCGATCGTAAGGGCAAAGCGGCGGTCGTCATCTCGTACAATCGATGGTGAGCCGAGGATCAGGTGCGCTTGCTCTGTGTCCTTGGTCCTGACCTTCGCCCGAGAATTCACGGTCGGGCTTGTTTCCTCACGCGCACGGGTGCTCCCCTGCCACGATCCGAACGCATCCGTGATCATTTCGAGGAGGTTCTCTGGCAGATTCCCCGCTACCGCTACAACCGTTGATTGCGGTGTGTAGCGCGTGCCCCAATACCGGGCGATGACATCGCGTGACATCGCATTGATCGAATCGGGAGTGCCAAGAATCGGTGGTGCGAGTGGGTGGCCCTCCCATATCGCCTCGATGAAGAGTTCGTGGGCGACATCCGTCGGATCGTCCTCGTTCATGTTGATCTCCTCGAGGACGACATGACGTTCCGAGTCGATCTCCTCCTGACGGAAGCTCGGTCGCTGAAGCATCTCACCGAGGACCTCGATGCCGAGGGGGATATCAGCGTCGCGTGTCCGAGTCCAAAAGCAGGTGTACTCCTTGGACGTAAATGCGTTGTGCCGTGCGCCGATTCCGTCAAGGGTCTCAGCGATCCGTCGTGCGGACCAGTCCTCGGTGCCTTTGAACAAGAGGTGTTCGAGGAAGTGCGATGCACCAGCCTCGACAGGATTCTCGTCTCGACTGCCCGTGTCGACCCAACAGCCGATCGCGGCCGATTGAATCGTCGGCATGTCTTCCGTGATGATGCGTAACCCGTTTGGGAGAGTGGTGAGTTCGTAGTCCATTGACACGAGATGATAGGAACCCACGAACACGCGGAATCGTGTCGCGTGAAATGCAACGAATTGACTCTCCCCCACCAGGGAACGAAAGGCATACATGCGACCCGTGAGAACGATCCCGCTGATAGCCGTCATTGCGCTCGTCGCAGCTGCGTGTGGATCTACGGGCACAACGCTGCCCCCGGTCCCGTCGACGGCTCCCGTCGCAGCCAGCAGCGCCCAGGATGAGACACCCGAATCCAGGACAACGGTGCCGGCAACGAGCACCACCACCGCACAGGACACGACGACCACGACACTGTTCTCTCGAACAGCCATTGCCCCCACCGACGCTCCTCCTTTCGAGGAGGTGTTGATCACGACGGAAGACGACATCGACCTGTACGGCGAGTTCTGGGAGGGCGACGACATCGCCGTCATCTATACACATGAGTACGACGCACGCGCGAACGCAAGCTCAGGCGTCCAACGTCCGCCGCAGTCCTCCGCCACGGTTGCACCGAACACCTGGCTGCTCGCCGAGGCTGGCTACACCGTGCTTGCAATCGACTTCCGAAATCACGGAAAGTCGGAAGGTGAGTATTCGGTCAAACGAAGCCAGCTCGACATCAAGGCTGCCTACGAATTCCTTGCGGACAGGGGTTACACCACAATCGTTGGGATGGCACAGGGTGGATCGGCTCCGGTCATGGCAGATCTGATGGCTAAAGACGAGGACTTCCAGCTCGCAGGCATTGGGATGCTGTTCACACCCCTCGCTGAAACGGGCTTCGACGCTGGACAAGCCCTATCGAACATCGATGAACCTGTCTGGCTTGTCGGCTACGACATTGGCTCCTTTGGAGGGATCACCAAAAAGCTCGAGCGGAAGGTGGAGAACCTCTACGACCGGATCATCTTTCCCAAGATCCCGTCGGGCAGCACATTCCAGGACGTTCACGGAGAAGAATGGTGGGGCCGTCAACTCGCCTTCATCGC
>BTQP01000094.1:0-7602 GCA_036985935.1 Acidimicrobiia bacterium | reverse complement strand
GGAGTGTATTTCCTGTGGACCTATGCTGCTCGTTCATGGTCGTCATCGCCCTTGTTGCATTGAGTTCTCTTCTCATGTGGGCCGCCTTTCCCCCGCTGGGTCTGGCGCCACTTGCGTTTGTCGCACCGGTTCCGTTCTTCATAGCGATTCGAATGGTCGAGCGTCCGTCGTTTGCGGTCATGCTCGGGTTCTCATGGGGTGCGGTGTTTTCGACTCTCTTGCTCCGGTGGTTGATGGTCCTGGGATTTGTGGCCTGGTTCCCATTGGTGATTCTCATGGGCACGTTTACAGCTATCTACGCCATCGTCATCTGGACCTTCCGTTTGTGGCCCGCGTGGCGGTGGTGGCTCATTGCTGTGGGTGGCTGGACGATGATGGAGTTCGTGCGTGGTCGGTTCCCGTTCGGTGGTTTTCCATGGGGCGATATTGGATATCCCGCTGGCGGATTGCCGGGAGCCTCTGGATCTGTGCAGTGGATCGGTCCGTCTGGCTGGACCGTCGCTGTGGTTGGTGTCGCGGCGGGGATTGCCTTGTTCACTGAGTCGCGGAAGGAATGGCGTCTACTCGTCGACCCGGCCGTGGTCGTTGTTCTTCTCTTCATCGCCGGTTCGCTGTTCGCTCCCTCGCCTGGGGCGCAGGTGTGGCGGACGGTGATCGTGCAGGGTTCATCACCGTGCCCGATGACGCGGTGTCAGAATGAGAATCAGCGGATTTACGAGAGCCACCTCGAACTCACCCAATCGATACCCGCCGGTGCGGTTGACTTTGTCGTTTGGCCCGAGAATTCAACCGCGACGCCGTTCGAGCCCGAGATGTCAGATACGGTCAGGAATCAGATCATCGAACAGGCGACCCGCCTCAACGCCTACATTCTGGTTTCGAGCACCAGGGTCGTCAGCGATGACGAGTTTCTCAACGTGAACGTGTTGTACTCGCCCCAGGGCGTCAAGGTGGGTGAATACCTCAAACGGCATCCCGTCCCGTTCGGTGAGTTCGTGCCGTTGCGGGATCTGCTCGACTTCGTGCCACAGCTCGACCAGGTGCCTCGTGACATGGTACGAGGTACCGATCCGGTCATCTTTCCGACGGAAGTCGGCAACGTCGGTTCCGTGATCTCGTTCGAGGGGTCTTTTGCCCGAAGCATGCGATCGATCGCTCGAGCGGGCGCCCAGGTCATGGTCGTCACCACGAACACGTCGAGTTTCGGTGTCTCGGCCGCATCCGACCAGGCGATTGGGATGGTAAAGGTGAACGCTGCGGCGGTGGGCCTCGATACCGCCTATGCGTCGATCACCGGCAAGTCGACATTCATTGAGGCTGACGGTACGACGGGCAAAAAGACCGAAATTCTTGAACCAACTCTTCTGTATGGGAACCTACAGTTCAGCGCAGACGGACAAACGGTTTGGGTACGGTTTGGAGACTGGTTGGCGTTCCTCGCGATGGCCGGTCTCGTTGCCGGATTGGCCCTCCCTGGAGCCAAGGAAGCGGACCGTGAGCGATCCTCCAGTGGCGAATCGAGGAGTGGCCTTGCGCGTTCGTCATAGTCAAGGTTATAATCGCAGCCGCCGAATAACTTTGGGTACCCTTGTCGCGTCTTGAACTCATCATGGGGGCACCCCTCAAACGGAACCAAGAAAGGCACACAACACATGTCTGACATTCTCAAGGCATCACGGCCAAAAGGTCGTTCACGTCGTCCCAAGACGTATGACGAGGATCGCACCTGCTCAACCCCCGAGTGCGAAACGAGACTCTCAAAGTACAACCGCGCCGATTTTTGCCATACGCACAGGCCGGTGCGTTATCCGCGCTTGCGGGGAGTGCTGAGCTCAGAGGAGTAGTTCAATGCCGACACGATCGGCCAGGAATGCAGAAGAGGCGCCCAAACGGGCGCCTCTTCTTTGTTCGGTGATGTCTCTACGCCTCGTACGCTGCGATACCTGCGGCGAGTATGTCGATTCCTCGGTCAAGATCATCGTCACTGACGTTGAGCGGTGGAATGAACCGGATGATGTTTCCATCCGGCCCGCAGTTCAGAATGAACATGCCCGACTCGACTGCGTGAGCAGAGATGGCACCGAACGCAGCGGGATCCGGGACGTTGGATTCCTTGACGAGATCGATTCCGATCATCAGTCCGAGCCCGCGGACGTCACCGATCGTGCGATGTTGCTGTTTCAGGTCGTTCCAGCGTTCGAATGCATGTGCGGAAAGTCGGTTGACGTCAGGTACTACGGCACGGAGCTCGTCCACCACCGCGGCAGACGCCGCGCATGAGACCGGGTTGCCACCGAATGTGGTGCCGTGTGACCCAGGGTTCCATGCGTCGAGGATTCCGGCGGAGGAACCAACGGCCGACAGCGGTAGGCCGTTGGCAATCGCCTTGCCCATCACGAGGATGTCCGGCTTCACGTCATATACCTGACTCGTGAACCAGTCACCGGTTCGTCCGAAGCCGGATTGCACTTCGTCGAATATCAGGAGGATGCCGTGCTCGTCCGCAATCGATCGCAGGGCGTGGATGAATTCATGGCTCGCCGGGTAGTAGCCACCCTCGCCTTGCATCGGCTCGACGAGAAAGGCTGCGATCTCACCCGGCGTTACTTCATGCCTGAACTTGAATTCGAGCTCTCGAAGAGCGTACGCGTTCGCCTCTTCCTGGCTCATCCCCCAACCGAACGGGTGTGGATACGGTGTCACGAACGTCGAAGGCATCAAGGGGTGGTAGCCCTCGCGGTACTTCGCTTTCGATGTCGTGAAGGTCACCGAACCCATGGTTCTGCCGTGGAACCCACCTCGGAAGGTCATGACTCCCTGGCGACCGCTCACCTTTCTTGCGAGTTTGACTGAGGCCTCAACGGCTTCAGCGCCCGAGTTCATGAACAGGACCTTTTCGATGCCGTCAGGTGCGACGCTCACGATGTTCTCGGCGGCGGTGACGATCGGCTCATAGAGGAACGCTCCGCCGGCGTGCCAGAGTTTGTTCAGCTGTCCCTGCGCAGCGGCCACGACGTGGTCGGGCCTGTGACCAAGGTTGGTCGTCGCGATCCCACACGCGAAGTCGAGGTACTGCTTGCCGTCGATGGCGGTTACCCAGCTGCCTTTGCCCTCCGTGATCTCGATTTCATAGTCGAAGGCGATCACGGGAGCGATGATGTCGTGAAGACGTGATTGGAGGTCTGTCATCTGTTCTCCTCGTTCAATAGATTGTGAAACGTGTTTCAGGCGGGAGCGAGTGTCTATGGCGCTGCGAAGAGGTGACGGCGATGGTGGCGAGGTATCCGGTGCATACCCCATCGTACATGAGATTCTGACGACTATTCGCCGGTGAAGCGTGGTGGTCGCTTTTCGGTGAAGGCCGTTATTGCCTCAACGAAATCGTTCGACTGGATGAAGGCCGCGTTCCACAAGGCGACATAGTCGAGGGCCTCTTCGACGGATCTGCCCTCACCGCGTCCCAGCACGGCCTTGGCGCCCTGGACAGCCAGCGGCGAATTTGCAGCGATTTCCTTTGCGGTGGTCTGTGCGAGTGCAACGACCGCTTTGGCGTCCTGGGCGACCCGCGTAACTAGCCCCATCTCGAATGCTTCGGATGTTGAGAAGTCTTTGCCCGTGTACACAACTTCGGCGAGGTGTCCAGGGTTGATGATCTTCGGAAGTCGCTGCATCGTTCCGACGTCGGCGACCATTGCGATCTTTGTCTCACGAACCGAAAAGATGGCATCCTGTGCAGCGTATCGGATATCGCACGCCGTGATGAGATCGATGCCCGCCCCGATGCAGTGTCCGTGGATCGCCGCGATGACGGGTTTTGGGCAAGCGACGATCGACGTGAAGGCCGCTTGCAGCTCTTTGATCGAGCGGTACAGCGCCCTGCGTCCCGCGACATCGGACCGAGCACCGGTGTCGGCCGATGGGTCGGCCCCTCCGCTGATGAACGATGGACCGAACGCCTTGAGGTCGATTCCCACTGAGAAGGACTGTCCGCGAGCCGCGATCACGATGGCGCGGGTTTCATCGTCGGCACCGAGCGCGCCAATGATCTCGGGAAAGTCGTGCCAGAAGCTCGGAGCGAACGCGTTGCGCTGCTCCGGTCGATCGAGCCACACAGTCGCAGTGTGCCCGTCGAACTCGACCGAAACGACCTCAGATTCAGGCATGTGTGAACGAGTCATGGGGGAAGGGTACCTGGTGCCTGGTACCTGGACCTGGTCCCCGGCGCGGAACCTGAGAGCAGTGTCCGGTCGTCGTAGCTGCAACCGGTTGGGGAGCCGGGCACTGAATGAATGGAGAGAGACATGAATTCAACGGCATACAAACAACGAAGATGGATCAGGCTGGTGATGGTCGCGCTCGTAGTCGCGGTTGTCGCTGCGGCGTGTTCCGCCAGTAGTTCCGACGATTCGGCGAGCCAGACCACGTATGCGGCCTCCAGCGGTGATGCGGGGGGCGCCGAGACGGCCGACACGGTGCCAGCGGCCGGCGAAACGTCGGCTCGGGAGAACTACGAGTCGGTCCTCGCCGACGACGGGAGTGTTGTTTTCACACGAGCCGGCAGCACGTCGATCGATGCGAAAGTCATCCGGGACGGGAGAGTCGATCTGCGAATCGGCCAGGGAGCCTTCGGCACCTCCGCCGCCGAACTTCGCCTCATCGCGGCAGACCTCGGCGGATATGTGTCATCGGGTGAATCACGCATCGAGGAGTTCGATGAGGATCGCTATGCGGTCGGATGGTTCACGCTGCGGATACCGACCGATCGATTCGACGACGCTGTCGCGAGGATCGAGGGGCTCGGCGAACGGGTCTCGTCATCCCTCACGAGCCAGGACGTCACTGAGGAGTACGTCGACCTCGAAGGCAGGCTTCGATACTGGCGTCAACAGGAAGCGTTCTATTCACGGCTCATGGACGAAGCAACATCGATCGAGGATCTGGTCACGCTGCAAACCCGAATGCAGGATGTGCTGTTGAACATCGAGCAGATCGAGGGTCGCCTCAGGTATCTCGATAGTCGCACGACCTTTGCGACGCTCACTGTTGGACTCACCGAGGTCCCGGACGAGACCGTGGTACCAGAGCCTGTGGAGCCCGATGAACCAGGCACGATCTCTGTTGCCTTTGAGCAGGCCGGTGAAGTTCTGCTCGCAACAGTGGCGTTCCTCATCGTCGCGAGCGCGGTAGTGATTCCGATCGGGATCCTGGCGTTGTTTGCCTACGCGATCGCGCGGTTGTTCGTAACGTTGCGGCGCAAAGAGGAACCGATCGAAAGCTAAGAGCCGCTTTGCCGTTCTTGCGTACGTCAGCGCGCCGCATCTGGCGGCGCCTGGCTACGCAAGAACGGTCAGCGCTTGAGACTGAACGGCGGGTACACATCCGTGAGCGCCGCCATCCACGCCCACGTGCGGGCCCACCACCGGTGAAATCCCACGAAGTACCAGTGAAGTGCCAGCGGGAGCCGTCCGGTGATCAAGATCATGAGGTACCCGAACCAGGCGAGGAACAAGGTTCCGAGGGTCAGCCACAACAATACGAACAGGTGAGGGATGGCGAGCAGGGCTCGAATCAGAAGGATTCCCAGTACCGCTAACACACGGCTTTGTGGCTGAGGGGCTTCCTCGCAGGTCACCTGGGCGGGATGGTTCTCGTCCGTCCCGTAGGTGGGGTACACATCGGTTGCACTCGTGAACCAGGCGAATACCCGGCTTGTCCATTCGAGAAAAATCATCTCGAAGTTCTCAACCCATACGGGCTTGCCGCCGGTGAACAGGATGTACCAGTACCCAATCCAGACGACGAACTGCACCGCGATTCCGTACGCCAGCAACAGAAACAGATGCGGAACGAGCAAGATCGTCTTGAGGAAAAGGATCAGCCCAAGCGCTGCAAGCCCCCTGTTGCGTATCTCGTCATCTACGGGGACGATGAAGTCCACTGGATAGGAGGAGCCTTCGCTCATTTCCACCTCAACTGTGAATGGGTCGTGTGGCAACAGCATATCGCTTCGCCTTCGGATGACGGATGTCGGATCGCTTCGCTTACGGATGTCGGATGTCCGATGTCGGATCGCTTTGCTTACGGATATCAGTATCTGTTATCTGTTGTCTGTTATCCGTTATCCCTCTCCGGGTTTACTTTTCGAGGCGGCCCACCCAGGTTGTGGGTTCGACGTCCCGGGGTGTCACTGTGTAGAAAACCTTCCCACTCGTGGAATCGATGCCGGAGTAACCGTCGTTTACCCGTTGGGGGAGCGGTATGCCAGACCATTCCCGACCATCGCTTGAGATCTGGATCTGAGTGTCGGAACCGCCCATGACGATGATGTCGTTTGCTGCCATCACAGAAATGGACTCACCCGCCGGATGCGGAAAAACCGTGCCGTTGAGCCCGTCGTCCGATATCCAGATGCCGTATTCACCGTCCCAGACGATTCGTCCATCTGACATTTCGGTGTTCACGCTAAACGGATTCACGAGTTCCGGGATCTCGGTCAGGGTCCAGGTGAGCCCATCCGATGATGTTGCAATCGCACCGATGTATGACGGATCGTTGCGTGTCACGAACTCGTTGACACGGGTCGTCGGGCCTCCGTAGACGGTGCCGTACGCGACGAACGCATCGTCGATCGAGGTGATGCGAGTGATCCCAACCTGGCGGTCGAGGAATCCACGGTCTGTTGGAACGAGTGGGTCATCGACGACCTCGAACGGTCCGCCGTTTGGCGATGACCGCCAGAGAATCCTGAGGCCCGGAGCCAGCGAGCCTCCCCCAGGGTTGACCTGGTTCATCAGGGCGGTTGATCCCATGTCGATACGGGCGGTGTGGAAGATCTCCCCGCTGTCTCGGCGCCCGGACCAGAACGTGTACTCGATAGCGGTGCCTTCGATGGCGTAGCCGATCTCATAGACGACTGAACCTGTGTCACCCAGTACGCGGAACGTTCCGGTGTCTGCGCCTTCCTGGCCGCTGAACGAGTACCCCGGGCCTAGGATCTCGTTCACGAAATCAGGGAACTCGAAGAACAGATTGGCCTGGACAAGGCGGGTCTTGCCCGCGAGGACAGGGTCCGCGAATATGCGAATGCGAGGCTCCACTCCTTCGGTCGTGATGTCGGGGAGCGCGAGATCCAGGTCCTGTGTGTTCTCTTTCGGGCAATCAGTGGGTGTCCACGTCGTTGCATCGGTACTTTGCCAACACGTTGGAGAAACCTTCGCGGTGGACCATCCGAGGATCATCAGACCATCGTCGCGTGCGCTCACCGAGACCGCGTTTCCGTTCATGTCCTCGGGCAGCAGGGTGCGGTCCCACGACACGCCATCGCTCGACGTGAGCAGCCAGTTGTCGGGGTCCCTGTTCTCTGAGGGCAAGATCGGGTCGGATTGCGTTGCGTAGAGGAGTCCGTTGTATTCAGCGACGGGCGTGAGAATCGGTACTTCCGATCTCTCCCAGACCCATGTGCCGAGGTGTGTTCCGGTCGTTTGCACGGGTTCGGATGCCACGGTGGCGGGTGCGTTCGTCGATTCCGTCGTTGTTCCGGTGTCCTGGGCTTGCTCGTTGACAGAAGTCCGGATGAGGAAGGCCGAACCGATGAGAAGCACG
>BTQP01000093.1:0-7702 GCA_036985935.1 Acidimicrobiia bacterium | reverse complement strand
CGCGGCAATCTATACCTCGCCCGTGCGTATGTGTGCTTCGGCAGCGACCGACCGATCCTGAACAGAATATCTGTGACGACCGGCGGCGAGCCGGGGTGTCTGGAGGTATCGGCTGGTCTCAGCTCCTCCGGGAGTCAACGAAACGCAACCAGTTTCTCAGTTCGAGCTGCCGAATCCGTGGGTCGACGATGTCGTCACCGACAGCAAGGACTTTCCGTAATTCTTCGGATTCAGGGTCTGCATAGAGCGACTGCATGTTCGCGGCATACATCGCAACAGCATTCTCATCAGGAAAATGACCCTCCCTCACAAGGGCCTCGGCGCGCGCCGCGATGAGACGACCCATCTCATACAGGTTGTACTCGGGGTGATACTGCGTCGCCCAGAACGATGCGTCCCCGGTTTCGAATATGGCGGCCTGAATGCCGGTGTGTGCATTGCCACCGAAAGACGCTGTGCCTTCAGGCAGTCGTGTGACTTCATCGAGGTGCATGATGAACCCGTCGAAAACAGTGGGTTTCCCCTCGAGCATCGGTGACTGACGGCCCAGTTCATTCAATTCGATGCCACGGGCGATTCCCCACTCGCGACCGTTGGGGTTCACAGCCACTTCGCCACCTCCCACCTGTGTTGCCATCTGAAGACCCCAACAACTACCCCAACTGATCGTGTCTGAGTTCATCAACGCTTGTGCAAAATCGATCTGTCCAGCGACGCGGGGGTCGTCCGTGTGATACACAGTGAGATCCGAACCGGTCCATATGAACCCATCGAAGTCTTCGATTGTGGTGCCCTCAGGTAGTGAGAAATTCGGGTCCGCGACGTAGACGATCTCACTTGTTGCATTGGGCGCCTCTTGATCGAGAAAGGCCTGAAAGAGGTCATGCGGGTGGCCGACATCGGATCGGTCGAAGTTCTCCCGGCTCGCTCTGGGATAACAATTGACGATGCACAACCGGAGCGCAGCCAGAGTCGTAGGTGAAGATGTCATTCTGAATACCTGCAATCGAAGGTCGGCGTCGGGTACCAACATCACCCGTACGAATTGGCTAGCGGACTTCTACGCTCATCACCATAAGCGAACCGGTCGTACTGTCTCGCGGTGACCGGGCGCTTGGCGGTCGTCGCCAAACGGGATTGCCTCGGGACACCGAACTGTCGTGGTATTGCCAATAGGTGGATCGTTGGGACCGTGGGGACGTTTCAGTCCTGACGTGAACAACCGACGATTCCGCCCAAGGCACATGTGGGTACTGGCGACTGCTCTTGCGCTGGTGGCGGCAGCGTGCGCCGGAACCGCCAACGATGACTCCGGCGGCAATGCAACTACTTCCACAGCATCTCCAACGAGCTCACAGAGCACCACCGACGAGGGTTCTTCAACATCAAGCGTTCCGTCACAAGGCAACAGCTCGAATCTGACCTTCTCCGTCGCTGAGGGGTGGAAGGCCGTCTCTCTCGGGCCAGGAGTCAAACCAGCGATAGCGATCGACCCCTCGGGAGCGGTAGGCGTGACCTGGTTGCTCGAGAAGATCGGTGAGGGTTTCGTTGCCTATGCGACCTCCGGTGCGGACTGGGATGTTGAAACCATCCGGGAGGGCTACTTCTATGGCCCGATTGGACTCGCCTATGAGCCCGACGGGACGCCGAACATCATCATCCATGATCACCAGGCCGACGACTTCGATCCTCAGCTCGGCGATCTCGTACGCCTGTTTCGCGACGGATCGACCTGGGTCGAGGACATCGCCAGCGATCCTGGCCACGATGGCTGGGATTCGACCGTTGTCATCGGAGACGATGGCGTGATCCACGCAGCCGGAGTCGACCCAGCGCAATTCGGAAGCACGGACGGTGTCGAATACTACCGAAACGCGGGGACCGGTTGGGAAGTGACGCGGGTCGGTAGCGGTCCCATCCCATACCAGTACAACGTTGCCCTAGCCCTCGATCCGACGGGTTCGCCGAGTCTCACGTACTACAACGACGCCGATAAGGATCTGATATTCGCTCAGCTCGGGGGCGGATCGTGGAACCTCGAGACGGCCGCCGAGGAAGGGGACGTCGGAAAGTACTCCTCGCTTGCGTTCGGTCCGGACGGTCAGCCTGCCGTCACGTTCTTCCGCCAGACGGGGGCCACATCTGGAGAGATCGTGTACGCGACGAGAGGCGACGGCGGATGGACGCAGGAGACGATCGGGCAGCTCGATGCCTTCTCGGAACTCAACGCCCGACGCAATTCGTCTCTCGCTTTCGATAGCCAGGGGCGACCCAACGTCGCGTTCTCGGATACAGAGGGCGCCTGGTACGCCGTTCGTGGCGATTCTGGTTGGGAGATCCAACAGATCCTTGAAGCCGACTTGCCACTTGGTCAGCTCATCTCGCTTGCGCTCAGCGAAGATGACACTCCCAATATCGCGCTCTACGAGGTGACCCAGCAGCAGCCACTCGATGGATCAGTGGCCTACCTCACAACCGGGTAGGCATCCTCCGATCTAACCGTGATCGTCAGCTTTAGCGGAGTTCCACGACCAGGGCGGCGTAGCGGATTACCACCGAGTCTCCGCTGCTGAGGGTGAGCGTATCGCCGTCGATATCGAAGCTATCCGCCGACTGGAGAAGGCTCAGGTATGCCGTCTCCTGGTCCATGGTCCCATCGGGTTGCTCGCAGAAAATGAGGGTCGAAACCGCTGGACCGATAGTGATGGAGTCACTATCCGTTTCGTAGGCAGCGTTGTACCCGTTGCAGCCTGCACTACCCCCGACGGTGCCGTTCTCGAACAGCGCAGTGAGCGACGTGCCGTCGACCACAGTCGTCGGCGTACCATCGATCACTAGTTCCTCGACAGCCCAGGAACTTTCGTCGAGCCCATCACCAACAGTCAATGCGAATCCCACTATCAGGAGAAATCCGGCAATGGCAAGGCCGATAGCTCCGTACTTGATCCAGTTCTGTTCGTCCATCGCGTACTCCGATCAGCCTTGTTTGACACCACATTCTATGACGCCTGGCTCAGCCAATCATGGCTTGCACGGTCGCTCGAACACCCTCGAGGTCCGGGTAATCCTCCACGATCGAATCTGCCAGGGCGAGGGTCTCCTGCCACGGATCGCTATCGAACTGATATACCTCGAAGGTCGGTGCGGCGTTCTCATCGTCCGCGATCGGTTGCCGGACGAGGGTTCCCGCGGTCGGCGTCATACAACCGGTCATCAGGGAATACAGGCGTCCGATAACGTCGTCCTGATCCTGTTCGCCAGAGAACAAATCGCCCATCGTCACGAACATCAGCCCGTACAACGCGTTGAACAGGTCCGATAGCCTCGCGATCGGAGCCGGATAATCAGCTGTTCTCGGGTTCGTCCGCACCGGCCACACGGGCCCGATCGGGCTGGAACCACTGGCGATCTGCTCGAACTTGTAGAAGTGTGTGAGCTCCTGGTGGCTCGGATCAGCCCAGCGGTGGTCGCTGAGACCCTCACCCTGGTCAACGATGATCTCGAGCGCCCTGTCCGCACTGCTGCCGTCGTTCACGAGCAGCAATCCGCCGCTGTCCTCGGCATCGAACTTGACAGGTGCGTAGTAGGAACTGTCCGACAGTTGGCGGCTCGCCTGGCAATCAGCGAACAGGTTGCCTTCAGCGTCGAGCCTGTCGACAGCCTCCTTGAGAGCCGCATAGAACTGGCCGAGTGTCTCGTACACGTCGCCTTCCGGAAGCGCTTTCGGTGCGCTTGGACTCTCGATCACCATGAACGTGTCCTTCACGAGCTTCTCGCTGCATCGTTCGAGGTTGATGACAAGACCGGGTGTGTGATGCAACATCACCACGGGGTAGCGAGGTATCACATCTACACCAAAGTACGGCTCTCCACCGATCGCCAGGAGTAGGTTGGTCGTGAGGCTCACGTGAAGCATCTCTTCGACGACAACACTTGCGATCAATCTTGCAGCATCGCATTCCTGATCTTTGATCGAGTACATCGCGAAGAGGTAGGGCGGGATAGTTGACAGCTCCACCCTCGTGGCGAGAGCGACGTGTGCCCGCAAATCTTCGACTGTTTCGATCGCCATGCGCTTCTCCACCGATCGCTGGTCGTACACAGGCACTGTAGCTTCCGACAATTCGGAGCGCCGTGGCGAATTGCCACGGGATCTGCGCAACGTGTTTGCGACATTCTGCGCAACAGGTCTGCGACGTGTGCTAGAACTTGACCACGCGGCGAGTCGCTTCGAGGAGGTGCTGTGCACATAAAGGGAATCATCTGGATCGGTTCTGCGACTGAGGATCGCGAGGCGACCGCCTCCTTCTTCTCGGAGCATCTCGGGATGACGGTGACTACCGATGTACCGGGCTTCACGAGGCTTTCTGCTGAGAATGGTGACCTCCTCGAGATCTTCGGACCGAACTCACGGGAACACGATCACCTTGATACAGGTCCTGTCGCGGGGCTCTGGGTTGACGATGTGGTTGGCGCACATACGGAGTTGGCCGCCGCGGCTGTCGACGGCCTGACTGATATGGAGCAGGGTCCCGACGGCCATCGATGGTTCTACTTCAAGGCACCAGACGGCAACTTCTACGAACTGTGCGAGCATCCGAGACCGAGACCCGTCAAGGGCTCGGACACGTCCTGAGCAAATCGGGCCTCGCTAGCCCGCTACAGGAGCCGGGTCCTTAGCCCGTCCGAGCAGTTGATTGAGAACCGCGTCAAAGGATGCAGCCTTGCCTTTTGAAAGGGCAGCTTCGTAGACCTCGGCATCCAACCTTACGCGAATCTCTTCAAGGGTCCCAGAAGCGGCGTCCCTGATGGGGATGTTCTCCGTGAACGGTTGCTGCTCGCTGATTGGGTTCGCACACACCGTGGCAAGCAGTTCAACGGCGTCGCTATCGCGATCCATCGCAGCCCTTACCTTTGCGATTTTCACCATGAGATTGAGCATGTCTGGCACCATGCCCATCTGCTCGGCCACTTGAGCGCTGTGTACAAAGGCTATCTCTGCGTCTTCGAAATATTCCGCAGCGACATTGGCTTCGCCGAGACCCTCGTGGGCAACGGTTAGGCCCCGGAGATACCCGACCTCTTCCGCGCGGCCTACCTGCCGGGTGTAGAGGTCGATCGCATCCTGTGGCCGTCCCTCAGATGTCGCGATCATGGCTTGCAGCCAGAGAGCCCATGTCATGAAGTAGTGCTCGTTCTTGGCTTCGTAGACACTCATGACGTCAGCGAGTAGCCGTTTCATCGTATCGAAATCACCCTGGAGGACGGCAGCGAACGATCGCCAATTCTTGAGACCGCTTACCCACAGCCTCTCATCGAGAGCGTCGAATTCGTCGAACGCTCCGTCGAGGGTGGCGATCATCTCGTCGACCTCACCCATGTATGCCGTTCCCATCGCAACGCACTGCACAGCGATCCATCGATCGCTCGGCGCCGCTGACTGCGGCAGGTTTGCAAAGGCCTTCTTCGCCTCAGACGCGCCTTCGTCCGCCCGGCCCTGAAGCGTCACGAACGAACTTCGCGCAGCGCGCGACATCTCGCGTGCGCCAACGGTGATGTCGTCCTCACCCTGTGCGAAGGCTTCGAGCGCTTCATCGTATATCGCGACTGCTGCGGGATACCACCCACGCAGCTCATAGACAAAGTAAATGGTCGCGATCATTCGTTGAGCGCCGGCCGCGTCCTTCTGCGCCAGATAGTGTCGCCACGCCGCCCTGATATTGTCGTTGTCGACCTCGACCATCGACGCCATCTGTGCCTGATCGCTGACCCACAACAGAGCGAGCGCTTCCTCCATGACGTTTGCGAAGAACTCGGCATGGGCGGCCTGAACTTCCCCACATCGTTGCTCGTCAGCCTCGAGCTCGGTCTCTGCATACTGCCGCAAGAGTTCGTGAACCGCGTATCTCCCTGTTGCAGGATCGGAAGTCAGCAAGGATTTGCTCGCGAGATTGGCGATTCCTCGCAACGACGCGTCGGCGACGCTCTGAGCAGCTTCGCGCGTGAAGCCGCCTCGAAACACCGATAGCGCTGCGAAAGTTTCTTGCTCCGCCTCGCTGAGCAGAATCCATGAATAGTCGAACACGGCGCGGATGCTTCGGTGGCGGTCCGGCACGTCGCCCATCTCCGTTTCGAGAAAGTCGAGACTCTTTTCGATCTCCTTGGAAATCTCAACCACGCTCAACATGTCGACCCACGCCGCAGCGAGCAGGATCGCCAGGGGTAGTCCGCCGGTCAAGCGCAAGATGTTCGCGAGTGGTTCCAGATCGTCTTGTCCCAAGCTGAAGGCAGGGTTCGCCCGTTCAGCTCCGTCAACGAACAACCGCACGGCACTCGTGTCGAAGGCATTCCGTGGTGTGTCCCATGTGGTGTCAAGGCCCGAAAGCGAGAACACGGTCTCGCCTGTCACGTTGAGTTTCGCCCTCGACGTTGTGAGAACCGTGACATCCGGCGCCTTCCTCAGGATCTCAGAGACGAGTGAGGCCTCCTCTCGTACGTGTTCGAAGTTGTCGAAAACGAGCAGCTGCCGTTTACCCGCGAGGTACGTAAGCAGTTGTGATTGGCGATCTTCGTCACGTGACAGACCGAGACCAAGTGCCTCAGCGACCGCCTGGACGATGTCGTCACGCGTCGTGGTCCCGGCTAGCTCGATGAAGAAAACACCGTCTGGGAACTGATCAGCCAGCTCGGCCGCCCCCTGAATCGCGAGACGTGTTTTGCCTGAACCACCCGAAGCCAGAATCGTCACGAGCCGATTCTCCGCCAACAGTCGTTTCACATCGGTGAGCTCGGACTCACGTCCAACAAATTCGGTCAGTTGGACCGGGAGGTTGTTGGCAACTGCGTTGAGCGAAAGGAGTGGAGGGAAAGCAGACGGAAGACCGTCAACGTTCAGCTGATACACATGTTCGGGTCGGGTGAGATCCTTCAGGCCATGATCCCCCATGTCGACGAGCGAAGTTCCCTGGGGAAGCAGATCCTGAACGAGTTCATACGTGGCACCCGAGATGATCGTCTGACCGCCATGGGCGATCGCCCGCAACCTCGCCGCCCGATTGACCGTCGGGCCGTAGTAGTCGCCCATTCGCAAATCCGCGACACCGGTATGAAGCGAGGCCCGAACCATGAGACCTGGAGACGTGGCCCACTCGACCTCGGATAGTCGCCGTTGGACGTCTGCCGCACCAGCCACCGCGTCTGTCGCGGACTCGAACACGATGAACCAGCTATCACCCTCGCCCCGAGCCTTCACCGGAACCCCGTTGTGGGAAGACACCGCTTCGTTGATCGCGACGTCATGCTGCCCGAGCGCTCGCGCCATCAGATCCGGAGAGGCCTCCCACGCGCGCGTGCTTCCCTCCACATCAGTGAACAAGAACGTGACAATGCCGTCGGGGAGAGGGCCGTTGGGGACATCCAGCATCGAATCGATACTAGACGCATTGATCGTCGCTCGTCGCGTGAGTCTGAGGTTACGCACCGCGGTTGGCGGCGCCTGTCATTCGCGCAGAAACCCCCGATCTGGGGGCTTCTGCGCGAATGTGGTTCTCGTCGTACGGTGTCAAGCGGCCAGGCTCAGCTGCTTCATCATGGTTCCGGTGTCCCAGTAGGAGAGAATGGAACTGATCTTGCCGTCGGTGAAGTCGATGCGGAAAGCACCCTGGGTGCGATAACTCTGTCCGGTCGGCGGAAACGGTCCCAT
>BTQP01000092.1:0-7704 GCA_036985935.1 Acidimicrobiia bacterium | reverse complement strand
GGTATCACGGTTGCTCCTTGAGGAAACGTCTGATGCTCCGCGTCGCCTGGGCGATGCGCTGATCGTTTTCAACCAACGCAAAACGCACGTGTTCGTCTCCCGACGGCCCGAACCCGATTCCGGGACTGACCGCGACATGCGCATGCTCGAGCAAATCGAACGTGAACTTGAGACTCCCAGCGTCACGGTACGGCTCGGGGATCCTTGCCCAAACGAACATGGTTGCCTCAGGTGGTTTGACATCCCAACCGGCGCGATTGAGGCCGTCAATCAGAACGTCACGTCTCGTACGGTACACGTCCACGACCTCATCGATGTAATCATCATGTTCGTTCAAGGCAATGATCGATGCGATCTGAATCGGTTGGAACGTGCCGTAGTCGAGGTAGGACTTGAGCTGTGCCAGCGCCGAGATGATCTCGCTGTTTCCAACCGCGAACCCGACCCGCCAACCCGCCATCGAATGCGATTTCGACAATGTGTAGAGCTCAACCGCCACATCCTTTGCGCCATCGACCTGGAGGACCGACGGAGGTGTGTAGCCGCCATAACTGATGTCCGCATATGCAAAGTCGTGAACGAGAACCACATCGTTGCGGTGGGCGAACTCGACGAGCCGTTTGAAGAAGTCGAGATCGACGGTGACCGTCGTGGGGTTGTGCGGGAACGATGTGACGATGACCCTCGGTTTGGGCCACGAAGTGCGGAACGCTGCGGTGAGACGATCGAAGAAGTCGGTATCGGTCGTGAGATGGACTCGCCGTATCTCGGCGCCAGCTAAGACGGGTGCGTACACATGAATCGGATAGGAAGGCTCAGGAACAAGGGCGACGTCACCGGGCTGCACGAGTACCCACATCAGATGCGATAGGCCCTCTTTTGCGCCGATCGTATTGATGACTTCGGTCTCCGGATCGAGAGTCACTCCGAACGCACGCTCGTAGCGGTCGGCAACGGCTTTTCGAAGGTTCGGTATTCCTCGCGAAGCTGAGTATCGGTGGTTCTTCCCCTGTTGCGCGGCTTCGACGAGTTTCTCAACAACCCCCGGCGGGGAGGGGATGTCGGGATTTCCAAACCCTAGATCGATCACATCGATCCCGGAACGTCTGGCCTCTCGGGTCGCTTCGTTGACCTGTGAGAACACGTACGGTGGAAGGTTCTCGATACGGCGAAACTGCATGAGGGAAGAGTAGACAGTAGAAAGAGAGTAGACAGTAGAGGGTTCCCCAGTAGACGGTAGAACGGTAGAACGGTCGACAGTACGGAATACCGTCTACCGTCAGCGACGCGCAGCGAGCGTACCGTTAGGGAGCCGAAGGCGACCGGGCTGCGAGCAAAGCTCGCTCTATTTCTTTCCTGGAACTACCTCTGCTCCCCAACGGAACACCGAACGGACAAGGTCGAGAGCGTCGACTGAGCCGTCCCAGTGCTCCGCGACGATGGACTGATCGGATCCTGTCATAAGACGGTCGATGGCGAGGGAGAGAAGGATGATGTCATCGAGCCTGCCAAAACCAACGATGAAATCGGGGATCAGGTCGATGGGCGAGATCACGTAGAGAAGTACGACACCGAGCAGTGCTTTCCTGCGCATCGGGACGCGACGGTCCCCGAGTAGTCGGACCACCAACTTGACCAGGTTGGGGACGAGCAGCGCAGTCTCGAGGGTCATCTCGCGCCAGCCGCGACGGTCCATTGGAACTGAGTCGTCGACTGGATTCAACGTCGCATCGAACGTGGCACCAGAGTTGTCCATCCGGGTTCTCAAATCCCTTGCGCGAGCAGCGCCGCGCCAAACGCGCCCGCGCTCGGCCCGAGCTTGGCGACCTGCACCGTTGGCGGAACCCTGAGGTTCCCTCCGTGCAGCGAGTCGGCGAGAACGCGCCTGGCCGGTCCGACGATCGACTCTCCCACCGAACCTAAGCCACCGCCCACAACGATGAGCTCCGGATCGAATATCGCCGCTAGGTCGGCGAGGCCCTGCCCGAGGGATCTACCGACCTCAGTTACGAGTGCTCGAGCCGTTTCGTCGCCCGCATCGGCTGCAGCGACCACAGCTTCACCCGTAAGCGCCGATCCCTCAAGAACGCGAGCGAGCGAGCTGTCGGGGTTGGAGGTGACAACCTCACGGGCAAGGCGTGCGAGCGCTGGGCCAGACGCTCTCGTTTCCCAGCAGCCCCTTCTTCCACAGTCACAAAGCAGACCCTCGCCCTCGATACGTACGTGGCCCCATTCGCCTGCGAAACCCTGACCGCGGTAGATCTTCCCCTCGATAGCGATAGCCCCGCCGATGCCGGTGCCAAGCGTGACGAGAAGTACGTTGCGGTATCCCGTTGCAACACCCGAGTGCATTTCGGCGTGCAACGCCGCGTTGGCGTCGTTGTCGACGACAACGGGAAGCCCAAATCGATCAGTGACCGACTCGGAGATGGGGACATGAGTCCCAGGCACGTGTGGACCCCACACCAGCACACCCTCGTGCGAGCGCACCAGGCCGGCGACTCCGACGCCGATAGCGGACTCGGACCCATCGGCAACGGATTCGATTGCTGCATGAATCGCCTCGAGAGTTCCAACGGTCCGATCAAAGTCGATTCGCTGGGACTCGACGACCACACCTGAATCAAGACGCACGCCAAGCGTTTTCGTCCCTCCAAGGTCAATGCCGATCGTCGTCATGGCGTGAGAGTATCAGTCGAAGTGACTGTCTATTCGACGGTCACCTTCTGGGGTCCATCGTCGGAATCCTTCCCAGCCGCATCGTTGCGTACGGTCTGCGTGATACCAACAAAGAGAGCGCCGACACCGGCGGCAACTTCATACGCGGCTTTCCCGAAGTGCACGACGGCGGTCTTTACGCCGCCGACGAGGGCGTCGGTTGGTCTCTGGTCCGTCATGATTCCTCCAATGTGAAGATGATCCGTAGTTCCCCTTCTTCCAGTTTTGCTCTCCTGATCCTTCGACGCCGAAGGGAGTCCGGAAGCACAAGACTGCGTCGGTAGGGTCCAATAGTCACGAACACCTCGTCCTCGTGCCGCATCACGTCGACCTCGCCCTTTTCCGCGAGTGGAACCGTCATGATCAGAGCAACGTCGGCAGAGTCAGCTAGCTCTTCGATTCTGAGCGGGTCAACATCTGAAAGGCGATCGGTCGGGTCGGTATCGCCGTACAGCTCGTCTGCAACCACCCGAAGCAGATCCGTACCGACCATCTCCTCATCAAAGAGCCGAACGCGACGAATATCGATGCCGGCGAATCCTTCCTCGATCGCGGCGAGGTGGCCCCTCTGTATCTCGTGCCATCGTGCAAAGTACGGGTCCTCAACCTCCGCCGGCAACACCCGGTTGACTATCGCCGAGTCGACGCCGTATCCGAACAGACCAAGGTATGTATAGGTTCGACGAGCCTCGGCTATCACCATCTTTTCGGGATTCATGACCAGCCGCGCCGTGGTGATATCGGGATCACCGAGTAGCTCGCGAATACCATCGAGCCGCTCGTAGAAGTTCGCGATCGAATCGAACACGGCGTCGTCCGCTACGGGGACCGACGACACCCTTGACAGGACCGGTCTCACAACCTTCACAACGCGTCGTGAAAGCGGAAACATCTTGTCCATGTACCACGACATCACCTCTGGCAGGCTCAACAAGCGAAGCGTTTCTGCCGTTGGCGCACAATCGACAACGATTACGTCATACTCGCCGGACACTGAATGTTCCTTCACCGCGGCGAGTGAGAACAGTTCGTCCATTCCGGGGATCACGCTGAGCTCTTCGGCTTCGATGCCGGTCAGACCGGACCAATCGAACAGGTCCGTCAGGTGGTCCCGGACGTGGCCCCACGACTCCTCGAGTCGTGCCTGGCTGTCGATCTGCTGTGCATTGAGGTTTCTGACAACCCGTGTCGGTTCGTTACCAAGCGGAACGTCGAAGGCATCGGCCAGAGAATGCGCTGGATCCGTTGACATGACGAGAGTTCGGTGACCAAGATCCGCGGCTTTGAGACCGGTCGCAGCAGATACCGTAGTCTTTCCTACGCCGCCCTTGCCGGTGACCAGGATGATCCGCATCACTCAGTCGCTTCTGCCCGCTTCTTGAGGCCGCGAAGGGCAGTTCCAACGATCTGCTTTTCCGCCTGTCGTCTCAGAAACCCCGGCACGGTGAATGCGGGATCGACTTTGAGTGCGTAGACGACCTCACTGCCGCCCTCGATCTCGTTGAACTCGTATCGTCCCTCGAGGGATCTGATATCGGAGTTCGGGATCGCTTGCCAGGCGAAACCGTTGTCGTAGTCGAAGTCGTACACGAGCGTGTAGCTGATCTCCTTCACCATGCCATCAACGACGAAATCAGCCCTCGAGGGTCGGCCGTAGTCGTCTTCTTCGGTGATGGTCACCGACGTCACCCCACCAGCCCATTCGGGGTATGCCTCGAGGTCGAGCGCGACTTCGTACACGTGCTGGGGCTCGGCGGATACTTCCACCCTTTGAACAGTTCCCTCGACAGCCACCATCGCCTCCTTGTCATCCCGTGGACCTCAGCGTAGCGGTCACATCGTGGCCCTGATTCGCACGAACTCGATCGTGTACGTGTACGGCTCGTCCGGATCGGGGTATGCATCGCGAAACTGCCGAAGTCCTGCTTCTATCTCGTCAACATCGAGGAACTGGATGGTCGAGACGAAGCGGTTCTCCACCGCAGCGATCCAGGAACTGGCGGTTCTCGTTACAACTTCTGGTTCGCGACGTACGATCGTTTCGGCACCATGTAGGCCAAGCTTCTCGACGATGTCTTCGATCGGCGGAAACCGTACCGCATCGATCTCACCAATCCGCGGAAACCATCGGGCAAGGGCAGACGAGGGCAAAGCTTCTGGTGCGAAAGTCCAGATCTCAATCGCTCCGCCAGACCGAACAACGCGAGCTGCTTCATCTATCGCGCCACGAAACGATCCATAGTGAAGAGACAAATGGAAGTACACGAGGCTCGCAGATCCGGTCACGACCGGCATCGATTGCGCTACCGCGCGCACAACGGCCACAGTGCCCCGCCCTGCCGCCTTTTGGCACATCATCTCAGACGGATCGATCACAAGGGCGAAACGACCGATCCCTGACCAGATGTCCGCATGGCCTCCCGTTCCACCCCCAACATCCACGAGCAACCCGGACAGATGTTCCGCCGCATCTCGCGCCCGCGCTTTCGCCGTTGAGGACAGGGGCCGATACTCGTACCCGTTCGCAAGATCACTGAGGTCGACCTCAGCCATGCACAAAAGGGCGACCTGTCGCACGGAAGTATCCGACGTTTCGACAGACCGTGGTACCGCGGATCCACCGAGTCGCCTGTGGCTGGTGCACATCGCCGAAGAAATGGTATGAAGGCTGGAACTCATCGATATAGGCGAGAACCTCAGCGGAACCCTTGAATCCCCCACCAATGACATCTCTCCCCAGGGCCTCTATCGCCGGTGGCACGTGGGTACACAGTATGTCGACTGGCCCGATGCGCTCGAGTTTTTCTGCCATTTCGTCTCCGCTGATCTCGCCGTCCGTCCCGAGTCGCGGAATCCCACCTCCGACAAAACCAACCGCTCTGTCTTCGATCATCACGACCTCGGCATCCACATATCTCGCGGATCCAGGCAGGCTATCTCTCAACATCTCAGGTCGATCGACGTTGCCGTACATAACGTAGGCCTCCGCCCCCTCGAGCGCAGAACGCATCCGGGCGTATTCGTGGGCCATGCCGTCTCCCACGGCCGACCTCACCTCGTCTTCGCGGCTTGCGATACTTGTTCTCCACGTCGCTGTCGCCTCAGCATGACGGCCTTCGGCCCGTAACCGGGAGATCGCCGTCACAGTGTCGATACCGACAACATCGGCGACGATGCCTTCACCAGTTCGGTAGTCGATGAGGTTCACGAGATCGCCGAGTACCAGCAGCGGCTCCCCTATCGCCGCCGCACGTGCAAGCGCCTCGTGTGCTCCATGGACGTCAGCGACGAGAAGCATGGTTCGATGTCGGCGTCGGCCCAAACCAGAAACCCACGGTAACGAGTGCGGTGGCTCCAGCGAGGGCACCGATCAGGGCAAGAATGGGCGACCAGTCGGCATAGGACGCGGACATTCCGGCCATACCGAATCCGAGGAAAGCCGCAAGAACGGAGCGACCGACTCGTCCGAATCGTGTTTCGGGGTCAACGCCCCCCCATCCGTCGACCGAGTGCGCCACACCCGTCGCCACGACCCACACAAGCAGCCCAAGCACACCGACCAGCAAGATCGTGCCAAACAAGGCCGTCATGTCGTGCCTCCTGCGTCTCCATCGTGGATCGAATCCAGGCTAGGTCCGCCGCGAAGTGTACGTTCAGCCGCGGCAACCACGATCGTGCGTATGTCGTCTCTGACGTGCGGATCCGGATCGCTCCGGGCCATCCGGCTGGCGACGCTTGCGAATGTCTCAGGCGAAAGGGCATCTAGCGCCCACAGTGCATGGCGGCGCAGCATGGCATTGGGGTGACCTGCGTATCCAGCAGCAGTGCCGATATCTGCCTTCCCACCGGTGTTACCGAGTGCCACGAGTGCATTACGACGAACGTACCGCACCTGGCGCCCCGGTATGTACCAGTGTGATGTGACACTGCCAAGTTCGTGATCGTCCATCGAGAGCACAGCCTGTGGTGTGAGTTCTCCCGTGGCAGGAGTGACCGAGTCGAGGAGGCGATCGCCCGGTGGGCATGACGTCAAGCAGTCATCACAGCCATAGATCCTGCCACCTGCCAATGACCGCAACCCGAAAGGGATGTCTCCCCGCATCTGGAACACCGCAGAAAGACATAGCCGTGCGTCGAGAACACCTGGTGCGATGAGTGCGCCGGTTGGGCAAGCTGGAATACACGCCTCGCACGTGCCACACGTACGGGCCATCGGTTCGCTTGGTGGAATCAGCGCATCTGTGACAATCGAGCCGAGCAACACCCATGGACCAAGTCCTGGCGTGAGGATCATGGTGCTCTTTCCGGACCATCCCACACCAGCGCGTTGCGCCAGTGCCCGATCAACGAGACGATCGTCATCGAACACCGTTTCAGCCCGGAACCCACGTGCACGTAGACGACGCGCAACCGCGTCGAGAACCAGGCGGAGGTGCGCATATCTGTCATCCTGGGCAAACCGCGCAACCGTTCTACCGCGTGAACGGCCATCACCTTCACGAATGTACGGTGACGCAACCACGACGATGGATCGACCCCAGGGAAACGAAACATCCGGCTGTGTGGCCATTGAGATGTCTCGGTATGTAAAACTCAAGCTCCCCCGGGTTCCGTCCGCTGTGCGTGTCTCCATGGTCTCGGCAACATCGTTGAGCGGGGAGAGATCTGTCACTCCGACGCGACCGCCCGAGGCAGCTACAAGCTGTTGTATGTCGTGGAGCAACTGCACGGACCCATGCTACGTTCCCGAGGATGCCGATCGGTCCCCGCGTTCGACGAGTCGAATCGGCGAGATGAGTCCGACACTGCTCATGACATCGATCGCGCGCTTCTCCTCGTCCGCGAGGGCAAGTATCCCGATATCCCCCACGAGGGCTTGCACAACACAGTCATCGCACACGTTCGTTCCATTCATCGTGCATTCATCACAGTCAATGATCATCGCTGCCTCCTCTTTTTTCAGACGATACGAATCGGGTGTGACAA
>BTQP01000091.1:0-7717 GCA_036985935.1 Acidimicrobiia bacterium | reverse complement strand
TTGGAGGTCGACCGGAGACGATCTCCGTTTGGATCTTCACCCAGGTTTGACGGCCCTGACGCGAAACAAGCCACGACCCGGCGAACGCCGTCGCAACCACAATGGCGAGCGTCGGCCAGATGCCGATCGCAGATCCGACGTAGATGAACAACGCGATCTCGACGATCGGAACGACGATGAAGGCAAGAAACAACCACGTGCGAATACGCATACAAGAAGAGTAGACAGTAGACGGTCAACAGTAGACCGTACTGTCGACCGTCGACCGTCTACTGTCTACCCTCTTCGTATGAACCTCAGTGATCTGCCCGCGATCGATGCGCTTGCGCTTCAGTTAGCGCCGCGATTCGAGGTTCCCACAGCGGTCACGATGTATGCGTGCCAGGTAGCGGTCTCATCGGCACGCGAGGCGATCCAGAATGGCAACGATGCAGATCCCGTTGCTACGGCCGAGAAGTTACTTGCTGATATCGCAGCTGCCCGACCCAGGTCCGTCGTGAACGCAACCGGAGTCCTGCTGCATACGAATCTTGGCCGTGCTCCGCTGGCGGCTGCCGTCAGCGCTCGCGCATCGACCATCACCCGGACTGCAAGCAACGTCGAGATCGACATCCGCACCGGACGCCGTTCGAAGCGACACGAATACCTCGGAACCTTGCTCCCGCTGGTTACCCATGCAGAGGCGGGGTTCGCCGTCAACAACAATGCCGGCGCACTGCTGCTCGCCCTGGCAAGTGTTGCGGGATCGGGTGGGCGGGTCGCTGTCAGTCGCGGCGAACTCATCGAAATCGGGGGTTCGTTCCGGCTTCCAGATCTGATGTCTGCGAGTGGCGCGGAACTCGTGGAAGTCGGTACGACGAATCGCACGCGACCGGCCGACTACGCCGATGTCGCGGGACGCGTCGATGCGATCCTCAAGGTCCACCCATCGAACTATCGCATTGACGGATTCCAGGAGGAGGCGACCTACGGAGAGCTCGCACAGATCGCAGGCGAACACGGGATACCGTTCGTAGCAGACGTAGGTAGCGGGCTGATCGATGACACGGCGCCGTGGCTTGGAGCCCGCGACAGGTCCTGGCTTGCGGACGAGCCGGGTGTCATCCAAACGGTGGAGGCCGGCGCAGACCTCGTGCTTTTCTCCGGTGACAAGCTTCTCGGTGGACCACAGTGCGGAGTTCTCGTCGGCAAGAAGGCCGCAGTGGAGAGAGCAAAAAGGCATCCGATCGCACGCGCTGTGCGGCTCGATGGCCCGAGTATCGCTGCCGTCTCGGACACCTTCGAGATGTACGCAGACAACGCAGTCAAGGACATCCCATTCTGGGCGATGGCCTCTTCCACAACGGACCAGATCGAGGAACGGGCGCTCGCCGTGGTCGCGGGGCTATCGATAACCCTCGACATCGTGGACGGCGAGTCGGTACCTGGTGCTGGCTCTGTCCCTGGAGCAACAATCGCGACGAAGCTGATCCGAATATCCGGTAACGCCGATGCAACCTGGCAGACCCTCGCCACATCAGCACTCCCTGTCATCGCCACAAGACGAGAAGATTCGGTCTTCCTCGACATGCGAAGCGTGCTGCCTGATCAAGACGATGCGGTAAAGCACGCCCTCAAGGGACTCGACACCTGACATGCCGATCGTCGCGACGGCCGGTCACGTAGACCATGGAAAGTCGACACTCGTTGAGGCACTCACCGGACGAGATCCAGACCGGTGGGCAGAGGAGAAGGAACGGGGGCTGACGATCGATCTCGGATACGCATGGACAGATATCGACGGACACGCCGTCGGATTCGTCGACGTGCCGGGCCACGAACGATTCATCAAAAACATGCTCGCAGGTGTTGGGGCTGTCGACTGTGCACTCCTGGTCGTCGCAGCCGACAGCGGTTGGATGCCTCAGACCGAGGAGCACGCTGCTGTACTCAGCCTGCTCGAGACCCGAAACGGAGTCATCGCGGTCACGAGAATCGATCTGGTGGACTCGGACACAACCGAACTCACGATTCTTGAGATTCTCGAAGAGATCGAAGACACTCCCCTCGCCTCCTGGCCGGTCGTCCCGGTGTCATCGACGACAGGCGAGGGCATCGAGGCCCTGAAGGCTGAAATCGGTCTGCGGGTCGGGACACCCGGGAACCCTGGCAAACCATTTCGAATGTGGATCGACCGTTCGTTCACGATCAAGGGTGCCGGACTCGTCGTGACAGGCTCTGTATCGCAGGGCTCGGTCGGAGCCGACGATGCTGTACAGGTTCTTCCCGACGGCATCACAACAAGGGTTCGTGGAGTTCACCGCCACGATTCGAAGGTCGAACGCGCCGTCCAGGGCGATCGTGCGGCGGTGAATCTGGTAGTGGGCAATGACCTCGAAGTTGAGCGAGGGCAGCTCCTTGTATCACCAGGGACCGCCTCGACAAGTAACCGGTTCCTGGCAGTCATCCATCCAGCGCGAATGTTCAACGAGATCCCGAAAAGAGGAGGATTTCACGTGCATATCGGGACCGCTGACACGTCCGCCTCGATTCGCCGCGTCGTGGGCACGCAGGGATATCTCGTCACTACCGCCGAACTCGTGCCTGCAGCCGTCGGCGACCGGTTCATTCTCCGTGACAGCGGGAGGCGGTCTGTTGTGGGAGGTGGCAGGATTCTGGACCCAGGAACGAACGTAAGACCGGCCCCACAGGATGTTGAAACGATGCTCGAGGTGCTCGACTCAGACCCGGACACCAAAGCCGATGCGCTCGTTCGGCTGCGCGGCGTCGCCGATGTCGCAGCTGTAGCGCTCGAGACCGGAGGAGGTTCGCCCAGTTCGGCACTCCAGGCGGGAGGGACGGCTATCTCGGACAAGGTTCAAGAATCAACGATCCTGGAGATCTCGAGAATCGTAGACGAATACCACAGCCAGTTCCCGTTGAGGCCAGGAATTGGAAGAACAGAACTGGCATCGACGCTAAAGCTCGATGACAGCATCGTCGACGCGGTTGTCGACGCCAGCGACCGTTTCTCATCATCCGAGGGTGCCGTTCACCTCGCCGAATTCACCAACGAACTGACGAAAACGCAGGAAGAGACCTGGATGCCTATTCGATCCTTGCTCGAAGCGTCGTTCGACGTACCGCGTATGAGCGCTCTCGACCTCCCCGAAGAGCTGCTCCATGCTCTCGTCAGGCGAGGTGACCTCGTACAGATCGACGATGACGTCGCCTTCACCTCGCTGCAAATCGATCGGATCGTCACCGACGTGAGCCAGCTCAAGGACGGGTTCACCGTCTCAGAGTTCAAGGAGCACTTCGAAATGGCCCGGCGCCAGGCCGTGCCGACTCTCGAATGGCTCGACCGCACCGGCGTGACACGCCGACAGGGTGACGGGCGCGTTGCTAGACGGCGACCCTCGTGAGAGCGTGGCGACGCTCGGTCTCAGTGAGTCCGCCCCAGATGCCGTAGGGCTCCCTGATCGACATCGCGTAGTCCCGACAATCGCCCTGCACCGGACAGATCTGACACACGGCTTTCGCACGTATCTCTCTTCGTTCTCGCTCGTCCTTGCGTTCCTGTGTGCTCGGCGGGAAAAAGAGATGGGAGTGATTTCCGCTGCAAAGCGCTGTCGGCTGCCAGGAACGATCTGAGGACATGGGAGTCACTTTCTACGCCAGGGGTCGTCTTCCTACAGTGCAGCTCAGCTTCGCTGCACACGAGAGCGAAACTAGTCACGCACACCCTGCGCCCGCAAGAGAAATCTTGTCTTTTCAGGGAGAATCTTCGCGACCTTCACCGGAACTCATGTTCAATACGACAGGATCGACCTCAAGCAGCAGTCCTGTGACACCGACGATCTCGACGGGGACACCGGCGGCGATCTGTACCCCACGGTCGGCGGTCGCTCGCCAGCGCGCTCCATCGACAAGCACGACTCCTAGCGGATGAAGCTCAGTGACTGCGAGGCAGCGTTGTCCGAGCATGGACTCTCTTCCCACCGTCGGCGTTGCAAAACGGCCCCGGACGACAGTCGTCAATGCGTACCAGACGAACGTGACCGCGCCGGCGACCGTAAGTACGACCATCAACCAGGCCGGCGGGTACTGCGGACGCGTCGTCGTGAAGGTCAGACCGGCGCCAAGCAAAAGGATCGAGCCTACGACGGCGCGCCAATCGACGCGGTTCTGCACGAATCCCCATATCAGCAACCCGAATCCGAGGCCCAGAGCAGCCATCGCAGGCCACCAGATCGGAAGCGTCGCAAGTCCGTACCCCGACAGGATGAGGGCAAGGGAAGCGACGAAGGCCATAAGACCACTGCCTGCTGCGTAGAACTCGAATATGGCGAACGCGAGTCCGAAGAGGAGAAAGAGGAAAGCCGTTTCCGGACGAGCGCCAAGCCGGAGGAACCGGTCCAGAAGCCCGGCTTTGACGAACCTCACCGGCCGCGTCGCGATCAGTACTTCTGCTCCGTCAACGGTCTCGGTTCTCGCCGTTGAAAGTTCGAAAACCTGGTCGCCCCGTACGACCCGCTCGCCGTCGAGGGAGATGATCAACTGACCAAGAGCTGGCTCGAGCCTGTCAACAAAACCGTAGATCGTGGATCCGACGGGGTCGACAACCCGCGTTGCGAGGGCGAGTTCTTGTTCGATCTCGGAGAACCGTTTCGGGTCGTCCCCGGGTCGTGTGGACGGTGGTTCGGCCTCTCCCCTTTGCACAGCCGGGTCGAGATATCCGACTACCGCACCGGGCGCCGCCGTCCGGATGTCCGCGTGGTTAGCGAGGTATGCCGCACCGCCGTAGGCAACCGCAGGACTTGCCCCGATCCAGGAGATGACGGGTGCAGGTGCCTCAACCACGGTTTCGTACAACCTCGTGAGGTCTCCGGAGGACACACCTGGACTGTCGATCTTGAGAATGTACGCGTGCGCATCTTCGCCAAGAATCGCAGCGGCCACGAAGTCGATCGACCTCTGGTCCATCGGGCCATCGACCTCGATCACCACGATCGGGTCCTGCCCGGACTGAGCGAATGAGGTCCCTCCGACGACAACTCCGACGATGGTGAGCGTTACAGCGAACAATCGGCCAATGCGCATGCGGCGAGGGTAGGCCGGGTCTGTGATCCGTCATCCGTCGCTGCAATCCGGTACCCGCTTTTCGTCGTCTACGCTTTGAGCATGAGCACGATCCTTCTGGTCGCAGACAGTGACAAACTCATCGATTCAGTGCATGCCGCTCTCAGCGGTCCTGACACCACTCTGATCGATGAGCGGAATCCCGATATCGCGGCCGAGGTGGCATACGAGGCCGCCGTTGACGCCGTCGTCGTGGATATTCGCATTGGATCGATGGGGGGTGTCGCTGTCACGCACGCCGTGAGAAATGCTGGCACCAACGATCGTCGCATACCGGTGACGATCTTGCTTGACCGTGACGCGGACGCCTTTCTCGCCAAGCGATCGGGTGCTGCGAGTTGGGTTCTGAAGTCCGCAGGGACATCAGAGCTCAGACGCGCTGTCGTCTCGGAGGCACTTGAGTGATGGCCTCTAAGGAGCCCGCGAGTCCACACGGGTCATCGAATACCGGCCGATGACCTCACAGACCCTCATCTACCTCGGGATCCTCGCCGCTTGCACGATCGCGTCAGGATTCTTCTCTGGTTCTGAGACGGCGCTGATCGGGATTTCGCGAGAACGAGTCCATCGTCTCGCCGTCGATGACCCCCGCGGGCCGAAACTCGAGCAACTCGTGTCACAACCCGAGCGGATGCTCTCGACCTTGCTTGTTGCCAACAACGCCGTAAACGTGCTGTCGGCATCGGTCGCGACGATCCTGTTCGTTTCGCTCATCGGAGCCACGTGGGGACCGTGGGTCGCGACCGGTGTGATGACGTCGGTCCTGCTCGTTTTCGGTGAGATCACTCCAAAGACGATCGCAACGCGGCACCCCGAGGCGTTCTCGCTGCGTGTCGCGGGGACGATCTGGAATCTTTCGATCGTGCTTGCGCCGATCGCCTCGTTCTTCTCGGCCATCACAAAGGGCCTCCTGAAGATGTTGCGCATCCACACCGACGACGCCGGTGATGCCGTGACGGAGGAAGACATCATGGCTCTTGCCGAGCTCGGCCATCGATCTGGCCACATCGAAGAGGCTGAGCGCGAGATAATCGATGCGCTATTCAGCCTCGGTGATCGATCAGTCAGAGATGTGATGACACCCCGGCTCGACATCGACATACTGCCCCTACCGCTGTCCGCAGAATCGATACGGGACGCGGTCAGCGCTACCGGACACAGCAGGTTCCCTGTCTCAGCCTCAGGCCTGGACGAACTCACGGGCATCGTCCACGTCAAAGACCTTCTCCAGCATCCCAACCCTGACGACGGGCTCGATCTCGGATCGCTCATCCGGCCACCGAACTACGTCCCTGAGACGATGTCTGTTCTCGACACACTCGAACAGATGCGCGCCAGGCGATACGGCATGGCGGTGGTCGTTGACGAGCACGGAGGCGTCGAAGGCATCGTGACGGTGAAGGACCTCGTCGCTGAACTCGTCGGCGAACTTCAGGACGAGTACGACCCGGGAACGCCAACAGCCGTTCTGATATCGAAGGATCTCTGGCTCGTCGACGGACGGCTCGACATCGACGATCTCGACGACGCACTCGGAACGCCACTCGACGAGGGTCCGTATTCAACGGTCGGCGGGTACATCATGTCGTTGTTCTCGAAGATCCCGGAAGAGGGCGACCACATCACCCACGGCGGCTTTCGTTTCACTGTGCTCACGATGGACCGTCAAAGAGTCGACAGCGTCCGCGTCGAAAAGATGTGATCTCGTGATGCTTAGAATCCAGATCCCGACGGGACGTGGCGCAGCTTGGCAGCGCGCATCGTTCGGGACGATGAGGTCGTCGGTTCAAATCCGACCGTCCCGACCAAGCCTCTCTTTGCAGCAGCAAGGAGAGGCTTCGTCATTCGACCGCTCATGACCCGGTGAAACCTGGCCTGCGCTTCTCGATGAACGCCGACACACCCTCGTAGAAATCGTCGGTTTCAGCGGCTGCAAGGATCGCTTCGGCCTCGGCAGCCATCTGCGTCCGAGGGTCAGAGGCGAGGGACGTTCGGATCAACGACCGCGCTCTCACATAGGCCTTCGTTGCACCAACGGAAAGTTGGCCGGCCAGAGATGCCACCGAGTCATCGAACCCTTCCGAGCCTACGACACTGTTCACGAGGCCAAGGTCGAGGGCTTCGTGAGCAGACAACCTCCGATTGGTAAGGATCAGTTCCATGGCGCGTCTTGTACCCACGATCCGGGGGAGGAAGAACGTACTCGAACCGTCGGGAGACACTCCGATACCGGTGTAGGCCATCGTGAACACCGCGGTGTCAACGGCAATCGCGAGATCAGTAGCCATCGCGAGACCCATGCCTGCCCCGGCCACGACACCATTGATCGCAGCGATCGTAGGAAACGGCGCATCGAGCATCCGTTCGACGGCGCCATGGAGACCGTCGAGCGTCGCCTGCACAACGTCATGGGGGGCGTCTCTGTTGTCGTAGAAAGCCTGAACGTCGCCGCCGGCACTAAAGGCCCTCCCTGTGCCCGTGATCACAAGAACGCGAACGGAAGTGTTCTCAGACACAGCCTTGATCGCCGCCTCGAGATCGGCACCCATCACGGCGCTGAGCGCATTCATCGAATCAGGATCATTCAAACGAACGG
>BTQP01000090.1:0-7755 GCA_036985935.1 Acidimicrobiia bacterium | reverse complement strand
TGATGGCCGACTTGCTTGCAGGGGTCGGCTCGTTTGGTGGCAAGGTTGTCCTCATTCGAGGCGAGGCGGGTATCGGCAAGAGTGCTCTGGTGAAAGAGTTCGTCGGAGCCCACACAGATGAAGCACATATTCTTCTGGGCTCCTGTGACGATCTCCTGACTCCTCAGCCGCTCGGCCCGTTCTGGGACATCTCTCGTGATGAGAGCTCGCTCTCGGCGCCTATTGAACAGGGTCAGCGAATGGCCGTGATGTCCGCGCTTCTCGACTTGCTGTCGCGCAGCCTTCGCCCGAGCATCCTGATAATCGAGGACACTCACTGGGCGGACGAGGCGACACTCGACGCTATCAAGTATCTCGGTCGGCGAATCGCCCGAGCCAACGGACTGCTCGTCCTCACGTATCGCGATGGTGAGGTCGACCATGACCATCCTCTGCGGCGAGTTATCGGTGAACTTCCCCCAGACAACCTGGTCCGAATACATCTCGGGAGGCTCTCGTCCAGGGCGATCGAAGTCCTCGTCGGCAACGCAGGCCTGGACGTCGATGAGATTCTTGAGCTGACCGACGGGAATCCGCTCTTTGTCACGGAAGTGCTCGCCTCGGGGGTGGACGGAACCCCGCTTTCGGTTCAGGACTCTGTTCTCGCCAGGGCGGCGAAACTGTCTGTTGGGTCACGCCAGCTCGTCGATCTCGTGTCTGTGATTCCGGGTGAGGCTGAGAGATCCCTGATCGAGAAGATCCTCGAGCCGATACACAAACATGTTGACGAAGCCGCCCGCCAGGGTTTGTTGTTAGTCGAAGACGACACACTTTCGTTTCACCATGAACTGACTCGACGATCTATTGAATCGGCGCTGAGCACTCATGATCGTCGCCAGCTCAACCAACAGATCTTGAGCGAGCTCACGGGAGGGGTGGATTTCGCGCGGCTGGTCCATCACGCTCGAGAGGCGAACAGTATCGAGTCGATCATCGAGTTTGCACCGTTGGCGGCGCGAGCCGCGATGGCCATCGAGAGCCATAGGGAGGCAATCGCACACTTCCGGCTCCTTGAGCCCTACCTGGACCAGATCCCGGCCAAGGAACGGGCATCCATCGTCGACGATTGGGCTCGCACGGAGTACTACATGATCGGCGGGCACTCTCTCGAGATCTTGTCCAGGGCCGCAGACCTTCACCGTTCCAATGGCGACGATCTAGCCCTCGCGCGCAACTTGACGTTTGCGGTGCGCGTCAGCCAGATAGTCGGCCAGCCCGAGCGCGCTGAGGCTTGCTCTCGCGAAGCAATTGCCATCCTCGAGTCATACCCACCGGGACCAGAACTTGCGTCAGCCGTTAGTCAGCGTGCCTGGCTGATGAAGATGAGGGGTCACGGTGTGGAGGCCGTTGCGGTTGCCGAGAAGGCGATTGAACTTGCCAAGGACACCGGAGATGAACTGAGTCTGATCCTCGCTCTTGATACAAGCGGCGTTCTCTGGTCCCGAATGGGAGACTCCGACGGTCTCCGATTGATGGAGGAAGCCCGACTTCGGGCACAAGCGGCCGGATACCCATTTGAGGAAACACTGGCGCTCTTGAACATGGCGGAGGTGGCCATCGAGAATCGTGATGTTGAACGGGCGAGCGATCTAGCCCAGCGAGCTCGCGAAACTTCGGCTCGATATGAGATCCGTATCCATGAGAACGCCGCGAAGGCCCACTATGCAAAGGTTCTGGAATGGCAAGGTCAATGGGCGAAGGCTGAGGATCTCGCCACCGAGGCAATGGGCCAGGTGCTGTTCTACAGCCAGCTCGTTGCGGGGCAAGCACTTGGTCCTCTTCAGGTTCGACAGGGCCGTTCCGCGGCCCGCGCGACTGTTGAATCCACATGGGCAAGGGCTGACGCGGGAGACGAGATGCAGGCCCTTCTTCCCGCCGCTGCCGCTATGGCTGAGTACCTGTGGGTCACTGGCGAGACCGATGAAGTACTCGTTGAACGATTCCTTGATCTGCTTGGCGACCCGCGACGCTCGAGATTTCCATGGCATGCTGGGTGGCTCGCCCTATGGCTCTGGGAGCTGGGGGAGCTGGCAGAGGCCCCCGACCGGATCGCGGAACCCTATCGACTGGTCATCGAGGGTCGAGCGATCGAGGCATCGGCTGCTTGGGAGGCGAAGGGCATCGGCTATGAGCGCGCGTTGGCGTTGATGCATGGCCAGGAAGCGGATCGTCTCGAGGCGCTTGACATCTTCGAGACCCTGGGGGCGACGGCTGTCACCGCGAAACTCAGACGGATGCTCCGCAGCGACGGGATCGCCTTGCCTCGCGGCAAGAGTCGTGAGACACGAAGCCATGTCGCCGGTCTTACCGCGAGACAATCCGAGGTTCTCCAACTCGTCGCTGAGGGCCTCTCGAACTCCGAGATCGCAGACCGATTGTTCGTCTCACCACGAACGGTCGAGAACCACGTTTCGGCACTGCTCACGAAGTTGGACTGTTCCACACGGTCGGAAGCCGTGCAGCGAGCTCGAGACGACGGGCTGCTCACCTTGAACGCCAACCTGTGAACCCCGGGACATTGTGGACGACCACCGGTCTCCTCCAGCCGTCCCAAGCGGGCCGATTGACGACATGGTAGGAGCCCCCCTTGGGAGCTCATCCATCAGGCGCTACGAATGGCGACTTCCGCTTCCACCTCGACCGGCATTCCGAAGGGAAGTGCCGCCATTCCAACAGCAGACCTGGCATGTCGCCCGACATCAGGTCCGAAGACGTTGAGGATCACGTTGGAGAACCCGTTGATGACCGCTGGCTGCTGGTGAAATCCAGGAGCCGAGTTGACCATGCCGAACACCCTGAGCCAACCCGTGATCTCGTCAAGACTGCCGAGCGATCGCTGGAGTGAGCCGAGCATCGATAGGGCGGTGAGATGGGCTGCGGTCACGCCGTCTTCGATGGATAGGGAGCCACCAACCTGACCAAAGGGTGGTGCGATCGATCCGTCAGGGGCCTGCGGGCCGTGTCCGGCGATGATCGCCCTGTTTCCGCGAACGTTGACGACCGCAAAGGGAAGCACAATGTCTGGCGGGGCGGTGAAAGCCGGCGGTAGATCTAGTCCGAGCTCGATCAACCGGTCATCGAACCGTCCCATGGAGATCAACCACCGAACCGGGCAGCGAACTTGTCGGAGGCACTCGAGAGCAGGGGCTTGCCGTGTCCGAACACTGCGGCCTCGAAGTCACGCTCCGCGAGCTTCGTCAGACTCGCCTTGGCGGTTTCGAGGTCGTCGTAGCCAAGCATGTAGTTGAGGCCCATCATGTTGCCGGCGGCATCTCCCGTGATCAGGAGTCCGCGGTCCTTCTTCCACAGTAGACACACGTGGCCTGCCGTGTGGCCTGGCGTATGGATCACTTCCAAACCTCCTGCGACATCGATTGCGTCGCCGTCGCTAAGCGCGACATCGGGTTCGAACGCTGGGAACTCGGCCGATTTGTTCCGGATGAGTACTCGAAACAGGATGCCGTTTAGCAAGCCCGGACCCGGCTTCATGGTCTGATGGATGATCCCTGCCCGTGCGATGTCAGCATCTGCCGGATGCAGGCTGATCGGAGTTGTTCCACCTGACATGTGTTTTGCGCTACCGAGATGGTCCGGATGTGCGTGAGTGAGGATGATCCGCGTGAGATCGGACGGTTCATGGCCGATCGACCGGATACCGGCTTCGATGGTCTCAGCATGTTTCGGGTACCCCGAGTCGATGAGCGTGAGGCCATCGTCCCCCTCGTCGATGAGGAATGCGTTGATCCCAGAAAAGCCGAGTTGATAGAGCCCGGAAACGACTTCCTTGACTGCGATGGTGTCCTCCTCGTCAGCGAGCGGATTGTCGCAGAAAGGTCGCCACGATGTCGTTCCATGGTCCCGGTCTTTCAAAGTAAGGCGAATGGCCCGTGTTCTCGACTACTGCCACCTCGCTCCTATCGACGAATTTCGCCGCGGATTCGATGAGTTGCGGCGAGAATATTGGGTCGTTTTCCCCTACAACGAAGAGTGTGGGTGCGCCGACGAGTGAGGCTCCCTCGGTGTGGTCGGTTGACATGAGCAGTGGCATGATCTCCATCGGCTCCGGCGGATCGGTGAGGCTGCCAAGTTGGGAGTAGAGGAACGCTTTGGGCAGATCCTCTTTGACGAGTTGTGTTCCGATCGCAGGGTGATAGCCAAGGGGCATCTGATCGGGCGGAACCATGCTGCTGATCGTCTGACCGTAATCGTCGAGCGTCCGACGGATCTCGTCAGTGAAGATGCCCGCTGTCGTGTCGGCGAGAACGAGAGATAGAACCCTCTCAGGGTTCGCTATCGCAAATCCAAACGCTGACCAACCACCCATCGACTGCCCGACGATATGTGCTCGATCTATGGAGAGATGGTTGAGCAACTGGGCCATGTCGCGGACCGCCGGAACGGGACCGATCTCTCCTGACGAGCGTGTCGACCTGCCGAAGCCGCGCTGATCCCACGTGATCACCCGGTAGTGCGCTGAGAGGAACGCGACCTGCTGATACCAAGTGGCGTGACTGCCACCGAGGCCATGGCCAAGCAACACCGGTTCGCCTTCGTTGCCCCAACATTCGAAGTAGATGTGCTCTGAATCGGAGTCGATGAAGCCGCGCGTTGCCATAACAGACAGCGTAGGACCGTCTCTACGGCTTGACCATCTGTCGTTAGGCTGCGGCGATGGGTAGACAAAAAAGGGAACAGCGATGAAACGCGTAGAGGACCCACGCTTCATCACCGGTACCGGCACGTACCTGCAAGATATCCAGGTTGACGACGCCCTGTGGATGGCACCCGTTCGATCCATTGTTCCCCATGGCTTGGTGGGAGATATCGAAATCGATGCTGCTCTCGCCGCTCCTGGCGTCGTGCGGGTCTATCTGGCGGATGACCTCGACCTGGAACCCATGCCGCTCGGTGCCCCGGGGCTCGATGAGGTCACCAGACGATCGGTGATAGCTTCGGACCGCGTGAGATTCGTTGGCGATATCGTCGCCGTGGTCGTTGCGGACAGCGAACGAGCGGCCAGGAGCGCAGCTGATCTGGTCTGGGCAGACATCGAGCCGCTCGACGTCGTATCAACGCCCGAAGCAGGTGCAGATCCAGGCGCACCCCTCCTGTTCCCCGAGCTCGGCACGAACGTGATCTACGACAGAGGCGAAAGCGACAGTGACGTGCTTTCGGACGCCGAGGTCGTTGTCGAGATGAGGATCGAGAACAGGCGGGTTGCCGCTGTCCCACTCGAGGCGAGTGGAGCTGTGGCCGTTCCACGACAAGATGGTGGGATGACTGTCTGGTTGGGTAGCCAATCGGCAACGGGTCATCAAGGTGCCATCGCCGCGGTTCTCGGGATCGACCGATCACTGGTCCATGTCAAGGTTCCTGATGTCGGAGGCAGCTTCGGCGCCAAGATCATCCTGTATCCAGAGCAAGCGATCTGCTGTGCGGTGGCTCTCGATCTTGGTCGACCGGTGCGATGGCATGAGACACGGGCCGAGAACATGCAATCGATGGTCCACGGCAGGGCGCAAACGACAGATGTCCGCCTGGGAGCAACGCGCGAGGGTGTGATCACCGGAATCTCATTTCACGTGACTCAGGACGCTGGCGGGTACCCACTATTCGGTGCCTATCTACCGGTCTTCACGCGCCGTATGGCCGTCGGACCGTATTTGATACCCAAGGTCGAATTCCTATGGAGGTCGGTGGTGACGAACACGACGCCGATCGATGCATATCGCGGCGCCGGTAGACCCGAAGCGACGATGGTCCTCGAGCGTGCGATCAGCGTGCTTGCGCTTGAGCTTGAGATGGACGCCGTCGAGATTCGGCGTCGAAACTTCATCCCGAAGGACGCCTTCCCGTATGTGACCGTTCTTGGCGAGCGCTACGACTCAGGTGATTACGAAGCTGCGCTCGATCTTGCCCTTCGAATAGGCGGGTATGAGGCCTTCCGACAGGAACAAGCTCAACGCCGCGAGGCGGGGGATCGCCTACAACTCGGAATCGGCATCAGCTCGTATGTGGAGATCACGGCGGGCCTGGGTCGTGAGGACTGGGGCGCGGTCGAAGCTCACCCCGACGGCACGGTCAGTGTCTATTCGGCGGGCGTCTCACACGGGCACAGCCACGAGACGACCTTCCCCCAGGTCGTGTCTGTACTCCTCAAGGTGCCAATCGAGAGCATCGCGTTCATCCAGGGTGATACTGACACCATCCCGCACAGCGGCGGGACCATGGGATCGCGGTCCCTGCAGATCGCCGGCTCAGCGATCCACGGTGCCGGGGAGAAGGTTCTCCACAAGGCTCGAGAGGTATTCGCCCTTCATGCCGAGGCTGCGATCGACGATATCATTCAGTTCGACGATGGGTTGATCGGCGTGGCAGGCGATCCGTCATCTGGCATGACGCTGGCAGAGATCGCACGCATCGCATCCGAACCATCGAACCTCCCACTTGAAATGGAACCTGGTCTGCGAGGGGAAGGAATGTGGGAGCAGGAGGAAGCCACGTTCCCGTTTGGAACCCATGTCTCGATCGTCGAAGTGGACACACAAACGGGAGAGGTTCGTCTCCTCAAACATGTGGCGTGTGACGATGCCGGCACCATTCTCAACCGTGTGGTCGTCGATGGTCAGGTCCACGGCGGCGTTGCGCAGGGTATCGGACAAGCACTGTCCGAACAGATCCAGTACGACGAGGGTTATCCGTTGACCGGGAACCTCGCCAGCTATGTCATCACCGGAGCTACATCGCTTCCGTCAATCGATGTTGCCCACACCGAGACACCCACACCTGAAAACCCCCTGGGCGCCAAGGGCATCGGCGAGGCCGGAACGATCGGATCAGCCCCGGCCGTAGTCAATGCGGTCATCGATGCTCTCGCGCCGCTCGGGATTCGCCACATAGACATGCCGCTGACATCAGCCACGGTTTGGGCAGCGATCGACTCTTCCCGCTGAAGCGAATTCCTGGCTGCTCGTATCGCGGCTCGAATTGAGCGGTCATCCGATCACGCACTCTGGATTCATTGGCGTTGCGTGTAGAGCCTCATGAACTCGGGCGCACACATGGTCGTGTCCCTACACTGCCCCGGATGCAAGACCTTCCTGACGGTGTCGTGACGTTCCTCTTCACAGATGTAGAGGGCAGTACAAGGCTGTGGGAATCGTCGCCCGCTGAGATGATGGAGGCACTCCGGCTTCATGATGAAACGATCGGCGCGGCTGTGGAGGCTCATAGCGGGGTTGTCGTAAAACCCAGGGGCGAGGGTGATAGCCAGTTCGTTGTCTTCCGATCCGCATCCGATGCTGTGGAGGGCGCCGCGGAGATCCAACGGTGTTTGGAGGCGGTGGAGTGGCCAACTCCCCAACCGCTGCGGGTACGCGCATCGTTGCATACAGGTCTGGCAGAGCTCGAGTTGGGCGATTACTACGGAGCTGCGGTCAATCGGGCGGCGCGGCTGCGGGCGATCGCCCATGGTGGCCAGACCGTGTTGTCCGGATCGACGTTCGAGGTCATGCGAGATCATGTGCCAGAGGGCGTAAGCATCACCGACATGGGCCTACACCGCCTGAAGGACTTGACTCGCCCAGAACAGGTGTTCCAGTTGAACATCGATGAGCTGCCACGCTCGTTTCCCCCGCTGAGATCGTTGGATGCGGTCCCGAACAACCTGCCTGTCCAGCTGACCGACTTTGTCGGACGCCGATCTGAGTTGGATGA
>BTQP01000089.1:0-7757 GCA_036985935.1 Acidimicrobiia bacterium | reverse complement strand
GAGTTGCGGAGCAACTCCCAAGGAACGCCCCTCGGCGTTCCCGCCGTACCGCGCTCGCAGGCTCGCGACCAAGCCCCTGGAGTTGCGGAGCAACTCCCAAGGAACGCCCCTCGGCGTTCCCCCTCACCCGAAGACTCGCTTGTCCCCCCTGAAGGGAGGACGGAAGACCCTGAAGGGAGGACCGAAGGCCCTGAATGTCGCGGGTCTCAGACGTTGCTCGAGGTGACGGAATCCTCGGCTGATATTTCAGCGGAAGCACCGAGCAGCGAGTGGGCGACGTGGCTGAGTTCAGTGTCCACGACGCGGAAGTGAGCCCATTTTCCGCGTTTCTCGCGGCTGACGAGACCCGCTTTCGAAAGTACCTTGAGGTGGTGGCTCACGGTTGGCTGACTCAGCCCCAAGGGTTCCGTCAGGTCACAGACGCACATCTCGCCGTTTGAAGCGATGAGGCTGATCAGACGCAACCGGGCGGGGTCGCCGAGAGCCTTGAGGCGAGTCGCCATGAGTTCGGCCTCATCCTGAGTGAGTCCTGCGTCGGTAATCGGCGCACAGCAATCCTGCGAGATGGTATCGGGCGTCATTTTCACATCAACCCTTTCTCGTGGCGGGCCATCGACTCGGGGACATCGACACCTCAATCATACATCGACCAACATCGATATGTCTACGGCGTGCGAAGCGGCGATCGTTGACGGGAGGACTCGTTCAGTCGAGGACGGCACCTGATTCTGCAGAGCCGACGAGCTTTGCGTATTTGGCAAGCGCCCCGGTGGTATAACGCGGGGATATCGGTTCCCAGGTGTTCCGTCTCGCTTCAAGCGTTGCCTCATCTACGAGCAGATCGAGCGTGCGGTTCGGAATATCCACCTTGATACGATCACCCTCTTCAACGAGAGCGATCGGGCCACCGTGTGCCGCTTCCGGGGCGACGTGTCCTATGCACAACCCGGTCGTTCCTCCGGAGAACCGTCCGTCGGTGATCAGCAACACATCCTCGCCAAGACCTGCACCCTTGATAGCCGCAGTGATGGCGAGCATCTCCCTCATCCCGGGTCCACCCTTGGGTCCCTCGAAGCGGATGATGACCACGTCGCCGTGATTGAGATCGTGGTTGTTCAACGCTTCAAGAGCGTGCTGTTCGTCGTTGAACACTCTCGCTGATCCCTCGAACACGTCGAGTTCAATTCCGGCGACCTTGACGACGGCGCCGCCGGGGGAGAGAGACCCGCGGAGAATCGCGATTCCGCCGTGGTCCGCAAGCGGTGAGTCGAAAGAATTCACGACATCTTGGTCACCCGGCACGACGACATCCGCCAGATTCTCGGCCATGGTTCTCCCGGTCACGGTGAGGGCGTCTCCGTGGAGAAGCCCAGCGTCGAGAAGCGTCTTGAGAACGACAGGTACGCCACCGATACGGTCGAGATCCGCCATGTGGTATCTCCCGAACGGCTTCATATCCCCGATGTGGGGTGTGCGGCGTGAGATCTCGTCGAAATCCTCGAGGGTGAGGTCGACGTTCGCTTCATGGGCAATCGCCATGAGGTGAAGCACAGCGTTCGTGGACCCTCCGAGGGCCATCACGGTCATGATTGCGTTTTCGAATGCTGCCCTCGTCATGATGTCACGTGGTCTGGTATCAGCCTCGATGAGCGCGACGACTGCCTCACCGGATCGGCGGGCGAAGTCTTCGAGACGGCTGTCGATGGCAGGCACTGCCGCGGAACCCGGCAACGACAGACCGATCGCCTCGCCGACGGCCGCCATCGTGTTGGCTGTGAACATGCCTGCGCACGACCCCGCTCCGGGGCACGCGTTCTGTTCGATTCGAAGCAGTTGATCATCGGAAATGGTGCCCTCAGCATGGCCACCGATCGCCTCGAATACGTCAACTATTGAAATGTCCTTGCCGTCGAGCCGACCCGGCATGCTTGTTCCGCCGTATAGGAAGACGGAAGGAAGATTGTGTCTCGCTGCCGCCATCAGCATCCCTGGCAGTGACTTGTCGCAGCCAGCGATCGAAACCATGCCGTCGAATCGCTCGGCGTGCATGACCAACTCGACAGAGTCGGCGATCACCTCGCGAGAGACAAGGGATGCGCGCATACCTTCGTGACCCATCGATATGCCGTCGGAGACGGCGATCGTGGCGAACTCGAGTCCGACACCACCCGCCTCGCGAACCCCGATCTTCGCGAAGCCTGCAAGCTTGGGTCCGGTGACATTGCACGGGGTGATCTCGTTGCCAGCCGACACAACGCCGATCTGGGTTTTCGAAAAGTCGTCTTCGCCGAGGCCAACCGCCCGCAACATCGCACGAGCACCGGCTCTCGCTGGCCCAATCGTCACGTCCTGGGAATGGATCTTTTTCGACATGACGCCATCGTACCCGGAGAGGGAGGCCTCGAAGCCAGGCCTCGAACTACGGAGACCGAGATATGGACAAGACGGGTACGCTCTCGAGCCTTGCACCGTATTCGTTCTGTACCCCGGAATCTGTCGAACATGGATCTCGTCCCCTTGAATTCTGTCATAGGCCTCCCCGGACGTCGGTTCTTCGCGGGAGGGTCTTTGGCTTTCGTCCTAGCCGCCTGGATCGTGCTCGGCGCTGTGCCGGCGTTGGCGGACGAATTCGCGGTGGGTGTCGTAACGGAACCGGTGACGAGCGGGTCGACCACTTCGCCGTTCGTGGACGGGTTCCAGCTCGCCGTTGACCAATCTCCCGATGTCAGTCACCCGCCCGACACTGAAGGCGGCGATCATCTTGGCAGCATGGATGTCGTGATGTTCGTCGTCGACGCGAGCCTCTCACCAGATGAGCTCGTCACAGCAACGATGGCGCCACTCAACATCGATCGTGTACCGATTGTTGTCGTCGACGGCCCGGCTGCTTTGGCTTCGCTTGTTGGCCCCGTGACTGACTCCGGAACGGTGCTGATCGCCCTGTCGGAATCGGGTGAGCCCTTGTTGACTCAGGAGCTGCTCATTTTCGCCGGTACCGATCAGGATGCGATGCAGTTGTTGCTCACCGACCGCGTTCCGGGATTCGAAAAGGCGTATTTCGGCGCATACGGTCGATCAGCCTCGCCCGCGGCGGTTCGTGGTTACCTTGCGGGACGGCTCGTCGACCTGTCGGTCGAGGCCACAGCCAGGGACCCATTCGACTCTGAAACGATCGTAGCTGTACTCGCCCAGGCAACAGGCGCACTCCCGGCATCCCCCGAAATCGTTGGCGGTGACGAAGGCCCTGTTTCGCTGGCGCTTCCGAACCCACCACAGGCGACTGCTTCTACGATCGCGGCAGCGCAGGATGGGGGAGCCGCCGTCACGGACTCTCTCTCACGGTTCAGTGCGGCCGCGTTCGCGGCACTAGCGGTGGTGACAGCGGCTGCCGCCTGGCTGGTCCGTCGGATGCGTCTGCCGTCACGTGATTGACCTGGGTTTCGGTGTTAGTGACTTGTTGGCAGCGGCGGCCCGTCGTGGAATCTGACAACTCTCGTCAAGCCCCGCGTGATCGACTGTTGCTCGGCTGCCGAGAGATGTGAGCTGAAATGGCGGTTGATCCCCTCGAGATAGATCGGCGCTGCTTCCCTCAACGCTGTGTGTCCCCGAGCGGTGATCTGCGCCAGAGTTGCTCGTCCATCATCGGGATGTGAGACACGCTTGACGTATCCAGACGCTTCAAGATCGTCAACGAGTCGACTGACCCTGGTCCGCGACAACACCACCTGTTCGCCGAGTTCCTGCATTCGTAAACCTTCGGGCGTGCCGTTGAGTTCAAGCAGGACGTCGTACAGATTGAGCGGTATCACGCCGGCTGAAGCCATATCGGCCTCGATCGCCCTCACTGCTCGGTTGTGGGCGAGCAGCATCGCCCGCCACGGCGCGACGGGATCGGCTGGCTTCCCATCGGGTCTCGTCTCAGGAGTCATGGAAGGGACCTTACCCATTTGCGTGCGCATGCACGCTATGTTAGTCTGTGCGCACGCACATACAGAGAAAGAGACAGATATGAATCCAGCGACTCGAACGATCGATGGAACGGTGATGCCAGCAGCGGGGACATGGGCGATCGATCCCGGGCATGCACAGGTCGGCTTCGTTGGCCGTCACTTCGGCTTGACCAAGATACGCGGAATCGTCGGAGTCACAAGTGGCACCGTGGTGATCGCTGAGGAGGTCAGCGCCTCGACGGTATCTGTGGATCTTGACATGGCGTCCGTGAACACGGGAGATTCGACCCGTGACGACCACCTTCGATCAACTGAGCTCTTCGACGTCCTCAAATATCCGAACGCAACGTTCCGTTCCACGGAGATCTCCATCGACGGTTCCACCGGGACGATGATCGGCGTTCTCACTATCAAGGGTGTGGGCAGGGAGGTCAGCCTGGATATCGAGTTCCTTGGCCATGCCACGGATCCATGGGCGAACGAGAGAGCCGTGTTCAGTGCCTCAGGGAAGATCGACCGTGAGGATTGGGGACTCACCTGGAACATGATCCTGGAAGCCGGTGGGCTGCTCGTTTCGAAGGACATACGAATAGAGATCGAGGTTGAGCTGATCCTGCAGAGCACCTAGACGCTCTCCGCGGTGCCATGAAATTGCAAAGAGATCGTCGAACTGTCAGGTCGGAACCGGCTGTCATACTGTGGCGCATGAACACGGCGGCCTTTCAGCGATCAGCTTCATCCACGAGGCGGGCGTGAAGCTCTTCGCTCTCGTAGCTGTGCTCGGCCTTGGGGTTGCTGCGGCAGTCCATTTCTACTGGGCTGCAGGGGGTATCTGGCCTGGTTCCGATCGTTCCGACCTTGCACGAAAGGTCGTTGGCAGTACTGACGAGTTCCCGTCCACGGCGATGACGCTGGCCGTCGCGGTCTTGCTCATGATTGGTGCCATCGTCGTTGCTGGTGCCACGGGTCTGTGGGTGCTCCCGGCATCAGACAGCCTGGTCACAGCAGCTTCCTGGGTCGTCGCGGGCGTACTGATCGTTCGTGCAGTGGCGGGATTCGTCCTCTCGGGAAGGCGCCAGGGGAGCGGACACGGAACGCCGTTCTCGATCCGTGATCTTGCTGTGTACTCGCCACTGACGCTCGTGCTCGGTGCGTCAACCGTCCTGGCTCTCGTACCGACAACCTGACCGCGGTCCACCCGATGTCGGCTGGACCGCGGTTTCTCGGTCAGGTCCTAGTTGGCGACTGACTCGGTCTGCGGTTCGTCTGCCGGAAGCCCCTCGACCTCGAGTCCGGCCTGCGTTGCACGCATCCGGCGCGGAATCAGCGTGAAAGCCACAACGACAGAGGCCAGGATCACGACTGCGCTGAGCGCGAAGCCGGATGTCATGGCATCGACAAACGCAATATTTGCGGCCTCGGTCAGCGCTAAGCCGGCATTCTCTGGTAGCGATCGAGCGACGATACTCGCAACACCGACACCTTCTCGTGCGAGCTCGACGACGTCCGGCGGAAACGAGGCGTCCAGGCTTTCGGTTATGTTGCCTCGGTAGAAGATGCTCACGGCGCTGCCGATAATCGCAATGCCAAGGGCGCCTCCCAACTCGCGGCTGACATCATTGACGGCTGATCCGACACCGGCATCAGCTTCGGGTACGGCTGCCATGACGGTATCGGTGAGGGCAGGCATTCCAAGTCCTGCACCGAGTCCGAAGATCATCAGTGGCAGGATCACGGAAAGAACGCTGCTTTCAACGGTTACCTGGGTGAGTAGAAGTATCCCCGTCAACATCGCTGCCGACATTGCAAGGGTGAGGTACCGGGGTCCGATCGTGGTTACAACCTTGCCCGAGATCGGAGCCGTGAACATCATTGCGACCGATGTCGGAACGATCAACAGGCCTGCTTGAAGGGCGCTCTTGCCTTGCACGATCTGGAAGTACTGGGTGAGGAAGAAGAACGATACGAACATGGCGAACATGATCACGCCGATGACCAGCACGGCTCCGGTGAAGTCCTTCTGACGGAAGAACTTGAGCGGCAGCATCGGTGCGTCCGATCGAATCTCCACAAAGGCGAACGCGCTGAGCACGACTATCGCAATCGCAAAAGCTGCGACGACCTCCGGGGACGTCCATCCGGCCTCTCCGCCACGGATGATGCCGAACACGAGTGAGATGATCCCGGTGGTGCCCAGAATCGCGCCGGGTATGTCCAACTTCAGGCCACGTTCGTCACGTGACTCTGGCACGATCAGCAGCCCGGCTAGGGCGGCGAGGATGATCGGGATGTGGATCACGAACACCGCAGACCAGCTGAACTGATCGACGAGGTAACCACCGAGTACCGGGCCGAGCCCGATCCCGAGTGCGCCGACGGCCGTCCAGATACCGATCGCCTTGGCTCGCTCTCCTCGAGGGAACACGTTCGTGATGATCGACAACGTTCCAGGTAGCACGAGTGCCGCTCCGAGACCCTGCAACGCACGCATTGCAATGAGTGTCTCGATATTCGATGCGAACGCTGCTCCCGTCGCGGCTGCGCCGAAGATGACAAGTCCGATGGTCATCCACTTCCTGCGCCCGTACAGGTCCCCGAGCGACCCGCCAAGCAGCAGGAGACCCGCAAGAACCAGTGTGTACGAATTCACGACCCACTGAAGCTCGGATATCGAGGCCCCAAGGTCGACGGATATCGCGGGGAGGGCGGTGTTCACGACGGTGTTGTCGATGAAGACGATCAGTACGCCGATCGACATCACGGCGAGGATCCACCAGCGCCTATCTGATACAGCGGTCTCGCCGCTTTCGGTCTGTTGTGTCGACATGTGATGGGCCTCCATGACCAGACAGGAATTGAATATCCTGTTTCAACGTTGGAATAGACAACAGCTTAGACACTTGTCTATTCCAATGTCGAGACTAGAGTTGAGAGAGATGAAACGACCACCCGCAGAACTGACGGAGAAGTTGCTGGCAGCCTCAGAGGGTTTCGCCGGTACCGGCTTTGACGTCAGCATTGACGATGTCGCCAGGATGGCTGACGTTCCACGAGCGACGCTGTATTACTACTTCGCGGGCAAAGACGATCTCATTTCTTTCTACCTCAACGCCGAGCTAGCCCGCGTCGGTGATGTGGTGGCGAAGGCCGCAGCTGGTGAGGGAACTGTGCAGGTCCGCCTCGAGGCCGCGCTGGCGTCGGTGCTGTACTCGCTCACTGAGCATCCGATGATGTGCGTCGAGCTGCCAAAGGCGATGAAACAGCCGGGTGACTTCCAGGAGGTCATGGCGTCGATGGAGAGAGTCGTGTTGACACCGATCCGCGAACTACTCATCGAGGGAAGGGCGACGGGGGAGTTCGAGATAGCCGATCCCCATACGACATCGTTCGCACTCATGGGTGCGATCAACCTGGTCGCAATGATGGAGGTCGTGCAGCCCGGCACGATCGACGTCGACGCAACGGCGACTACGGTTGTCCCGCAGCTCGTCAAAGGGCTGCTCAAGGGCTGAGTGTCGGCAGGAGCACCGAGATCAAGGTCGCAATCCAAACCGTTGGAACAAGGGGCGATGTCGAGCCCTTCGTCGCGCTCGGCCTCAGGCTCCTCGATGCTGGCCACGAAGTCACCGTGGCGACGGCACCGAGCTTCGAGAGGTTCGTGTCCGACAGAGGTCTGACGTTTACGGCTGTGAGGGCCGACTACTACGAGCTTCTTGATTCACCCGAAGCTCAAGCCGCGATGAAGAATCCACTGAAGATGCGGTCAATGATCAACGACACCATCAAACCGCTGATGCGACGCATGAT
>BTQP01000088.1:0-7762 GCA_036985935.1 Acidimicrobiia bacterium | reverse complement strand
AGTTCTGCTTCTCGCTTATCGAGGTCGACGATCTGCTCCGCGACTTCCTGCTCACGTCTCTCGAGATCTTCAGCTGATACTCCCTGCTCCACGAGTGCAGCGAGCTTCTGCTCGAGCTCCGCTTCGCGTTCCGCGAGTTCGTCAGCCACCGAGAACGTTTGGTTGGCCTGCTCTGCCATCTCGGCCTCCATCCGTTCCCGTTGTAATCCGATTTCCTTACGCTCCTCGGCGAGGGCAAGTTCTATCCCGGAGACGGCATCGGCACGTTCACCCACCTCGAGCCTGACAGCCTCAACTTCGGCTTTGAGAGCCGCAATTTCGCTTCGCTCGGACTCGACTTCTTCCCGACCCTCTGCGATCGTTGCTGACTCTGCCTCGAGTCGATCCCGCTCGACGTTGGCAGCTGCGGCCTCACCCTCGGATGCCGCTCGAACCCCTGCCGCTTCATGCTGAGCGCGTTCGACGAGCTCGAATGCCTTCGTCTCCGCGTCTCCTAGTTCGTCCGCCTTCTGCTTGGCAGCGTCGAGGATCGAACGGGCTTGATCTTGAATGCTCGAGGACTCGATTCGGATCAGTTCGGCTTCGTCTCGCGCCGACTGGAGAACGAGGTTCGCCTGATCTTCGCTTGCTGATGCCGCCGCTGCTCGAAGTTCGGCCTCCTCGGTTTCAGCGGCGATGATCTCACGAAGTTCGGACGCCTCCTGTTGGGCGTCTTCGAGGATTTCCCTGGCACGAGATTCAACCTCTTCGGCTGCTTCGATCTGTTCGCGAGCTGCAGCGGCCTGTTCTCGCATTCGGGATGCATCCGCTTGGGCAGCCTCACGGATTTCGGCTGTTTCATAGCGAATTGCGTCGAGCTCCGTCTTGGCTTCCTGCTTGCGCTCCTCGAGCTCGCTCTTGACGTCCGCGCGAGTCTGGACTGTCTCAGCCTCGAGATCAGCAAGGGCCGCCGAAATCTGTTCTTCCGTGGCCTTCTTCGTGGCTGTCGCCTCATCGAGCAGGCTCTTGGCCTTGTCCTGCGTCTCCAATGTGGACGCTGTGAGCTCTTCCGCCGAGCGTGTGGCATCTTCGAGCTTCTGGGAAGCCTCGGCGTTCATCACGCGCGCTGACTCCCTATCCGCAACCGTGTCCTCAACAGCCTGGCGTGCAGCTTTCAGTTGCTCTTCAGCAACTGCGCGTTCCTCGGACGCGCTCAACTGGATCGCCTGGACTGACTCGACGGCCTCAGCGATCGCAGCCTGTTTGTCGGCTTCGGCACGGCCCACCGCCTTTTTGGCTGCGGAAACCTTCTGCTGCAGTTCCGACATCGTTCGTTCGGCTTCCGCCTCGGCATCGTTGAGCGTTGACTCCGCGATCGACGCCAGCTCCGCTGCACGGACCTCGGCTTTTGCCTGGACATCCTGAGCCTGTTGCACGAGGATCTCGGCCGTGTGCTCCGCCTCTTTGACCGTGCCAGCGGCCGATTCGCGAGCTTCGGTGAGGGATCGCTCGGCGTTGTCCCTCTTCTCTTTGGACTCGTCCCTGAACTCGGCGGCCTCTACCCTCAACGCTTCGGCACCATCCCTTGCAGTCTTCAACGTCTCGGATGCTTCGTGCTCAGCCTCGACTGCCATCGCCTTCAAGTTCTCAGCTTCAGCTTCGATGAGCATCACTTCAGCCGTTCGGGCCTCGGCTGCCGCCTCTGCTTCATCGAGAAGCTTGAGGGCCTGCGCCTTGACATTCGATGCCTCTTCGCGAGCCGCATCGAGCAGACTCTCAGCCTCAGCGATCAACGTTTCGGTTTCCGCTTTCGCCTGTTCACGAACTTCATCCATCTGGGTTTGTGCCTCAGATACGATCTTCTCGACCCGTCTCGTGGCCTCTGCCTCAGCTTCCTCCATCCGCTGGGTTGATGCCTCCTCGGCCATCAGCAGCATCTCTTGCACTCGCTCTTCGGCTTCGCTGATCACCTCAGCGGCCTTTGTCCGTGCAGATTCGACCTCCCGATTGGCTACTTCGATCTGTTCCGCAGCCTTCGCACGGATCGCATCACCTGCCGCTTCGGCGTCGCTGATGATCTCCATCGAGCGTTCTTCGACCTTGCGCATCGTCCCTACCGGGTCGATCACAACACCTTTTTCGGAGTCGACGATCTGGGTCTCCGCGATGAGTGTCTCGATTTCCGCCCTGACCTTGTCTCTCTCGAGAGACAGATCCTTGACTCTGTGCTCGGCTTGCTCCACGGTTTCGCGCATGGCCGCAGCCTCACGTTGTGCTTGCTCGAGAATGACCGCCGCGTCTCGTCGAGCTTCGTCAACATCCTCAGGAAGATCGGCAACGGACACGCCGACTCCGGCAAGAACCTCATCGGCTCGGAGTTGGGCCTTGTTCTCTATCTCGCGGGCCTGAATTCGAGCCCGCTCGAGGATGCGGTCTTTGGCATCGAGCACCGCAGCGATCGCTCCGTCGACGGATTGACCCTGCTCGTCTTTGACCCTCTGAGCCTCGGATTCGGCCTGCTGAAGTCGGAGTTTTGCGTCCTCAGCCCACTGCTCTAGGTCACGGAAGCTCGACTCGAGCTCGTGGAGGAAGGCACGCACCTCGCGCTTGTCGTACCCCTTGCGCGACGTAGCGAACTCGCGGCCATCTATCGTTACGGGGTTTTCGGGATTTTGTGTCGTCACATGCCATCCATTTTCTCTTCTCAGATACATGTCGGCGCGTGACGTACGAGGCTTTACAGGTTCCGTGTCTAGTTAGTGAGAAAACGATGAGGGACAAGAGCTATCGCGGCTCGTCAAGGACTGTCCCTAGGAGAGTGTTGCCTCCTAGCTCTCCATCGCATCGATGAGCCACGACTCGAGAGCTGCACCTACCGACCCAGCCTGCTCAATCAGTGAGTATTCGGCACCGATCCAGTCACCCGACTCGGGGAATGCCGTGGAAAGGTCGACATAGATCTTCAGTTTTGGCTCGGTTCCCGAGGGCCGTGCCAACACCCGACCGGATGTACCGAGATCGAGCTCGATCAAGTTCGTGGCTCCGAGATACCGCGGCCGCGTATCCGCGTTCTTGCTGAAGTCCGTCGTTCCCACGACGTCGAAGCCGGCAAGGCTCTCCGGATGGTCGGACCGCAACGCATCCATTGCGGCTGCGATGTCGGCCGAACCTGAAGCGCCTTCCCTCCTGATGCTCACCTGAGCAGAAACCCAAACGCCGTACCTGCGATACAGGTCTCCGAGAGTATCGAGCACGGTCTTACCTTCTGCTGCCGCCTGACCGGCAAGGGTCGCAAAAGCAACGGCAGCGGAGATTCCGTCTTTGTCACGCACCGTCGTCCCAATGGAGTAGCCGAGAGCCTCTTCATATCCGACGGTCAGGTCGCCATGCCCCTCCGCTGACAGGTCGAGGGCAGCGTTCCAAACCCACTTGAACCCGGTCAGGGTCTGAGCCCACGTGGCTCCGTGTCTGTCTGCGATCACACCGAGTAGCGGCGACGACACGATCGAGTTGATGGCCATGCCGCGATCGGTGTTGCCGAGAAGGTATTCAGCGAGCAGAGACCCGATCTGGTTCCCGGTGAGCGGTCTCCACGCACCGCCAGGATCGGGTACAGATACGGCGAGACGATCGGTGTCCGGGTCGTTGGCGAGAACGAGGTCGGCATCGAGAGCTTGCGCGAGCTCATGTGCAAGATCGAGAGCACCCGGCTCTTCAGGGTTCGGGAAGTCGACGGTCGGAAACGTGCCGTCCGGCTCGAACTGGGCTGCCACCGGGTGCACGTTCGAGTAACCGAATCGCTGTAGTGCGTCGACCACGAAACGTCCGCCGACTCCATGCATCGCCGTGTACACGATGCGAATGTCACGGTCACTTGTGCCCGAAGGCAACGACCGGTGGACAGCACGCAGATAGTCCTCGAAGAGTTCGGGGCCGATCGGTCGTGCACCGGACTGCCCGAAGGCATCAGCCGAGCGAGGGACCGCGTTTGCGGGACCGACCTGTGCGATCGCTGCAGCAATCTGGGCATCTGCCGGGGAGATGATCTGTGCGCCGTTCACCGCATACACCTTGTACCCGTTGTCCTTGGGCGGATTGTGAGAGGCGGTAATGACTATCGAGGCACATGCGCCCATGGTGATGCCGGCGTATGCGACCAGTGGGGTCGGCGTGGGGTCAGCGAAGTACCGAACGTCGAACCCGGCCGCGGTGAGGACCCCAACGGTGTCCTCCATGAACGCGGCAGAGGACGGGCGCGCATCCCTTCCCACAGCAATGAGTCGGTCTTCAGGCTCTGTAGTCGCCACAAGATGCGCAGCAAGGCCCGCCGTTGTCCGGATGACGGTTGCACGGTTCATACGGTTCGATCCCGCTTCGACGACACCGCGTATCCCTGCGGTTCCGAAAGGAAGAACTCCGGCCATGCGATCCGCCAGCTCATCTGTATCACCCGAGGCGAGTAGCGCCGCCAGCTCGGAACGCGTGTTCCGGTCGGGATCGCCATCCATCCACTCTCTAGCTTTTGTGTCGATTTCACTCATGACCCCAGCGTACCGGAGCGCGAATCTCCACCCCCAGCTGCCGGTAGCCTTTGAGCATGCAAGCCAGAAGCACTTCCCTCAGCCCCTCGTACCGACAAGAGACCATCGAATCGCTTGATGGAGGGGAGTTCGATCTGATCGTCGTCGGTGGGGGTGTCACGGGTGTCGGTTGTGCCCTCGATGCCGCATCTCGGGGTTTGTCCGTTGCCCTGTTCGAGCAACGGGATCTCGCTTCGGGAACGTCAAGTCGATCGTCGAAACTGATCCATGGTGGGCTCAGATACCTCGAACAGTTCCACTTTCAGCTCGTGAACGAAGCACTGCATGAGCGTGGTCTCCTCCTCGATACGTTGGCACCACACCTCGTATGGCCGATACCGTTTGTCTACCCCCTGGAGCATCGCGTGTGGGAACGCGTCTACGTTGGAGCAGGGATCACCCTCTACGACGGGATGGCGAAGCTTGGTCACAGCACAATGCCTCGCCAATGGCACTTGAGTCGCAAAGAGCTGCTTCGAGTTTTCCCTGGAGTCAAGAGGAAGGCGTTCGTTGGCGGGGTCCGCTACTACGACGCAGGCACCGACGATGCACGATTCGTCGTCGCTCTCGCACGGACCGCAGCACGAGAAGGTGCCAGGATCCTCACGAGCACCGGGGTGTCCGGGTTCATACGCGACGGTGACCGCATTACGGGAGTAACGGCGACCTGCCTCGAGTCGGGCAGAGCGTTCGAAACCCACGCCAAAGTGGTCATCAACGCCACCGGCGTCTGGACAGACTCGGTCGAGTTACTCGCAGGTGATACGGGCACAGAGGTGACAGCGTCCAAGGGTGTGCACATCGTTGTGCCTAAGGATCGCATCGAGTCGTCCGTCGGTTTCATCACGAAAACCGAGACGAGTGTCCTTTTCTTGATCCCACACGATGACTTCTGGATCATCGGAACCACAGACACTCCGTGGGAGCTAGATCTTGCTCACCCGGCGGCGAGCAAGTCGGACATCGCGTACGTGCTCGAGCAGGTGAACCACATCGTGGAGACGCCGATTACGACGGACGACATCGTTGGTGTCTACGCCGGTCTCCGACCACTCGTCACCGGGAACGCCCTATCGACCGCAAAGCTGTCGAGAGAACACAGCATCACAGAGACGGAACCGGGGTTGATCACGATCGCGGGAGGAAAGTTCACGACCTACCGGATCATGGCGCAAGACACCGTCAATGAGGCGACGGCGACTGGCGACATCGATGCAGTACCGACACGCACAGATCAGATCCCGTTCGTCGGGGCACAGGGGTACCGGGCGCTGATGGCGCAAAAGAACGACCTGGCATCTCGCTACGGACTCACCGTCGAACAGGTCGTCCGTCTCTTGCATCGATACGGCGACGAACTCGCGGTCGTGCTTGCCTACGGTGAGAATGATCCAACGATGATGGATGTGATCCCCTCCGGCACGTATCTGCGGGCGGAGGTTCTTTTCGCTGTCGAGCATGAGGGAGCTCTCCATCTCGACGACGTGCTCACGCGCCGTACGAGGATCTCGATCGAGTCGAGGGACCGCGGTGTCGATTCGGCACCTGATGTTGCGTCGATCATGGCCGGGGTGCTCGGATGGGACGATGTCACGGTAAAACGGGAACTGGCGCACTACGAAGCGCGGGTCGAAGCGGAACGCGAGTCCCAAACCATGCCAGACGACCTCACGGCTGATGCCGCCCGCCTTGGAGCTCCGGACGTCAGGACCCTTGGGAACTAGCGGTGTCTTTCGACGACCCAGCCCGCCGCCGATAGTTCTCGTACACCTCGCCAGGTTTCCGCCGTTCGTAGTCATAGATGACCCATGTCTTGGCGAGGTGATCGTGCCAACCCTGACGCTCATCATCGATGATCACCCACAGATAACCCATCCAGAACACCACAGTCGAAAAGCCGTACCCGATCAGACGAAGAAACGATCGGCCGATCGTCGGGGGCATACCGTTGCGCCCGACAACTTTGAGCCCCATGAACCACTTTCCAATTGTTCGACCGGTGAGCGCCCAGAACATCACGAAGTAGCCACCGATGATGAGGGGAATAGTGAAGACGTAGATTGTGGCCAGGTCAATTCGTGGATCGAGTCCCATGCTCTCGATGACATTGTCAGCCATGATCGCAAGCCACCCGGTCAGCGCAAGCAGGCCGGCTATTACGGCGAGATCGACAAGGTACGCAAACAGACGGGTGACGAATCCCGCGGAGTAACCCTGAAGTACGTGCTGGTCGCCCTTCTTACTCATTCGGTATCAAATGCCGGTTTCGGCGGCATGGTCTGGATCTCACGTCCAAAGATCCGCCTGAAGATCCCCTCGGTGAGGCCATCTGCCGCGGCGCCTGTCTCGCGCACTTCCTGGACGGCGCTGCCCGCGAAACCAAGCGTCTGCTCCCTGATCAACTCACCAACCTCATCGGAGTCGCCGAGATATCCAACGATGCCGTCGATGGACCTCATGAACGTCTCGGTTGCCAGAACACGACCCCGGGCATACTCGGCAGAGCCGACGGCCGTGAGCCGGTCGATCTCTTCGGCGATCGCTCGCCGTGTTGGTGCGGTTACCTCGGAAACGAACGGTGCGATACCCGTCGCCTCGGCAAGTGCAGCGGTCGTGTCGAAGATGACACGCGAAAGACGGGCTAAGGGATACGACACCTGATCAAGCGAGGACGATGTCGTCGCGATCTGCTCCGGTAGTTCTGATATCCAGCCGAGCACGGCCATGACCGTGGGATTCGTCGAGTAGGGGCCGGTCACCTGGGTGACGTCATCATCGTCTACCTCGTCAAGTGAGGCGGACATGGACATCAAACGTTCGACGCCCTCACCTACACCACCGGCGACGAGACGTACGATCGTCTTGTGAACCTCACCGCCATCGGTCGGTGATATGGGGTCCTGCTCAGGGGGCCTATCGTCGCTCATAGAGCAACCATAACGGGGAGAACGTGCGAGCAATAGCGGGGGTTGCCACGTTCGCGTTGGCGATATACTCCCAGGACCGTAGCCAGTCCGTCTCTGTACACTGCGGGGCGCCCTGCCCCCATCGTCCAGAGGCCTAGGACTCCGCCCTTTCAAGGCGGCAACGGGGATTCGAATTCCCCTGGGGGCACGCACGGGGGCGTGGTGAAGTCTGGAGTTCACGCCGGCCTGTCAAGCCGGAGGTCGCGGGTTCAAATCCCGTCGCTCCCGCCAGATTCT
>BTQP01000087.1:0-7765 GCA_036985935.1 Acidimicrobiia bacterium | reverse complement strand
AGTGGGCGATAGTGGGGCTCTGTGGGAGTTGAAACGGAATGATGGAGACCGTGACAGATGTTCCTTGGCGAATTCAGCCATTCGCTCGACGACAAAGGTCGAGTCGTGATGCCTTCGAAGTTCCGATCGGGACTCGAGGGTGGCTGCGTCGTGACCAAGGGTCAGGAACGATGTTTGTACGTCTTTCCGCTCGGTCAATGGCAGGTCGAGTCCGACAGGGTTCTCAAGCTGCCCAGGACAGACCGACGCGCTCGCAACTATGCGAGAGCCTTTTTCGCATCTGCGATCGACCAGAAACTCGACAAGGCCGGCCGGTGCCAGATTCCCGAAGCGTTGCGCGTCTACGCGGATCTGGACAAAGAGGTCACGGTGGTCGGGGTGGCTGACCATGTTGAGATCTGGGCCACAGGGACGTGGGAGTCGGTCGCACGAGAAGCAGACGACTACTACGCCGCGATTGAAGAGGTCCTTTCGGGTGAAGGACTATGACAACCAACGAGACGATGCAACAACAGTGGGCTGGCTCGCGGTCAGTCCCCCGGATGCCAATAGGGAGGCCCCTTACTCCGCCCGCTTCCGTTTTGGCGCCAGCGCTCCGGGGGACTGACCATGGATCAGCCCACCACACACAACAAGGAATACAGCTACCACGAACCAGTGATGGTCGACGAGGTCGTGACGTGGTTTTCCACGGCGGCCAAAGGTTGGGTCGTCGACGGAACGTTCGGTGGGGGAGGTCATAGCCGTGCACTCCTTGACCGGTATCCAGATGTTCGCATTGTCGGTGTCGACCGTGACTCCGATGCTCTCGCGCAGGCAGAACCCTCCGAGAGACTCGTTCTCGTACACGCGAACTACCGCGACATCGCGTCGTTCGTTGGCGTCGGCGGCATTCCTGCTCGAGTCGACGGCATCCTTCTTGATCTGGGGGTTTCTTCACACCAGCTCGAGGAAGCGAGTCGCGGGTTCTCGTATCACCGCAGCGGTCCGCTCGATATGCGAATGGGCCACGATGCCTCGACCACGGCAGCCGGCGTTGTCAACGAGAGCAGCGAGTCGGACCTCGCGCGGATCCTGTCGCGCTACGGAGAAGAGCGGTTCGCCAGGCGAATCGCTGCCGCGATCGTTGCCGAGCGTCCCTTCGAGGACACCGAAACTCTCGCGGCGTGTATCGCCAATGCGGTTCCCGAACCTGCCAGACGTTCCGGTCATCCCGCTCGCAAGTCGTTCCAGGCGATCAGAATCGTTGTCAACGACGAACTTGCCGGTCTCACACAGGTCATGGAGGACGCGTTCGATCTGCTCGCGCCCGGCGGTCGGATCGTGGTGATGGCATACCACTCACTCGAGGATCGAATAGTCAAACGGTCGATGGCTGCACGCGCCACAGAGTGCACGTGTCCTCCGGAATTGCCCGTATGCACGTGCGGTGCTTCACCAGATGTGCGGATACTGACCCGTAAACCCGTCCGTCCTTCCGAAGCCGAGGTGGCTCGAAACCCGCGTGCACGCAGCGCGAGGCTTCGCGTTGCCGAGAAGGTTGACCTGTGACATCCCAGGCCATACCCAGGTCCGTCGGACGAATCCGCGGCTCGGCGGACTCGCGAGCGGTATCGGGAGGCCCGAGAATCGTCCCTCTCATCTTCTTCACCATCCTTGTCATCGGGGTCTTCTTTCTGATGATCTATCTGAGAATCGCACTCGATCGGACCGCGTTCGAACTCGACACGCTGACCGATCAGATCGCGGTTGAGGAGTCGGCACAACTCGATCTCCGACTCGAGATTGCCCAGCTCCGGGACCCGCAGCGGATCGCAACCCAGGCCGAAGAGATCGGATTGGTATTCCCTGATGAGCGGGTGGCGCTTGTAATCGCACCCATTTCTGCGGTTGGCGATGCCCCGTCTGAGGCGCCCCCGCTGAGCGCACTCAGCACAGACAGATGACGAATATTTTCTTGACCACGGAATACTGAGAACGGAGCACACATGAAGAACTGGCCGATCGCTGGCGGCTGGATCACCTATCCTCAAGGACCGAGACGATGAAACCACGGATCTGGGATCGCGGCGATCTTCGCCTTCTCGTTGTCGGTCTGGCGTTCGTCGTTGCATGGGCCGGGATCGGTTATCGCCTGTTCGACCTGCAGGGCACACAGGCTGTTGCTCTTGCCAGTGTCGGTTATGACCAGCGGATTCGGACCCAGGCCATTGACCCTCCACGCGGCACGATCTACGACAGGGCTGGTGTCGAGATGGCGATGACGGTTGACGGATGGAACATCGTCGTCGATCCCCAGTTGATCGAAGACCCGACCGCTGCAGCCCTTGTGCTAGCTCCCTACACCGATAGCGATGTGGCGACTCTTGCGGCCGAGCTGAAGGACGCCCAGGACACGGGCAGCCGCTACATGGAGATCGTGGCGCGGGTCCGTGTGTCGGAAAAGAATGTGATCTCGGCTGCCGTCGACGAGGCAGACATCGGAGGAGTGTTCTACCGGAAACAACCGCTCCGTGTGTACCCGGCGGGTTCGGTTGCTGCACAGATCATCGGCTTGACGCGAAACGACGACGGTTCAGGTCTCGAGGGCCTCGAACGTACGTTCAATTCCGAACTCGAGGGTGACCCGGGTGAGCTCATCGTCGAACGCGATCCGTACGGCAGAGTCATTCCGCAGGGTGATACCCGTCTGAGGCCAGCGGTGCCAGGATCGAACATCGTCACAACGATCGACAGGGAGATCCAGTTTGCCGCCGAGCAGGCTCTCGAGAAGCGAATCGGGGAGACTTCCGCCCGAAGCGGCTCCATAGTGGTGTTGGCCGCCAAGACTGGTGAGGTACTCGCAATGGCGAGCTGGCCTGGATTCGATCTCAATGATCGCAGCACAGCCACACCCGAGGCGCTGCGCAATCGCGCGGTAGCAGACGTCTATGAGCCCGGTTCCACGCTCAAAGCGGTCACGATTGCAGCGGCCATAAACGAGGGCGTCGTGAACGTCGATACACGAATTGACACGCCACCATCGGTCACCGTTGGCGAATTCGAATACAAGGACCACGGTCGGAATCGACCCTCTCTCACGGTCGCCGACGTCGTCAAGCGTTCCTCGAACGTTGGAACGATCGAGATCGAGCGTCGACTTGGACCTGAACGGCACTACAAATATCTCACTGCATTCGGCCTGGGCGCCCCCGCCGGTCTCGACGTAGCGGGAGAACGCCACGGCCTGCTCGATCCGCCCTCGTCGTGGACTGTTACCTCCGGATCCTCCATAGCGATCGGCTACGCAGTCGGTACAACGGCGCTCCAGATGGCGGCGGTCTACGCGACGATCGCAAATGACGGCATCTGGACCGAGCCATTCCTCGTGAGTCAGATCTTGCAGGCGGACGGCTCTCGCATCATGACAAAACCCCGGACGCGTCGGGTCCTGTCATCTGAGACCGCTGCGACAATGCGCTGGATGCTTGGTCGAGTCGTCGAAGAGGATGGCACCGGTCGACGGGCTCGGATGACCGACTACACCGCAGGCGGAAAGACCGGTACTAGCCAGAAATTCGATTCAGAAGTGGGTGTGTACACGGAGGACACGTATGCGTCCTTCATTGGAATGGCACCTCTCGATGACCCCGAGGTCGTCGTGGTCGTCGTTCTCGACACGCCGACGGGTGAACTCGAGGACGGAACCGATCTATCTCTAGGAGGCGCGGCCGCAGCTCCGGTTTTCGCTGAGATTGCGCAGACGGCGCTTCACCAACTCGGCGTTGCCCCGGACAAGGATTGACGTGGGATCCCGCGAGATCACCGTCGGTGCGGTCGCAGAATCGCTCAACGCGGTTCGATCGGTGAAACATCCTGATCGCATCGTTGTGGCGATAACCCACGACTCCCGCAGGGTGGAATCAGGGACGATGTTCGTAGCGGTTGTGGGTAGTCAAAGTGATGGGCACGACTTCGTCGATTCAGCGGTGGACGCCGGTGCATCAGCGATCCTGACCGAACGGAAGATGGACTTCGATGTCGGAGAAATCGTGGTTGACGACACCCGTCGGGCGATGGCATGGGCAGCGCGCGCGGTGTACGGCGAACCAGACACGTCGATGGACATCGTTGGTGTAACCGGCACGAACGGCAAGACGACGGTCGCGCATATGTGCGAATCGATCTGGACGGCACACGATCGCTCCGTCGGCCTTGTCGGAACACTCGGAGCGAGGCTCGACGGGAAGCCCATCGAACTCGAGCGCACCACGCCCGAAGCGACGGATCTCCAGGAGCTACTCGCGACGATGCGAGACAGTGGCGTTGGCATCGTCGTTATGGAGGTCTCGTCCCACGCCATGGAACTGCACCGGGCAGACGCTGTGATCTTCGATGTTGTCGCATTCACCAATCTGTCACAGGACCATCTTGACTTCCACGACGACATGGCTGCGTACTTCGATGCGAAAGCCTCGCTCTTCGTGCGAGATCGTGCACGAAGGGCCGTGATCAACATCGACGACCTCCACGGCCGACGATTGCTTTCGATGACGACGCTCGAAGCCCTGACGGTTGGCAAGAGTGCAGATGCGGATCTCAGAATCTCAGAGGTTTCAGCGGACGAAGGAGGCACACGATTCACCCTGGAATACCAGGGCGAATCGCTGAGGATCTTCATCCCGTTGATCGGCGAGTTCAACGTATCGAACGCGGCCGTCGCCGCGGGCATCGCGCTCGTCATGGGTACGCCCATCGAGGCGATCGTCGATGGTCTGAAATCGATTCCTGTGATTCCCGGAAGAATGGAAGCGATAGTTCACGACGGAGGGTTCCTGGTTCTCGTTGACTATGCGCACACTCCGGACGCCATTTCGGAGGTTCTCCAGGCCGGAAGGTCCTCCGCACGCGGGCGCGTTATCGCGGTGATCGGTGCAGCCGGCGATCGCGATCGAGACAAACGCGCGCTGATGGGTGCCGCGGCAGTGCGGTTCGCAGATGTGACGATCATCACATCGGACAACCCTCGTTCAGAGGATCCGGGCGATATCGCCGCGGAGGTTCGGCGGGGCGCCGACGCTGTCCCCGGCGCCGACACCCGGGTCATTGTCGACCGCGGTGAGGCGATCGCTGCAGCTATAGGGCTTGCGACCGATGGGGACATCGTTCTCATCCTTGGAAAGGGTCACGAGCAGGGCATCGAGGTTCACGGGAACGTTGTTCCATTCGACGATCGGTTGGTAGCTTCCGAGGCGTTGGCCATGCGTGGGCTCATCCGCTCATGAGTACCCGTACGATCGCCCTGAATTGGACCCTGGGCGACGTCGCGTCTGCGCTGCGTGGAGATCTGATCGGTGATCCTGGTGTTGTGATCAAAGCCGTGGAGATCGACAGTCGAGAGGTATCGGACGGCGCACTCTTCGTCGCCATCGCCGGGGACCGCTTCGATGGCCATGACTTCGTTGCTCAAGCGGTATCGGGAGGTGCTGGAGCTGTCATCGTCGAGCGGGGCCGTTCCGTTGGCATCGAGCCACGAATCGAGGTCGACTCCACGCTGACGGCGTTGCGAGACCTCGCAGCTCACCGACGAGATGAACTCACAATGCAGGTCGTCGCTATCACGGGATCGACGGGCAAGACCTCCACGAAGGATCTCGTTGCAGCCGGGATTCCTGGTTCCTGGGCTTCCCCGAGATCGTTCAACAATGAGGTGGGCGTTCCGCTCACCGTACTCGGGACACCTGATGATGCAACGGTGTTGATCGTCGAAGTCGGTTCCCGCGGGGCCGGCCATATCCGGTGGCTCGCGCCTGCCATCAAGCCTGACATCGCTGTCGTGACCAATCTGGGCGTTGTCCACCTCGAGACCTTCGGATCCGTCTCCGGTCTTGCTGCTGCAAAGTTCGAACTGATCGAATCTCTGACAGAGTCTGGCGTCGCGATCATTCCGTCGAACGAATCCCGCCTTGTCCCGGGTGGGAACGTGCGAACGTTGACCTTTGGTGGTTCGCCTGCAGACGTCGAAGTGAGCTCGGCAGAGGTCGACAGCACGGGATCGGCACGGTATGTCTTGACAATCGACGGTTCGGCCCATTCCGGGTCCCTCGCCATGGCGGGATCGCGCCAGACGTTCAACCTGGCCGCTGGTGCGGCGGTGGCACTTGCGCTCGGGATCCCGGTGGCCGAGTTCCTCAGAAACGCTGCATCGGCGACAGGTTCAGATTGGCGCATGGACGTCCACGTCGGAAGGTACACGGTCGTCAACGATGCGTACAACGCAAACCCCCAATCGGTTGAGGCCGCGCTTCGCACGGTGGCTTCCATGGAGGGCCGATCGGTGGCAGTCCTGGGACCGATGGCAGAACTCGGCAGTGTGTGTGAAATGTCGCATCGGGAGATGGGTGGGATCGCGTCCGACCTCGACTTTGCGGCGGTGATCGTTGTTGGGCCCGACCACGGCTACGGCCTTGGTGCGAGTGAACGCGTCGTGCATGTCGCCGATATCCAGGCAGCCCGGGATACCCTTGCGACGCTCGTCGAACCAGGAGACGTCGTACTCGTGAAGGCTTCGCGCTCAGTAGGTCTCGAACGGCTGGCTTCGGCACTCATCAAGGAAATAGCACAGTGATATCCCTGTTGGCCTCATCGGCTCTTGCCTTCGTCATTGTCATCTTCGCCACGCCGGTTCTCATCAAGTCTCTGCGCCGGCGAAATATCGGTCAGTTCATACAGACCGAGGTCGAAGGCCACATGCACAAACAAGGCGTTCCGACGATGGGCGGAATCGTGATCATCGCTGGTGCGGTCATCGGCTATCTGATGGCCAACTTCAAGATCTACACGTTCGGAGAAGGATTCGGCTTCGTGGTGAGACAGATCGACGACAAGGCGTTGCTTGCCGTTTTCGCGCTGGTAGGGATGGGTGTGATCGGATTCTTCGATGACTACGCGAAGTTCGCTCGCAAGCGGAATGAGGGTCTTTCGAAGCGATGGAAGTTCGGGGGACAGCTACTCATCGCGGTTGTCTTTGCATGGGGCGCGTCCCTGGCAGGTGTCAGCCACGAGTTGTCGTTTGCGAGGCCGCTGGGGATCGATCTCGGACCGATCTTGTTCTTCCTTCTCGTGTTGTTCATGCTTACCGCCACCGCAAATGCCGTGAACCTCACGGATGGTCTCGATGGGCTCGTCGCTGGATCCGCGGCGCTTGTTTTCGGCGCCTTCGTCCTCATCGCTTTCTGGCAGTCCCGTAACCCAACCTTCTATCAGGTGGACGGTGCGCTGGATCTAGCGATCTTCGCAGCTGCCGTGCTCGGCGCTTCTCTTGCGTTCCTGTGGTGGAATGCCGCGCCTGCCAAGATCATCATGGGTGACACGGGGTCGCACGCGCTCGGTGGAGCGATGGCTGCTCTCGCCCTTCTCACGAATACCCAGCTTCTGCTTGTGATTCTCGGAGGACTCTACGTGGCGGAGACTGTCTCGGTGATCTTGCAGGTGTTCTCGTTCCGATCATTCGGTAAACGAATCTTCCGAATGGCCCCAATCCATCACCACTTCGAACTCAAGGGATGGCCCGAAACGACAGTCATTATCCGTTTCTGGATCCTTTCGGGAATGATGGTCGCCGTTGGAATCGGCCTGTTCTACGCAGATTGGGTCTCGGGACCCGGATCGATCGTGCCGTGAAGTACCTTCTCACGGGTGCAACGCTCCGGGGGATGAACGACGTCGCCGCATATCTCGTGGCAGAGGGTGAGGCGGTCCTGCTGTTCGATTCCGAATCGGATAT
>BTQP01000086.1:0-7909 GCA_036985935.1 Acidimicrobiia bacterium | reverse complement strand
CCGTGCACGAGGATCCCTTTGCCGTGCCTCTGTCTGAGAAGGTGGACATGCTCGTGAATGTCACGAAGACGATGCATGGCGTCGAAGGTATCGATGTGGCAACGGGAAGCCTTGCGTTCTGGAGTACGGAGAAATGGTTCGTTTCCTCGCAGGGCCACAGGATCCACCAGAACATCGTTGAATCGGGCGGCGGCTTCGATGCAACGGCGGTCGGTGAGAACGAGACTCAGCGACGCTCGTATCCACAGTCGTTCGGACAATACGAGACCGGCGGATACGAAAGGGTTCGGGCCTGGGACTACGAAAGCAACGCCCTACGCATCGCAGAAGAGGCCGTTGCACTGCTTTCAGCCGATCAGATGGAAGAACGCGAGACTTCACTGATTCTTGAGGCTTCTCAACTAGCTCTTCAGATCCATGAGTCGGTTGGACATGCGATCGAACTGGATCGAATACTCGGGTGGGAGGCAGCCTTTGCGGGTACCAGCCATCTCGAACTAGCGAAGCTCGGTTCACACCGGTACGGGTCTGACCTGATGAATATCACGGCAGACGCAACCCTGCCGGGTGCTCTCGGTACCTTTGGTTTCGATGACGAGGGAACGCCTGCGCAGCGCGTGGATATCGTCAGGGACGGCACCTGGGTCGGCGTGCTGTCCGGTCGGGACTCCGCTGCGATCGCGGGTCTTCCACCTGGAGGAATGGTGAGAGCCGACGGCTTCAACCGGCTGCCGATGGTGCGCATGACCAACGTCGGTTTGTTACCGGGCAGCGGCACGCTGGAGGACATCATCGCCGACACCGACGACGGCGTGTATATGTCGACCAACAGGTCATGGTCAATAGATGACCGGCGACTGAACTTTCAGTTCGGAACCGAGATCGCATGGGAGATCAAGAACGGTGAGATCGGCAGAATGTTGAAGAACCCGACATACACGGGTATAACGCCCCGGTTCTGGGGAGGGCTCGACCGCCTCGCCGGCGAGTCTGAGAGGGTTCATTGGGGAACGCCGAACTGTGGCAAGGGACAACCGGTCCAGATCGCCCACACGGGCCATAGCGCCTCACCAGCCCGGTTCTCGAACGTGCGAGTGGGGGTGAGGGGATGAGCAAGGAGCAAGACCTCACAAGCGAAGTGCTCGACTTGGTTGCCGACGGCGTAGACGCCGAGGTGTACGCACAGGTCGGGTCGTTGTCATTGACACGATTCGCCAATTCCTTCATCCACCAAAACGTCTCGGAGGAGGCGTCTGAGGTCTCGTTGCGTGTTGCTGTAGATGGTCGGGTGTCGAGTTCCACAACGACGGCGACGACTTCTGAAACACTCGCAGATTTCGTCGAATCGACGATCGACACAGCGGCTCAACAGCCAGTTGACGACGAATGGCCGGGCTTTGGCGGTCCGGTCGACATCGCGGATGTGGAGCATTGGGATCGGGCGACGGCTAACGCCGATCCGGTCGACCGTGCCAACGCTGTCAAGGCGTTCGTCGATGCCGGGGAGGGGCTGCTTGCTGCCGGATACTGCGAGACGGAAGCCCGCGGGCACGCGTACGCCAACACGCGAGGCCGCTTCGCGACGGGCCGCTCAACGACGGCTGTCATCGATGGAATTCAGCAATCGGATACTTCGGCGGGATCCGGTCATGCAGCGGGTATGTCTCTTTCAGACCTTGATCCCGCGGCGGTCGGGGCCGTAGCGGCGAAACGTGCGAGGGATAGCGTTGCACCTTTCGATGCCAAACCTGGCGAGTACGAAGTCGTCTTGTCTCCCGAGTGCGTTGCGTCGATCGCAGTCTTTCTCAATTCCTACGGACTCAACGCAAAGGTCGTGCAGGAAGCGATGTCGTTCGTTCGGATAGGCGAGCAGCAGTTCGATCCGTTGATCCATATCTGGGATGACGCCACCGATCCTCGGGCGTTGCATGTGCCCTTTGATGTTGAAGGCACAGCGAAACGCAGGTTTGACCTGGTGCGCGACGGCATCACCGAATCCGTGTACCACAGCCGCCGGACGGCAGCCAAGGATGGGGTCGAATCCAACGGGAGCGCGATCCCCGGAGGTGACGTGTTCGGGCCCTTCGGAACCAACATGTTCGTGGGCGGTGGCGATTCGTCCCCCGAGGACCTCATCTCTTCAGTCGAGCGGGGAATGTACGTATCGACATTCAACTATTGCAGGGTCCTCGACCCGAAGTCCCTCGTGGTCACGGGCCTCACGCGAAACGGAACGTTCATGATCGAAAACGGCCAGCTGACGGACGCAGTAACGAACCTGCGGTTCACACAATCGTTTGTCGAGGCACTCGGTCCGGGAAGGGTGCGTGCGATAGGCAATGACGAACGTCACGCGGACTCAGAGTTAGGACCGTTGCTGATCCATGCGCCCTCGATGCATCTCGCGTCGTGGAACTTCACGGGCGGGGCCGAGGGCTGATGTCAGTTCCCGGCGAATTGGTGTCGGCCGCACTCTTCCGGTCCCGTAGGGAGGCCGAAGAGGCGTGGGATCACCTCGCGGATGCTGGCATCCCGGCTACGGTCGTCACGGATCCAGGCCTACTTGGCAAGTACACCGTGTCCGTTGAAGTCGAGCGAGAAGATCTTGACCGCGCCGTGGCAGCACTCCAGGCCAAGCTTTCGGACGACGACCAGGGACAGAGCGGCGAATAGGACGGTCAAGACAACGATGCCCCCTCAGGGGAGGGGGCATACGCTGCGGAGGGACTTGGGATCAGGTGGTGGCGCTTGCCTCTTGCGCAACGTCCGTTTCGGACGCCTCGGATGCCAGCTCCGCTTCGGAGCCGTCCGCTTCGGAGCCAAGCTCCGCTTCGGAGCCGTCCGCTTCTTCGGACGCAATTTCCTTTCGGATCTCATCCATGTCGAGAGCCTCGATCTGGCTGATGAGGTCCTCGAGCGCATCGCCGGGAAGTGCTCCCGGCTGGGAGAAGATGCCGACCTGGTCGCGGAATGCGACGAGCGTCGGGATTGATCGGATACCAAAGTTCGCAGCGAGCTCCTGTTCCGCCTCGGTGTCGACCTTGGCGAACTTCACGTTCGGGTACTTCTCCGATATGGCCTCGTACGTTGGGGCGAACGAACGACATGGTCCACACCATTCGGCCCAGAAGTCGATGAGGACGATGTCGTTGTCCTCGATGGTCGATTGGAGGGTGTCCTTTGTGATGTCAACGGTTGCCATGGTTCAGTCTCCGGTTCTGTGGTCTTCGAGGGGTTCAACATTCTCGCATACCACTGTTATTCCTCATTCAAGAGTACACCCCAGGGGGTATACAGACCGCGAGCGAATCATCATGAATGTCGGTGCGTCATACAATTCAGCGATGCTCGAAACGACACCAATAGCGGACCTGGATCGTATCGGCGTCCGAGTTGGGGCGACACACATTCTTCATGAAGCCTCGATGCGAATCGTTGCAGGCGAAACGCTTGGCGTTTTCGGAGCGAACGGAGCTGGAAAAACAACGCTGCTTCGGCTCCTTGCGACGTTGATCGTACCCGTTGGGGGCATGGCTCACGTGCTTGGCGCTGACCTTGCCACTCCCGAACGTTACGACGTGCGGCCCCGAATCGGATACGTTGGCCACGTGCCGGGTTTGTATGCCGAGTTGACGCTCGCCGAGAACCTGTCCTTTGTGGCGAATGCCAGAGGTTTGGATGAGTCGGAGGTCGAAAGAAGCCTCACAGCCGTCGGCCTGGCCGCGGCGGCGGACCGTCGGGCTGAGGTATGCAGCCACGGTATGCAGCGCCGGGCCGAGTTCGCACGAATCATCATGACGCAACCAGAACTGCTTTTGCTCGACGAGCCGCATTCGGCTCTCGACGCCGATGCGGTCGATCTCGTCGATGCGCTCGTACACCAGACCGTTGAGCGTGGTGGGGCGGCGGTCCTTGTGAGCCACGATCGGGACCGCGTTGCCAAACTTGCGGATGAATGTCTCGAAGTTCTCGGAGGGGCGTTGCGATGAGAGCGACCTTCCCCGGCCAGGTCCGATCGATCGTTAGGCGAGACTTCATCCGCGAGCGGCGCTCCGGCGAGGTGCTCTGGGTCACCCTGCCCTTTGGCGCGATTGCTCTGCTCCTGGTTCCACTCGCCGTTGGACCGGACGGGCCGACACTCCAAACGATCGGGCTCGGCATGTTCTGGGTCATCGTGATGCTGTTCGGTGTCCTGATCGCGATCCGACAGACGAACGCCGAGACCCAACCCCAACGCGACGTTGTCTCCCTCACGGGAATCGATCCCGCTGCTGTGTATCTGGGAAGAGCCCTGGCGAGCTTCCTGCTTCTCCTCGTTTTCGAGGTCGTGCTCGCCCTCGTCACAGTGGCCCTCTACAACATCCCGCTCACCGGTTGGGGATGGATGCCGCTCGTGATGATCCTCGTCGGCGCGGGTCTGGCACTGCTCGGAACACTGGCCGCGGGAATCGTTTCGACAGGTCGCTCGTCGGCAGCCCTCGTCCCCCTCCTCGTTGCCCCGCTTTCGGTGCCATTGCTCATCTCGGCGACCCAGACGTTTGAGGCCTTACGTCTAGGTCGCAGTATCCTTATGTGGATATTGATGATGATCGTGGTCGGATTGCTGGTCGCGATTGCAGGAGTCTTGACCGCTCGCCCACTTCAGGAGTCGGGATGACAACGCCCGAACAGAGTCCGTCGCCGACATGGCCCTGGATCGCGATGGCCGTCGCCGGCCTCGTGACGTTCGTTGCGGCGATGACAGTTTCGGCCGACGCGGTGCAGGGCGAGTTATCCCGAATCATGTATGTCCATGTTCCCGCGGCCTGGCTCGCCTATCTGGCCTTCGGCGTGACGATGTTCGCCTCTGCGATGTATCTGTGGAAGAAAGACCTCAAGTGGGACAGAAGAGCTCTCGCCTCGGCAGAGATCGGCGTGTTCTTTACGGGACTATTGATCGGCCTCGGCATGATCTGGGGAAAACCGACCTGGGGTGTGTGGTGGACCTGGGACGCCAGGCTCACACTGACCGCGATCATGTTCTTCGTCTATCTGGGGTACCTCGCTCTTCGGCGAACAACCGACGATCTGCGCACGAGAGCGAAACGATCTTCGATTTTCGGTGTGCTCGCCATCGTCCAGGTGCCCGTGGTGCACTTCTCCGTTGTGTGGTGGCGCTCATTGCACCAGGCACCGACGTTACTCAGACCCGAGCCACCGGAGATGGACACGTCGATGGCCGTCACCCTGCTCATCGCGGTTGCAAGTTTCACGGTGATGTACGTCGCGATGATGGTCAAACGAATCGAGCTCGCACGTCTTGAAGATGCCGTCGTGATCGCAGATCAAACGCACTCCGGTGCCGCTGCGGGTGACGCCGTGACCGCTCCGAACCTATCCGGTCGGGGGATGTGATGGATCCGGCGGTCCAGTGGAACTGGGTGATCCTTGCGTACGGGTTCACCTACGCCGCTTTGGTTCTGTTCACCGCGTCGATCGCCGCGCGGATTACCCGGGCCCGCAGGCGCCTGGCAGAGCGGTCATGAGAAGGTACGTTCGGTTCGTCATACCGGCGGTGGTCATTGTGGGAGTGCTCGGTTTCCTCATGGTCAATCTCAGTTCGTCACTCGTGTATTTCAACACTCCCGCGGAGTTGCTTGCTCGGGAACCCGACGACGCCAGGCTCAGACTCGGTGGCCGTGTGGTCCCGGGCTCAGTTGTCGAGAACGACTCGACCGTCACGTTCGAGGTCGAGGACTGCAACTCGTCCGTATCGGTCGTCCACACCGGTGTGCCTCCGCAGCTGTTCCAGGACGGGATCGGAATCGTCCTTGAAGGATCCTGGACCGGTGAGCAGTTCGACTCTGACACGATGCTTGTCAAACATGACGAGCAATATCGTTCTGACACCGAGGGCTACAACCAGGCCGACAGGACCTGTTCAGAGCCGTGATCGCCTTCGCCGGATACCTCGCGATCTTCATAGCTCTCGGTGCTGCGGTCGCTGTGACTGTCCAGGGCATCCGGTACTCACGTCTCGGCGACGCCTCGAAGTTGAGAATGCCTGTTGCTGTGTTGCTCGGTGCCGCGGCCACCTCGTTCGTCCTGCTGGAAATTGGGATCCTGAGCAGTGACTTCTCGATCGCCTACATCGCGAACAACACTTCAACGACGACGCCGTATCTCTTTCTGTTCGCGGCGGCCTGGGCGGCACTCGAGGGTTCGATCGTTCTTTGGGGTCTCGTCCTGGCTTTGTTCATCTGGCTCGTTTGGAGGAAACTCGGCGTTTCGGATGGACTGGGAGTCCTCGCCCTTGCCGTGATGGGCGCGGTCGCCGTGTTCTGGTTCGGTCTCATGGCGACGGCAGGGAACCCGTTCGCTGTGTGCACCGAGGCGGCATCGTCGGCGTGTTCCAACTCGTCGTGGTGGCCATTCGTTGAAGCCGTCGCACCGCTCGACGGCAGGGGGCCGAACCCGCTGCTTCAGAACCACTTCATGATGGCCGTACACCCTCCCTTGCTGTACGTGGGTTTCGTTGGTTTCACGGTCCCGTTCGGTTTTGCGATCGCAGCGCTCATCCGGCGCGACTTCGGCCGGACCTGGCTTGACAGGACCCACCGGTGGTCCTTGGTCGCCTGGGTATTCCTCTCGGGCGGAATCATCATCGGCGGGTGGTGGTCGTATGAGGTACTCGGCTGGGGTGGGTACTGGGCGTGGGATCCGGTCGAGAACGCGTCTTTCCTTCCGTGGTTGACCGCGACGGCGTTCATTCATTCGGCGATCGTCCAACGCCGCAGAGGGATGCTCCAGGCGTGGAATTTCATTCTCGTTATTGCCACATTCGCGCTCACCATCCTCGGGACATTCCTCACACGGTCCGGTGTCATCGCCTCCGTTCACGCGTTCTCCCAATCCGTGATCGGCCCTGTGTTGCTGGGTCTTCTCGGAGTCATCGTCATCGGATCACTCGGGCTCTTCGTTTGGCGCTCGGCAGAAATCGCCCAGGTCCCACGCCTCGATTCTCTTTCGTCTCGTGAGGGGTACATCCTCGCCAACAATCTCTTGTTGACGGTGTTCGCGTTTACCGTTTTGTTCGGCACGATGTATCCGTTGATCGTTGAGGCGATCTCAGGCGACCAGGTCGCCGTCGGCAGGCCGTTCTTCGACAGTGTGTCGATTCCGATAGCGTTGCTTCTTCTCCTCGTCCTTGGAATCGGGTCGATCGCCCCGTGGCGGGTCGCTACGCAGAAGGTCCTGTGGGAGAGGCTGCGACTTGCCACAGCAGTTGGGCTTGTCGTCGGTGCGGCAGCTGTGGTGTGGGGTATCGATTCCTATGCCGTCGTCGCCACGATCGTGCTCACGTTCTTCATTCTCACGACGATCGCGGTTCGGTTCGTGAGCGTTGTTCGTTCGCGTCCCGAGTCCTCGGTCAAGGCCTCCGTAAGAGTTCTCCGCAACGAACCCGGATATTGGGGTGGCCAGATCGCCCACATCGGCATAGCGCTGGTCGCGCTTGCGATCGCTACCACCGGGGGTCTTGCGGTCCGCGACACGGTTGCGCTAGAGCAAGGCCAAACGGCCGTTGTCGGTGGTTACTGCATCCGATATGTTGAACCGGTCTCGAGGGTGGAGCCGAACCGGACTGTGTCTGGAATCGTCGTTGACGTCATGGACGAATCGTGCTCGAACGTCATCGACACGCTCGAACCGAGGGTCAACAGCTACCCGGCCGCAGTCCAGCCGATAGGTACCCCGGCTGTCTCAACGGGATTCGTCAATGATGTGTACCTCGCGATTGCGGGAGGCAATGCGGAGCGCATTGAACTCAACGTGTTCGTCTTCCCGCTCCAGTCGCTGTTGTGGCTGGGTGGCTTCGTTGTTGTGTTCGGGGGATTGTTCGCAATGGTGCCGAAATCGACTCGTGACCTCA
>BTQP01000085.1:0-8107 GCA_036985935.1 Acidimicrobiia bacterium | reverse complement strand
ACCTCGACCTCGGCCTCACCGTCAGAATGTTCGAAATATGCGACCTGTTTGTGGATCGGCTCACGTGAACCATTGAGATACTTGACGAAGTCGATGATCCCCCCGGCGTAGCGGAAGGTTTCCTCGAATACCTCATCCCCCCGTTCGTCTTTAAAGCGGATCTCAAGTCCTTTGGTGAGAAACGCCATCTCGCGTAGCCGGTTCACGACCGTCTTCGCCGAATAGTGTATGCCCTCCTCGAAGATCTCGGGATCCGCCCAGAACGTCACCTGGGTGCCGGACCGCTTCATCGGTTTCGTCTTCTTCAGCTTCCCAAGGGGCTCGCCGTATCCGAAGCTCTGCGACCAGAGATTCCCGCCTCTGACGACCTCGACGTCGGTGCGTACAGACAAGGCGTTGACAACGGAGATTCCGACACCATGAAGACCTCCGGACACCTGATATGCGTCGGAATCGAATTTGCCGCCCGCGTGAAGCGTTGTCATCACCGTCGTGAGAGCCGGTAGGCCCGTCTTCTTGTGTTTGTCTACAGGGATGCCTCGCCCGTTGTCACGGACTCGCACGCCACCGTCGTCGAGAAGGGACACGTCGATGCGTGTGCAGAATCCGGCCATGGCTTCGTCCACAGAGTTATCAACAACCTCCCATATCAGGTGGTGCAGACCGCGGGGCCCGGTCGATCCGATATACATCGCTGGGCGTCTGCGGACCGCTTCAAGGCCCTCGAGAACCTGGATCGAATCTGCTTCATACGACGCGTTAGATGCAGGTTTTTGTTTACTCACAGGACTCCTAGGGTGCGCCCCGTCGGCAGGATAAGTGGGGCTGATAACACGCTTGTAAGTATAGCCTCGAAACCCGCGAAACCCCTTATTTCAACTGCTCTTTCGACCGAAATCCCGGTGTTCATTTTCGGGAGATTCTGATGCGAACGGCTCGAACCAATCCTTCGCCGAACTCCTCGGAAATCGCCGCGAGGAGTTGCGTGGTTTGGTACCGCAAAAGCGACGCAACCGAGCCATCTGGGACTTCCACAAGCAGCACCTCATCGCGCACACCTATCGGGGTTCCGCCGGACCAATCTCCCGGTGCGAACGCTCCCCACCGTGCGACGAGATCGGCGTGTCGAACGTCAATACCGACGGCCGCTCCCTCGATGACCTTGCCGAGGACATCGCTGATCTCTCGTGGCTCACTTTTTGGGTTCGTGTTGAGGTATTTCGCTCGCATCAGACGACCTTTCCATCGCTGACCGACCAACGGCGCCCTGCGATCGGTACCTCATCTTCTCGTGCGGTTGTGACAAATACCTGGCCTGCCGGCATGAGAGAGAGAACACGCTGCGCACGTTCGATGTCGAGTTCCGAAAAGACATCATCGAGCAACAGAATCGGCGTCTGATCCCGTATGTCACGAATCACGCGATACGCCCCGATCCGCAACGCCAGAGCAACGGTGCGTTGCTCGCCCTGGGACGCTCTGGTACGGGTCGCCCTACCGTCGAGTATCAACTCGGGTTCGTCGCGATGGGGGCCGACCGTTGTCGTGCGAACGTCCATGTCCTTGTTTCGCCGCGCAACGAGCGCCGAACGCAGTGCGGCGGTGAGGTCCTCAACGTCAGCAGCGTCCTGAGAGCCCCAGGTAGAGCGATACGCCCATCGAAGCTCACCTGACCCACCGACGACCCGGTATGCCTCTGACAGCTCGTCCTGAATGGCTGTTGCGACCGCTCTGCGATGCATCAGAACACGCGCTCCTGCCGCACTGAGGCGCTCATCCCACACGTCGAGGGTTACGGCGTCCGTCGAACGACCACCTTGTTTGAGAAGGGAGTTCCTCTGCCTGAGGGTTCGTTCGTACTCACTCGAGTCTGCACCAGCCGACGGCCACAGCCGGGCACCGAGATCGTCCAGGTAGTCCCTCCGCAAACCAGGGCCACGTTTTACAACGTCGAGGTCGTCTGGAAGAAAGGCAACGAGAGGAACGGACAAAACGAGATCACTCATCCGTTTTGGTCTCTTGCCGTTCGTGAGAACCGTTCTACGACCGGCGAGCGGCAATTCGACTTCGACGGACAACTCCGTGGCTCCGCCGGCTATCCCGCCTCGTATGACCGCGGTTTGTGCCCCGTCTCGTACGAGAGCGGCATCTGGCACAGATCGAAATGATTTCATCATGCCCAGATATCCAATTGATTCGAGAACCGATGTCTTTCCTGCGCCATTGGCACCGATGAGCACGTTGACCTCTGGCTCGGGTTCGAATCGCAGACCCGGGTACGACCGAAAGTCTCTCAGCTCGAGCCACGAGACGTTCATGGCCGGTTCAGAGGCGCACAGGCATCAGGAGGTAGCGAAAGTCCAAAAGCTCGGCTCCGTGCAATAGACCCGGTTTGAGAGGGTCGCTCGTCTCGATCACAATGCGCTCGTCATCAACTGCATTCACACCGTCCGTGAGATATCGCGTGTTGAACGCGATCGTCATGTCTTCACCGACGTACTCGCCCTCAAGGAGCTCAGTTGCCTCACCGACCTCCTGGCGGATCACACTGAGTTCCACGCCACCGCCGTGCATCGCCAATCTGACCGGAATGTGATCCTCGGCAACCAGAGCCGCCCTTCCGACCGCGTCGAGCAAGGCCCCCTTGTCAAGAGTTAGCTTGTTTGCGTGTCCTTCGGGAAGGAGCTGTCTGTAGTTCGGGAAGGTTGAATCGATCACCCGCACGGTCAGCCGACCCTGATCGGTCACGAAGGACGCCTCGCGATCACCGAGCGCCACCTGCATCTCACCGCCACCGACTGTTCGTCCGAGTTCCCTCAGAGCCCTGTAGGGAACGAGCCTCGATCCTTCCGCGCTGACACCTGGAACATCCTTGACGGCCAATCGGTAGGAGTCTGTCGCAACCAGGCGTAAACCCTCATCGATTGCTTCGAACAGAACACCCGTGAGAGTTGGTCGCGCATCGTCGCCAGACGCCGCTACCCCGACCTGAGACAACGCTTTGATCAGTTCGTTGCCATCAACCGACACTGCATCGCCGATTTCCGCGTCAACTATCTTCGGATAGTCGTCAACGACCATCTCTCGCAGTTTGAACCGGGGACCGCTTCCCACGATCTCGACCTGTCCATCCTCAGACGAAAGCGTCACCGCACCTGGCGGTAACTTTCGCACTGCCTCGGCAGCAAGTTTCGCCGGAATGACCGTTCGCCCATCCTCGGTGACCTCTACTTCGAGGTAGGTGCGGACGGTTACCTCGTTGTCGGTCCCGGTGACCGTGAGTTTGCCGCCTGCAACATCGCACAAAATACCCTGCAAGATCGGAAGAGGGGATCTCACACCTACCGCTCTGCTGGCACGGACCAGAACATCCGCCAATTCGTCTCGTTCGGCTCTGATTCGCACGTTACATATCCCCTGCTGTTGCTGCTGATATATGAATACAAAGAGTAGAAGTAGTAGTAGGCCCTGTGGATTGTGGAAAGACGGCGGGAACCGGTGCAGGTACTGCATTCTCCGTCCACATAGCTGTGTGTATATGTGACACGATATCCACAGTCGCGTGATCAGGAGTCATGTCGGTGTGGAAAAGGATCACGTTGTCCCCAGCTGCTGAGTGATCTCTGTTACCTGGTCGTAGACCGTTTTGTCGGTCTGCATGAGGCCTTTCACTTTGTCGACGGCGTGCATGACGGTGGTGTGATCTCTCCCGCCAAACGCCTGGCCGATCCTCGGCAAGGACAACCCGGTGTGTTCTCTGCATACGTACATCGCCACTTGACGTTGTCTGGCGAGAGGTTGTCTGCGTGAAGGGCCTGTGAGCTCCGAGCGCTGTATCTCGTAGTACTGCGACACGCAGGAAATGATGCCGTCTGCCGTCAGAGGAGCAGCATCTTGCAGGTGAACGATGTCGCGCAGCACGGCCGTTGCGAGTTCGAGCGTGACCCTTTCATGGGTCAAGGTCGCAAATGCCGTGACGCGGGTGAGGGCGCCCTCGAGTTCGCGGATATTGTCTGCGACATTGTGTGCGATGAACTCGAGCACATCGTTTGGCACGGGGACCGTTGCAGACGACGCGTTCTTGCGCAGGATCGCCAGGCGTGTTTCAACGTCAGGACTCTGAATGTCGGTGGTGAGCCCCCACTCGAAACGGCTTCGAAGCCTGTCCTCGATGGTTCGCAGTTCGCGCGGAGGACGATCCGACGAGATCACGAGCTGGTTCCCCGCTTCGTACAGAGAGTTGAACGTGTGGAAGAACTCTTCGAGGACCTGTTCTTTGCCTTCGAAGAACTGCACATCATCAACAAGAAGAACGTTGACTTTTCTATAACGATCTTTGAAGTCGCCCATGCGTTTTCTTCTGATCGAGTTGATGAAATCGTTGAAGAACGACTCTGATGTTACGTATCGCACGTTCGACGAGGGGTCGAGTTCGAGACGGTGTTGACCCACGGCGTGCAACAAATGTGTCTTGCCGAGACCTGCACCTGCATAGATGAACAGCGGGTTGTAATGGCGACCAGGCTGCTCGGCAACGGCCTGTGCTGCGGCGTGTGCAAAGCGGTTGGATTGGCCGACGACGAAATTCTCGAAGGAGTACCTCGCGAGCAGATTGGTCGTTACCGGCCGCGCAGACCCGTCGTCCAGAGGAAGCACATTGTTGAAGGACGATTGGAATGGTGGGGAATCATCGATCGGTTCGGGATGTGGAGGGGCGGGTGAGACGGTTATCGCCACGTCGAAAGGTTCGGGCCACACCGATGCTGCGATCTCGCTGATCTGATGTGTGTAGTTGTCGGTAACCCAGGTCGCGTTGAAGTGATTGGGTGCTTCGAAGACGAGGTTCGTATCATCGACGCTCAGAGACAGAGGGCGGATCCATGTCTCCCATTTGGCGACGCCGATAACGTCTCTGAGCCGACTGTGGAAAAGTTCGATTTGCGCGTCTACCGCATCATGAGGTGTCTGTGTGACTCCCACGAATCTGTACTCCTATCAGGCTCAAGGCCCAGCCCGTAAAACTGTCCACATATCTATCCACAGGATGTGGAGAACATGCACCTCTGCCGCTGTCGGGTGATGACCCGGGGCCGTAGCTCCCAGGGGAAGCGAGGACATCCGCCAAGGCAGCGATGGGGAGCATAGGGACGGTTCCTGTAACACATCAAGAGTGACAAATCCGCCAGTACCAGACCGCTCCTTGTATGTTTGTTATGGCCTAGAAGTGTTGCACTCCAAGGGTTGTAGGGCGACCTGGATCGGGACCCTTAGCTCGTCATTTCGACGGGTTCGGCGAAAATCGACCTGTTCTGTGTTTCGCGACCCCGTGCTAGTTTTCGCGTCCTGTTGCGCATGTGTCGTTTCGCTGGCTACATCCCTAGAATGTAGCCGCCGTGATCGCACGAAGGCACCGCGACTTCCCCAACTCAGGGACTACCTCATCATGAAACGTACCTATCAACCAAATAAACGACGCCGCAAGCGCAAACACGGATTTCGGGGCCGCATGCGCACCCGGTCGGGCCGCGCATTGATCAAGCGGCGCCGCACCAAGGGTCGCCACGAACTCTCGGCGTGACCCCGCGTGTATGTCTCTCTTCGCTCTGGATCCCGAATCCGATCTCTCTACCGTGAGGGATCTCGGCGCGGCGTCGGCGGAGTCACCGTGTACCGGAACCCGGGAGAGATCGATGAGCCCGAGGCGGGCTTCGTGGCAGGCAAGAAGGTGGGAAAAGCGGTCGAGCGAAATCGGGCGAAGCGGAGGCTCAGGGAGGCTGCGCGGCGGATCGAGCTCACGCCCGCTACGGCGCACGTCTTCGTTGCGAGCCGCGACGTGCTCACCGTTCCGTTCGACACCCTGGTGGACTGGATGCAGGCCGTTGCCGGGGCGGAGCTTGACGTGAGGGCGGACCATGAGTGAACGCAGCAGTGCAATACAGGGGAAAGCTCGCGGACCCGTCTCGCGTAGCTTCTTGCTCCTCATTCGGGGGTACCAGAAGGGACTCTCCCCGTTCTTTGGCAATAATTGCCGCTATATGCCGACCTGCTCGCAGTACGCCTATGAGGCCATCGAGATTCACGGACCGCTAAAGGGTTCCTGGCTCGGAATCCGCCGGATAGGCCGCTGTCAACCCTTTCACGACGGTGGGCTTGATCCCGTGCCAGGCTCGCCAGACGCCTCGACTGATCCAATCAAAGGAAGCTCCCTGTGAACCTGAATCCGTGGACCCTACTGCTCAGTTTGCTCGGCAATTTGCTTTCCTTCTTCTACGACATTCTTCCAGAATATGGGATATCCATCATTCTGCTCACACTCACCGTGTCGCTGCTGCTCTTTCCCCTTACTTTGAAACAGACAAAGTCTATGAGGGCGATGCAGGAGATCCAGCCAGAGGTCAAGCGGCTTCAAAAGGAATTCAAGGGCGAAAAGGAAGAACTCAACAAGCACTTGATGGCGCTATATCAAGAGCGTGGTGTGAACCCTGCCGCCGGGTGTCTGCCGCTGCTGATACAGATGCCGATCTGGTTTGCGTTGTACCGAGTTTTGTGGAAAGGTGCCGGCATTCCCGAGGGTTCGACCCTTTCGGGTGTCATCTCAGATGCGAATGATGCGCTGTACACGGTGGATGCATCGGGAAATCTCACGACGACACTGAAAGATGGTGTTGACATACTTGGAAGTCAGTTCGAGCACGTGACGTTCCTTGGCATGAACCTCATGGTGCGCCCATCCCAGGGTGTCGATTTCAGCAATATTCCCGGATCGCTTCCGTACATCATCCTCATCGCCATAATCGTGGCCGCTGGTTTCTACCAGCAGGTGCAGACCACCCGGAAACGAAAAGGTTCCAACAACGACACGCCCCAGACGTCGCAAATGGCGGGTATGCAGAATGCGATGAAGATCATGCCGGTGGTGTTCGGGTTCATCTCATGGAACTTCGTCACCGGTCTGGGTCTCTATTTCGCTACCTCAAACGTTTTCCGTGTTGGCCAGCAGGCGTTTATCTTGCGATCTCACGGTGGGGATGAGGCCCAGGGAAAAGGCGCTGAGTCCTCGACGCCGGACGATCCGTCCGACGAACCAACGAGCGACGGGCCATCGCCGAACGCGAGTAAGAAGCGCAACCGCAAAAGAAGGAAGTAGCCCGATGGAGTGGGTTGAAGTACAAGCAAAAACCGTCGACCTGGCCATTCAGGCTGGTCTTGGTGAGCTCGAAATTGCATCGAAGCACGATGCCGAGGTCGAGATCATCCAGGAGCCAAAACCAGGTTTCCTCGGTGTCGGTGGGCGCGAGGCCATCGTCAAGGTGACCCGGATGCCGAAACAACGGAGGCGACGTCGTCGCAGTCGTGGTGGCAGAGGATCGGATAGCCGATCCGAAGACGGGAAACGGCAGGACGGTAGCTCGAAAGGTTCCTCGAGTTCCGACAACAAGAACAACACCGGCGGGCAAAAGCAGAAGAACGCCAGGACGAACCAAAAACAGAACGACGGACAACGGCGTCAGGAGAAAAAGGTGTCAGAGCCAAGAACCGAATCGCAGCGCAAGCCGCGAGATGACCGCCCGGAGCAGGCACCCATCGAAGAACAGGCGGAAGTGGCAGCAGCGTTTATCACCGGTTTGCTCGACGCTTTTGGCCTGGAGGGCCGGGTTGCCAGCCGGATCGAAGACGAGGTCCTGTATCTGGATGTAACCGGAGAGCAAACCGAAGCACTGATCGGCCAGAAAGGGTCGGTTATGTACTCCGTCCTTGAACTGACCCGTACAGTCGTTCAGCGCAAGACGTATGGCGCCCCCCGTATGCGCATCGACGTGGGAGGTTATGTCGAGAGACGGCGCGAGGCGTTGAAGATCTACACAGGCAAGCTCGCCGAGCAGGTAATCGGAGACCAGAACGAGGTCATGTTGGAGCCGATGAATGCCGCGGACCGAAAGGTCGTGCATAACGCGGTCGCCGAAATCGAAGGCGTGCGCTCCTATTCGGAAGGCGAGGACCCGCGTCGTAGTGTCGTCATTGCCTTTGACGGAGAAAGTAGCCCCGACGAAAGTGTTGTGGCTGATGACGAGGGAACGGACACCGACGACACGGAATCCAACGGCGA
>BTQP01000084.1:0-8207 GCA_036985935.1 Acidimicrobiia bacterium | reverse complement strand
TGAAGCGCGAACACGGCGCTGCCGATGAACCCATGGAGCTCAATGGGGGACTCGAACGCGATGTGCTGGCCAGCAAGCACGGCCTGCACGAGAACTCCGATGACAACGAGTCCGGCGAGCCAGAACACGACCGTGTCGAACCGGTGAACCGGCTCGTCTTTTTCGACAGAAGGCATTTCGTGAGTTGAATCCATCCCGGCAAACTAACAACCATGAGGCAGGTAATGCCGTTCACGGTGAGTAGGCCTCGCGCCAGCTGTCGACCGTCTACTGTCTACCCCCGTTCGCCAGGTCTCGAGTTGCACGCCGAGGCCGTCCGCGATGCGGTTGACGTAGGCGTAGTAGGCCGCAACGCTACAGATGTCGAGTATGTCTCTGTCGGAGAAACCAGTATCGCGTAACAACCCGATGTCGGTTTCGGTGATCGTCGCTGGTTCCCTGGTCAGTGTCTCGGCGTACGTCAGCATCGCACGTCGGCGGTCGCTCAGCCCCGCTGATCTCCAGTCTCTCTCAATGGCATCGAGCAGATCGTCGTCCTTGAGAAGCTGCCGCAGACCGCGGCGGTGATGCGTGATTCAGTAGTCACATTCGTTGATGGTGCTGACAACGAGTGCGATCAGTTCTCGCTCGACCTTTCGCAGGGAGTGGGTGCCCGACATGGACGATGCATAGAGAAGTTGGTGGGCTTCCATGGCCCTGGGATCGAGCGAATGGATCTGCAGGATGTTGTCTACCCGCTCGTATTCGCCGTCAACAACCATGCCGTAGACCGTGGCGAGGTCCTCATCCCAGCCATCTTCTCTCAGTGTCTTGATCCAGGCCACGCGTTCAGTCCGCGGCAGGATGACCGAGTTCGAGAGCAACCGGACGTTGAGCGGCGCACTCGAGCAGTCCCTGAACGATTCCTTGATCGATCCGCTGGAGGACGCCTGGCTGGTCCTTCCCTGTCCGACACAGAGGGCAGAACTGCGCAATGATCCGGTTTTCAGACGCAACCGTGGACGCACCCAGACCGCGGCCCATCATCGATGTGGCCACGGCGAGCGCAGCCTCCTCGAAACCTTCTTCTTCGGGCAATCCGATCTCTCCCCCGAGCCGGCGTCCGTAGTCACGCCCGACTTCCAGTGCGATATCGTCGGCGCGGCCGTCGTCCAGCTGCGAGATCACGTCGGCGAGCAGCTCGGCGAGGCGGTCGTATTTCTGAGCTGAGTACTGGATCATGACCGACTTGTCGGTGACTTCGTATCGCTTGGCCGGTCTCCCGGCAGATGGCGTGGCGACCGGGCGGTCCGATACGCGGATGAAGTCGTCGAGGAGAAGCCGGTCGAGATGATGACGTGCAACGTTCGGGTGTATGTGGAACGTCTCGGCAATCTGGCTTGCGGTCACTGGGTCATGCGACTCGCGGATCGTGACGTAGATACCCCGTCGCGTCGCATCGCCTAGCGCGCCCGCAATTGTCTCGACCTGTGTGTCAAAATCCGTCGTCGGCACGGTGCCTCCTCGTGATGCTTCCATGATACGGCGGACGAGCCAGATTGGGGAGTCCTCGACGACTTGCTCGGTCGGACAGACCATTAGCCTCGCCGAGATACTTTCCGATGGGAGACTTCGTGGTAGACAGCGCAACGGTGCGAAGTGCACTTGAAGGGGTTCAGGACCCGGAGATTCTCCGGTCACTTGGTGACCTGAACGCGATTCGAACGATTGATATCGACGACGACCGTGTGTCGGTTGTTGTCGCTCTCGCCGTTCCGGGCTCGCCGGTCGTTGATGAACTCGGCGAAGCGATCAACGAGGCCCTCACTCGAGTTCCGGGCATCGGTTCCGTCGATATTTCCTTCACTGCGATGTCGAGCGACGAACAGTCGGCGCTTGCGGCGGACCTACGAGGTCCGAACCCGGATCAACGTGAAGTGTCGATCGGCAAACCGGGATCCAAGACGAGGATCATCGGTGTTGCCTCAGGAAAAGGCGGAGTTGGCAAGTCATCCGTGACGACGAACCTCTCGGTCGCGCTCGCCGGGCATGGTAAGAAGGTCGGCATCATCGACGCGGATGTATGGGGCTTTTCGATCCCCAAGATGATGGGTGTCGAACGAGCGCCTTCGGTTCTCGAGGACATTCTGTTACCGCCCCGAGCCCACGGTGTGTCCGTGATTTCGATGGACTTCTTCGTCCAACCCGATCAGGCGGTCGTCTGGCGAGGCCCCATGTTGCACAAGGCACTCGAACAGTTCCTCGTCGATGTCCATTGGGGAGAGCTCGACTATCTCCTAATCGACATGCCACCGGGAACGGGAGATGTCGCCATCTCGATCAGCCAGTACTTACCTCGAGGCGAGATCCTCCTTGTGACCACTCCCCAGCCCGCTGCTCAGCGAGTTGCGGTACGCGCCGGATTGATGGCCCACAAGGTCAACCAGGACATCATCGGTGTCGTCGAGAACATGTCGTGGTTCACCGGTGACGATGCGAAACGATACGAGATATTTGGCGAGGGCGGGGGACAGCGGCTTGCCGATGAACTCGAGGTCCCGCTTCTCGGTCAGATACCACTCGTTCCAGCACTGCGAGAGGGAGGCGACGTGGGCCGCCCGATATCGGTTGTGGATCCCACCGGAGAGGCCGCACAGGCGTTCGACGAGATCGCTGCGCGGGTGATGGCGACAGCACCAAGACTGAGATCGCATCCAGAGCTCGTCATTTCATGACGCACGAAAAAAGAGAGGTATGAAATGAGCGATTCACCGACGATACGCATCGGGATTTCATCTGCGCGAGAACTGGAGATTCAGGTCGATGATCCAGAGGTAGTCAGTTCCGCATACGAGAAGGCTCTCAAGGGTAAGGACGCCGTGCTGTGGGTCACCGATGGGCGTGGACATCGCTTTGGGATCTCTGTGGCGTCTATCGCTTTCATAGAGCTCGAGGAGCCGCAGAACCGCGGGATCGGATTCAGCGGAGGTTGACCTGGCGTCAAACGTCAACGAAAAAGGGACCCGGTTGGACCGGGTCCCTTTTTTTCGTGAACTAAGCGCGAGATCAACTCGCCTGGCGCTGGCGTCTTCGTTCAGCCAGCCACCGTTTTCTGAACCTTCGGCGGTCGTCTTCGGGTAGAGCACCCCAGACGCCAGCTTCCTGGTTCGTTTCGAGTGCGTACAGAAGGCACTCCTCCTGAACTGTGCAGACGCTGCAGATCGCAGTGGCCTTTTCGATCATCTCAACAGCAGGTCCCGTGGTTCCGACCGGAAAGAAAATGTCCGGGTCCGAGTCACGGCAGGCTGAGAGTTCTCTCCAGTCGGTGACGGTGAGCACTCTGGTGTCTCCTTGGGCTTCAGGTCGTACGTGCTTTCGAAAGTGAATGTTTTCACAAACTACCCCCCGCTGTCAAACGGTTCTTCCACACCGCTATGGGAACATGGTACGGCAGTCGATCTGTAGCGATCCAAATGTGCAGCCGTCGCTTGCGCCCCACTACCATTTCGCCATAGATATCACCCGGTGGGAGCCCAAGAATGAGCATCGAGTCACAACTGAAGGACGATCAGAAAACCGCGATGCGGGCAAGGGACAAGGCGACGCTCAATGCGATCAGATCCGTCCAGGCAGAGGTTGCTACTGCGAAATCTGCTCCAGGATTCAAGGGGGAAATTGACGATGATCTCTTCCGCAAAACGATAGCGACGTATGTAAAGCGAATCTCTAAGTCGCTCGACGAATACAAGTCAATGGGCGAACGCGGTGAAGAACACGTCAAGATTCTGTCCTTCGAGGTGGATTACCTCCAGGGCTACCTGCCAAAAAGTCTTGACGAAGAGACAACCCGTGCACTCATCGAAGACGTGCTCGCAGGTCTCGACAGCGGTGCGGACCCACAGGCCGGCCAGGTCATCGGCGCTGTCATGCGCTCAGGAAAAGACCTCGACGGCGCTCTCGTCAACCGCATCGTGAGGGAGATCCTTGATTCGTAATACGTAGTACGTTCTACGTACTACGCCCTGTGCCCCAGGCAGGATTCGAACCTGCGCTCCCGGCTCCGGAGGCCAGTGCTCTATCCCCTGAGCTACTGGGGCGCACGCGGATTGTAACCTTGTACCTTCGTCACCGGCCCTCGGCCGTGATCGATCAATAGATACGGAAATCGATGTCCCTCCAGCACGAACTCTCACAGCTGTTCTCGGAAGCCTTTGAATCCGAGGGGCTCGACGGTGACTATGGGGCCGTGTCGATATCCCAGCGTCCCGAGCTGGCCGACTATCAATGCAACGGGGCGCTTGGTGCGGCGAAGACCGCACAGAGGAACCCTCGGGAACTCGCCGGGGCGATCATCACGTCAGTAGGTGATCAAGACATGATCGAGTCGCTCGAGATTGCGGGACCCGGCTTCATCAACATCCGGGTCACCGACCGCGCCTTGGCTGCGTCCACAGCCGCCATGGGTCTTTCAGACCGGCTCGGCGTCGAGGCGGTGGAGGACCCTTTGACAGTCGTTGTCGACTACGGCGGGCCGAACATGTCCAAGGCACTGCACGTCGGACATCTGCGGGCGGCGATCATCGGCGAGAGTGTGAAGCGGCTCTTCTCCTTCCTCGGGCACAGGACGATCGGTGATATCCATATGGGTGACTGGGGAATGCCCGTCGGCCAGCTCATCGTCGAATTGCAGGACCGACAGCCAGACCTCCCCTATTTCGACGCCGAATACGACCCGGCGACTGACGGTCCGTACCCGGAGGTGTCGCCTGTCACACTCGACGATCTGTCCGACATGTATCCGGTGATCACCCAACGGGCGGCCGAGGATGCAGACGTGGCCGAGCGAGCCCGTGTGGCAACGTTCGAGCTCCAGAATGGACGGCCGGGGTACCTGGCCGTGTGGCAACACTTCCATGACGTCTCCGTGGCAGAGCAGCGCAAGGACTTCGACGCTCTCGGTGTCGAATTCGATGTGTGGTACGGCGAGTCGACCGTCAACGAGAGACTGGAGCAGATGGTTCAAAGGGCGCTCGCGGACGATGTCGCCCGTACATCTGAGGGTGCCGTCATCGTGGACGTTGCTGTTGCGGACGACAAGAAGGAGTTGCCGCCGCTGCTGCTCACCCGCTCCGACGGTTCCTACCTGTATTCGACGACGGACCTGGCAACCATTGACATGCGTGTCGCTGACATGGGCATGGATCTCGGCCTGTACGTCGTGGATGCACGGCAGGGCCTCCATTTCGAGCAAGTGTTTCGTGCGGCGAGGGAAATGGGCATCCTTCCCGAGTCGGTCGAAGTCGAGCACATTGGTTTCGGCACGGTCAACGGCATCGATGGCAAGCCGTTCAAGACGCGCGAAGGCGGTGTCTTGAGGCTCGGTGACCTCATTGGATTGGTGACCGACGGTGCTCGCGCACGACTCGAAGAAGCCAACATTGCGGCTGACTACCCGGAGGCAGAACGCGAGTCGATCGCACGCCAGGTGGGCATTGCCGCGCTGAAGTTTGGCGACCTTTCGAACCATCGGACGTCGAACTACATCTTTGACCTCGACCGGTTTTCCGCCTTTGAGGGCAAAACGGGTCCGTACCTTCAATACTCCGCGGTTCGGATCAAGTCCATTCTGCGGCGTGCGACACAGGAGGGCCTCTCCGGCGGCGAGATCCTCCCCGCAACCGTTGCCCAGGAACGGGCGCTCATGTTGCGTTTGGTCCGTTTGTCAGAGGTGGTCAACCGCGCCGCAGATCTGAGGGCCCCCAATGTCCTCGCCGAGTTCAGCTACGAACTTGCAACGGACTTCAGTCGCTTTTACGAGCATTGTCACATCCTCAGCGAGTCCGATGCCGCGCGGCAATCATCGTGGCTCACCCTTGTCGCGATCACGTTGGATGTTCTCACCAAACTGCTCGACCTGCTGGGCATCGAGATTCCGGACCGCATGTGAGCGCAGCAGGCATCAACCATGACCTACTGCCTGACTCGGCATCGGTCGTTGATGGTCGGCTGACGATCGGCGGCTGCGATGTCGAGAAACTTGCCAGAACCCACGGAACACCGCTGTTCATCTACGACGAAGAACACCTGCGGACGAGGTGTCGCGACGCAGTTTCAGCCTTCGGAGGCAACGTCGCGTATGCATCCAAGGCGTTCCTGTGTACGGCAATGGCGAAACTGGCGCATGCAGAGGGTATGGCGATCGATGTCTCGACCGGCGGCGAGATGTACGTCGCGATCCACGCAGGAGTCCCCGCCGATCGACTCGTCTTGCACGGCAACAACAAGTCGCCTCACGAGCTTGAAGCTGCCCTGAAGCAGGGCGTCGGGCGAATCGTTGTCGATTCGTGGGACGAGATCGATCGCATCGAGCAGCTCATCGCCGAAGGTCTCCCGGTCCCGAGGGTCTTGATCAGAGTCAACCCGGGAATCGAGGCACACACGCATGAGTACCTCAAGACTGGCATCACCGATTCGAAGTTCGGATTTCCGCTTGCCGCCGGCGTAGCTGACAAGGCGATCCGGCATGTCCGCAGCTCGAAGGCGTTCGATTTCGTTGGGATTCATGCCCACATCGGAAGTCAGGTCTTCGATGTCGACTCCTTTTCGCGAGCCATCGAGAGCCTGGCTCCGTTTGTGAATCGGTCGGGGGCGTCCGAGTTCTCGATCGGTGGGGGTCTCGGAGTCGCGTATGTGGAGGGTGAGAAGGCCATGTCGATCGCTTCTTGGGCGACCGCCGCCATCGAATCGGCTGCCGCGAATGACATACAGGCGACGATTCACGCTGAACCGGGAAGAGCGATCGTCGCGTCTGCCGCGATCACTGCGTACGAGATCGGGACGATCAAGGAGATTCCGGGCATACGAACGTATGTGGCGGTTGATGGCGGTATGTCCGACAACCCGCGTCCGGTCCTCTACGGCAGTGGTTACGAGGCCTTCCGTGCGATCGACCCGGATGCAGAACGTTCTACGAAGGTGCATATCGTTGGCAAACACTGTGAGTCCGGTGATGTCATCGTCAAGGACGCCGCGGTGCCTGCTGACCTGTCGGTCGGCGACGTGCTGTGCACACCGGTGACCGGGGCATATGGTCATTCGATGGGATCGAACTACAACAAGGTTCTCAGACCGGCGGTTGTATTCGTCGCCGACGGGACCGCCAGACTCGTTGTGGAACGAGAAACCTATAACGACCTTGTGGCTCGAGATGTCGGCTGATAGTGCCAGAGAGGCATCGGCGGTGCGGACGCCTGACTCATCAAGTACGAGGTAATCGCCTCATTCGCGTGGTCCTCATCTACGTAGGCTAGGCCCGGGTTCGGCGCATCCTCGATGGATTCACTCAACAGCCAACCTTCAGATGTGTTCCACCAGAGGGCATCTCGGTTGGCGTCGGGACCTGGTCTGTCGTTTGCCGGAAATCCAATGCCAGACGGAGCCGTTCTCGGGGCGCTGAGAATCACGATCTTGTGGTGAAGACCGAGCGAATCGATCTGCTCTCGTAGGCCCTTGGTGATCGATGCGAGATGCCCGCCAATGAGGGTCGTGAAGCGGTCTGTCGGCTCAGCCTCGAAAGTCATCGGCGGTATCTCAGCTCCGACGGGGTCGTTCGGCGAGGCCACCGTCGGTTGGAGGCCCGCCAGCGTCGCGACCGCCACGAGTGGTGCATATGTCTGGAGATCGTCGGCCAAACGCTGGGAGTCTGCGCCGGCGAGTACCACGATTCGTTCAGGGGCAAAATCACGAAGGGCTGCGAGTGCTGGTATCGGGTTGTCGGCATCGTAGGGGATGAGTGGAACGTCGATCACCGTCGGACCTTCGTTCTGTGCTGCGAGTTCAGCGAGGTTTGCCGCGTCGACGACGAACACAGTGCCAGCTTGCTCCGCGAAAAGGGATGTCGTGAGATCCAGCACCGAACTGGCGTTGACCCATTCGTGATCGATCCGTTGTGCGGCCTCGAGCGACACCCAGGGATCAACGGCGATGTCGTCAGGGTTACGTATTTCGAAGTGCAGGTTGGGCACCGTGTGCTCGGCGTTCCCGCTGTCACCTATCCAGCCGATCACGGTGCCCGCCTTGATCCGGGCACCGACTTCGATCGAAGGTGCGAAACATGCGTATCTTCCGTCGTCGGTTTGCGGGGTGTCCGTGTTGAGGTGGATGTAGCGTGTCGTCCATCCGTCGTCGGCTCGGATCGCGACCGAGCAGCCTGAAAGCTCTCCACCGGT